>CAMLRX010000005.1 GCA_946482545.1 uncultured Flavihumibacter sp. | reverse complement strand
ACTTGGAAGGAATATGATGCGCTGAAGGTGAATCCGAGTACTATTGACTCCATCGATGTGCTGAAAAATGAACCCGCCATTGCTAAATACGGCGACAAAGGCAAAAACGGCGTCATCATCATCAAATCAAAATAAACAGGTTTTACACCTGAAAAATTGAATTGCCCGGGGGCATGGGGAAGGAACTAAAACCCTTACCTTTGCCCCCAAATCATTTTTCACTATATGGCAACTACAGCAGACATCAGCAGGGGAATGATCCTGAAACTGGACAATAACCTGTATTCAGTGGTGGAATTCGGACAGAACAAAACTGCCCGTGCCGCCGCTAAAGTTTGGGCAAAACTGAAAGGGGTGGACAACGCCCGTACCATCGAACATACCTGGAACAGCGGTGATACCATCTTCCCCGTACGCGTGGAGAAAAAAAACTACCAGTTCCTCTATAAAGATGATTCCGGTTACAACTTCATGGACAACGAAACCTTCGAACAGATTGTACTGAACGAAGACATGGTGGACGCCCCCCAGTTCCTGAAAGACGGCCAGGAAGTATTCGTGATGATCAACACCGATACCGACCTCCCCATGAGCGTGGAGCTCCCCGATAAAATTGTGCTGCTGGTCACCTACTCCGAACCCGGAATGAAAGGTGATACCGCAACCCGCACCCTCAAACCAGCCACCGTTGAAACAGGCGCTACCGTTATGGTGCCCCTGTTCGTGAACGAAGGTGAGCTGATCCGCGTGAACACCAAAACCGGTGAATACGTGGAACGCGTGAAAGAATAATACCTTACCGAGGGCGTCGCTTGGAGCGACGCCCTCGGTTTTTTAACCGGTTTTCCCCCGATTCTAGCAAAAAAATGACCATTTTCAACCGGTTTTGACGTTTTGAATGGTGTTTTCCCTAATTTAGCCGCCCGTTATATTTTCAATCAAACAACCTAAATTGAACCCCATGGATTTTAAACAAATTCAGGAGTTGATCAAAATTGTCAACAAGTCCAACATCGGTGAACTGACCATCGAAGAGCAGGAATTCAAAATAACCATCAAACAGAAAGAAGAACCCGTTCAACAGATGATTGCTGCGCCGCAAGCCATGTACGCCGCACCTGTTGCCCAGGCTCCCGCTCCTGCACCTGCCGCACCTGCTCCACAGGCCGGCGCCCCCGCTGCCCCTGTTGCGGCGGAACCCAAGGCCGACAACCTGCTCACCATCAAGAGCCCGATGATCGGTACTTTCTACCGCAGCCCATCACCCGATAAACCCTCCTTCGTTCAGGTTGGCGACGAAGTAGCAGCCGGTAAAGTGGTGTGCATCATCGAAGCCATGAAGCTTTTCAACGAAATTGAAAGCGAAGTGAAAGGCCGTATCGTAAAAATACTGGTGGACGACGCTTCCCCCGTAGAATACGACCAGCCCCTGTTCCTGGTTGAACCAGCCTAACCTCAACATTCAATTACTATGTTTAAGAAAGTACTGATTGCGAACCGCGGTGAGATTGCTCTTCGTGTGATAAGGACCTGCCGGGAAATGGGCATCAAAACGGTCGCGGTTTACTCTACTGCCGATAAAGACAGTTTACACGTGAAGTTCGCCGACGAAGCCGTGTGTATCGGCCGCCCCCAAAGCGCAGATTCCTACCTCAATATTCCCCATATCATGGCCGCCGCCGAAATCACCAATGCCGACGCGGTGCACCCCGGATATGGTTTCCTCGCCGAAAATGCCCGCTTCGCGGAAATATGCGGCGAACACAATATCAAATTCATCGGACCAACACCGGCCCAGATCAATTCCATGGGTGATAAAATCACCGCCAAGGAAACCATGATCAAAGCCGGTGTGCCCGTTATCCCCGGAAGCGAAGGCCTCCTGGGCAGCCTCGAAGAGGCCGTGAAACTCGGCAACGAAATGGGCTATCCCGTTATCCTCAAAGCCACCGCAGGTGGCGGAGGAAAGGGTATGCGCGTGGTATGGCAGGAAAGCGAAATGGAACGCGCATACACCACCGCCAAAACTGAAGCCGCAGCCTCGTTCAAAAACGATGGCGTGTACATGGAAAAATTCGTGGAAGAACCCCGCCACATCGAGATCCAGGTGGCCGGCGACCGCTACGGTACCGTGTGCCACCTCAGCGAACGCGACTGCTCCATCCAGCGCCGTCACCAGAAACTCGTGGAAGAATCCCCTTCGCCTTTTATGACGCCTGAACTGCGTCAGAAAATGGGAGAAGCCGCCATCAAAGCAGCTTCGGCCATCAACTACGAAGGCGTGGGTACCATCGAGTTCCTCGTAGACAAGCACCGCAACTTCTACTTCATGGAAATGAATACCCGTATCCAGGTAGAACACTGCGTTACCGAAGAAGTGATCAACTTCGATCTCATCAAAGAACAGATCAAAATCGCGATGGGAGAGAAGATATCCGGACTGAATTACGAGCCGCAGATGCACGCCATCGAATGCCGCATCAACGCCGAAGATCCCTACAACGATTTCCGCCCATCACCCGGGAAAATCACTGTATTGCACACGCCCGGAGGACACGGCGTACGTGTTGATTCCCATGTGTACGCAGGTTACGTGATCCCGCCGTATTACGATTCCATGATCGGGAAACTGATCACCGTGGCACGTACCCGCGATGAGGCCATCAACACCATGTACCGCGCACTCAGCGAATATGTGATCGAAGGTGTGAAAACGACCATTCCCTTCCACCTGCAACTGATGCAGAACGAAGATTTCAGGAAAGGAAACTTCAACACCAAGTTCCTCGAAACATTCAAACTGGTTTAATACAACAAGCCCCGCCAACGAATGGCGGGGCTTTTGCTATGACGAAACAAACCCAGTCTATTTTCCGGCGCCGGTCGCCCTTTTGCCTTTCCGCTCCTTCATGCGCTCCCCGGCTTTTTCACGCATCGCTTTCCGCTTCTGCTCCATCTCTGCATATTTCTCAGGGCCTACAATGGTTTTCAATTTTGCATTGCGCTCTGTGTTCATACTTTTAAGCTGCTCTTTTTTCTGGTCTTCACTCAGGCTCGTGTTCTGACGCACAGCTTTCATCTTTTCCCCATATTCTTCGTTCAGCTTCTTCACTTCCTGCCCCTGTGCATCTGTAAGTCCGAGCTCTTCTTTCAGGTCCATTTTCTTCGCCTTCATCTTATCTCCATGCTCCTTTTTCCACTCTTTTTTTACTTCGGCACGTTTCGTAATTTTTACAGAATCGGTTTGCGCATTGGCGCTAAAAGCAGCGGCAATACCAAACGCCGCGAGGAAGCATATTTTTTTCATTGTATTCATTTTATAAAAGGATAGAAGAGGGGAAGAGGCAAAGGTTTAAAGCGTTACCACTTTTTTCATGTTAACGATTTGCAAAGACTTTCAAACAATACTTCTATTTGGTAAATTTATAGGTGCGTAAAATCAAACTGATCATATTATTTAGCCTGTTGTTTACTTCAATTCAAGCGCAGCCCCAGCCTGTTAAGCCGCCTGCGATTACTTTCGTGAACCGCCTGCCTGATGTGCTGAAGGAAAGTTCGGCACTGGTGTATTGGGACGGCGGTTTCTGGACACACAATGACAGTGACAATACGCCCTTTCTTTTCAAAATAGATACGGCCACCGGAGCCATCCTGCGTTCCGTTTGGGTAAAGAACGCTTACAATGCAGATTGGGAATGTCTCGCACAGGACGACCAGTATTTTTATATCGGAGATACGGGTGATAACCTGCAACGCCGCATCCGGAAAAAGATTTATGTTGTTTCAAAAGCTGCCCTTGCCAATGAAGGGGCAAAAACCGTAATGGCCGATACCATTAGCTTTGAATACCCGGAACGCAGGGAAGGTCGCATGAAACTGGATGCGGAAGCCATGATTTGCCTCAACGGACAATTGCTCCTTTTTACGAAAGAAACAGATACCACCAGGTTGTTTATCCTTCCCGCCAGGCCCGGTCAGTATTACACCGCAAAATATACGGACCAGTTGTTGCTGAAGGGACGCGTAACCGATGCCTGGTACGATTCCACCACACAACACCTTTGGTTGCTCACGTCAGTGCCTTTCGGTGCACGATACATGTACCGCATTGCCACGAACGGCAAGGATTTGCTGAAGGGTAAAGTGGATAGTTTCCTGATCGGAAGTTTAGCACAATGCGGCCAACTGGAGGGGATGTGCCGTTTTCGCAATAATTTCTACTTTACCAACGAGGCATTCCAGGGCTTTGCCCAAAGCCTTTGGAAATGGAAGGCGCCCAGGTAATTTTTTAATGACCATTTTGGGGCGTGTCCCTCCTTCGTCGGGTCGGGCTTTCCACTGCAAGTCCTCCCGCCGGCCGCAACGAAATACCGTTAGGTAAAACAGTTCATTTTTCGCGGCGGCGGTTGCGGGCTTTTCGTTGCAATCCCTCACGCGGCTTCACCCCTAATTCATCCTCAACTCAAACAACTCCCCTTTATTCGTCCAGCCCAGTACCTGTTGCTGACCATTCACCACCACGGTTGCGGTATAAGCAATCAATGGCGCACCTGACTGGCTCAGTACCGCGCGCCAGGTGCCGCCGTTGCCACCAGGTGCGTACTCCCAAACCTGACCGTTCAGGGCAATATATCCTTTGTTTCCGATGGTGAAAGAGGAGACGGCAGGCGCGGAAGCATTTACCGGTAAAGGTGTTACGGCTTCCAATGATGTTCCATTGCAGCGGTAAAAGAACTTTCTTTCCCCGCCTGGGTCCAGGAGCGCGGGGCCAAGAAATGCTTCGTTCCCGATCACGAAAGCGGTGGCCCTTGTCAGTTCGCGGAAGTTGCCGGTGAAGGTCGGGGTCCAGGTATTGGTCCCCGGATGGAACTGGTGGAATGTTTTATTGGTGCCACCACCACCGGCATACAGGTTCCCGTTCAGCGTGAAAGCAATGCCATTCGCTATGGATACGGGGAAGTCCTGTTGTTGCTGCGCAGTATTTTGCGCCGGATCAAAAAGCCACCATTTGTTACTGGCTGTGGGTGTAAGTCCGGTGCCGAAATACACTTTATTGTTGTGCACCACGGCCATGGCGCTTTGTTGTGTTGGTGGCGCCATTGGTTGTGGTGGCGGATTGCCAATTGTCCAGGTGGGCTGTGCGGCAGCGGGATCCAGCACCATATAAGAAGCTTCATTTTGCAGGGCGCTCAATTTCGTGAATCCCCAATAAATCTTGTTCTGCCATACAAATGAAACGCCATGCGTATAAATACTGGCGGGCGCCGCGTTTACGGGTTTGCTGACCCATTGCGCGTAAGGTCCTGCGGCGGTAACCGTGAACTCATCGGCGGATTCAACCGCTGCGCCATCAGATACGATCCTGATTTTGTGTTTCACCAGTGTGGTGTTGGTGGGCACCAGGAAACGGATTTGCGCAGCCGTTTTTTCCAGGATGGTGGCTTCCACATTGTTCAGGGTCACCTTTACATCATCGCCGAACTTAGTACCATTGATAACGACTGTAGTGCCGAATGGCCCCTGCTTCGGTTGAAATTCTGTAATGGCAAGAACGGGCTCGTCTACCACGAAGTCCTGGGTGGAAGTAACGGTACGGTTGTTTACGGTGATGGTTATTTTTCCGGTGATGGCTGTTTCGGGTACACGTACCGTGAGGGTGGTAGCGGATGCGTCAAGTACATCGGCAACGGCGTTGTTACCGGAGAACCGCACTTCGTTCCCCTGAGTGGTGGTGCTGAAATTTTTTCCGGTAATGCTGATGAATGCGCCTTTCAACGCATGTGAAGGTGCAACTGCAGTGATCTCCGGGCCTGCTACAGGAGCGGGTTCGTTATCCTTGTCTTTGTCTTTATGACAGGATGCAGCCAGCAAAAGCAGAAAGGCAGGGAGGAAGGTTTTTCTAACGAAAGAAAGAAACGGGAACATGGTGCAATAATTTTACGGTGGCAAAACTATCCGGCGTTTTTCTTTCTGAAAATCCACTAGAAAGGATGAAGTGTATTTTCACATGAATATGTGGTCTCGTTTTCATTCCCTAATTTTACCCATTAACACGATGAATTGGCTACTTCTCCATTGCATACGGATCCTGTACTGATTGAACAAATCGCGGGGGGCGACTCCGCCGCCTTCAGGGTATTGTTCAATGCACATTGGGACAGTATTTTTTCTGTGGCCCTCGCCTTTACCAAATCTACCGAACGCTCAGAGGAACTGGTGCAGGATGTGTTCCTTAAAATATGGCTGAACCGCACCGAACTGCCTGGAATCAGGAACTTTGAAGGATACCTTTTTACCGTGGCCCGGAACCATATTTTCAACGCGCTCCGCACCAGGTTAAAGGAAGAGTCTTTCGGAGAAGAACTGGAAAACTACTTTAAAGAAACCGCCCTCGCCGACGACCTCCTGCTCCTGAAAGACGCTGAAGCCCTCGTACACAAAGGGGTGGAGGGATTACCCGCCCAGCAGCGTGCCGTATTCGAAATGAGCCGTTTTCAGGGACTAACCACCGCGGAAATTGCCGAAAAACTGAACATTTCCCCGCTCACCGTAAAGGTGCACCTGCGCAAGGCGCTCGCTTCTCTCAGGACCTTTCTTCAACAGCATGCCGCCGGAATGTTGCTCCTGCTGGCGCTTTACCGGCTCCTGGAAAAATAATTTTATCTCTCGCTACTCCTTACGTTAAATAATTGTGTCTTTATACCAGATGGCCTTGCCTTAGCTGGAAAAATACCTACAACATGCAACCTGATTGGAATACATTATTGGATAAATACCTGAACGACCAACTCACGCCGGCCGAACTGACCCGGTTCCTGGAACTGGCCCGTGCAGCAGAAGGAGAAGAGCAACTGAAAGCCGCTGTGGAAGCGGCGTTATCGGATGGAAAGTTCAGTGGATTGTCCGACGAAAAAAGGGCGGATGCCCTGTTTCATGCCGTGATGCTGAAAGCAGCTACTCCGGCCCGGACGCAGCAGCCCCTTATTGTGCGCATGTTCCGTAAGCGGATGGCCGTGGCGGCGGTATTCGTGGCCCTGGTGGGATTGGCCGCGTTCCTCCTTTGGCCGGAGAATAGTGAAACTGATCTGATAGCGGAAGTGCGCAAACAGGTGGTGCCGGGCGATGTATTGCCTGGGGGCGACAAAGCAACACTTACACTGGAAGATGGAACGGTAATCGTGTTGGATACAGCTGCAAACGGTATGCTGGTGGCCGCTGGAAAACAGGTGCGCAAGTCTGCTTCAGGAGAACTGCAGTATACCTCCGTGGAAGACCCGAATACTATGCCGGCTATGCATACGCTTTCCACCCCAAGGGGAGGGCAGTTCCGCCTGGTATTGCCTGATGGCAGTATTGTATTCCTGAATGCAGCCAGTTCGGTTACTTTCCCGTCTTTCTTTACCGGTAACACAAGAGCGGTCACCGTAACGGGGGAAGCATATTTTGAAGTAGCCCGTAAAATGGCCGGCACACAAAAGGTACCATTCGTGGTACAGGTAAAATCTTCCGCCGGAAAAGAAAAAGCCAGTGTGGAAGTATTGGGTACACACTTTAACATCATGGGTTATGACAATGAAGCACGTTTGATCACTACCCTGCTGGAAGGTGCAGTGAAAGTAGTAAGTGCAGGCTCCAACGAAACCAAATTGCTGGAACCGGGAAAACAATCGGTGTTGAATCCTGAAACCGGCGCGCAGCGTGTGTTGGAAGCGAATGAAGAACAGGCCGTGGCCTGGAAGGATGGGTATTTTTATTATGAAAGGGCCGACATCAGCACCATTATGCGCCAACTGGAAAGATGGTACAATATATCCGTGGAATACAAAACCATACCAACCAAAAAGTTCAGTGGAACATTGCCAAGAAAAGAAAAAGTATCTAAAGTACTGGAAATGCTGGAACTGACAGGCAATGTTACATTTACCATAGCGGGCGATAAAGTAATCGTAGACAATTAACAACCAATAACCAATTTGTTCACCCCTAAAAAAACTGTTATAGAGAAAACATCCTTCCACTGAGAAGAAGCCATAAATAAACCGGCGATGCGCCAACATCCCGGTTCACGGGGCTTCAAATGACTTGCTGAAAGAACATTTTTTTACCCAAAACAAATGTATGTTTTTAACTGCTTTGCGCAAAAACAAAGAGAAAAGCACTGCTTTGCTCACCAAAACCTGGATGATCATGAAGTTGTCCATCATTTTATTACTCGTCGGAAGTATGCACGTATGTGCCTCCGGCCTGGCCCAGAACGTTTCCATGGAAGGAAAGAATACCACCCTCGAAAAGGTGTTCGCCCAGTTCAGGAAACAAACGGGACTCAATTTCTTCTACACCAGTGATGATGTGGACCGTATCGGTAAGATAGATGTGTCGCTGAGCAATGTGCCGTTACGCGATGCACTTACGTCACTTCTAAAAGATACGCCGCTTTCCTTCAACATTGTTGATGGCGTAGTGGTGATCAAAAAAAGAACGGAACCTGTTGGTGCCCGGGAGGAGAAGCCGCCTGTTGTGCTCACGGGGAAAGTACTGAATGAAGAAGGTGAACCCATACTGGGTGCCTCCGTTGTGGTGGTGGGAACAAAAAATGGTACCACTACCAACAGTGCAGGTGTATTTACACTGCGTGTGGACAATACGCCGGTATCTCTTTCTATTACAAGCGTGGGCTATAAACGAAAGTTCCTTGAAAATGTAACCGGCACCAACGCACTGAACATCGTATTGGAAACGGAAACAGAAAAGCTGGAAGATGTGGTGGTATCCAACGGGATGTTCAACAGGAAAATGGGTAGCTTTACCGGAGCCGTGGCTACATTCACAGGCGAACAACTTAAAGCCGTTTCCAATCAGAACATTCTGAAATCACTGGCTATCCTGGATCCTTCTTTCCAGGTGATGGACAACCTCGACTTAGGTTCTGATCCGAACCGTTTACCCGAGATTCAACTCCGCGGCCAAACCGGTTTCCCTGATCTCCAGGGCGCCTATACCACCAATCCCAACCAGCCCCTGTTTATTCTCGACGGATTTGAGACCACTTTGGAAAAAGTGAACGACCTCAACCTGAACCTCATCAAAAGCGTGACCATCCTGAAAGATGCTTCCGCCAAAGCGATCTGGGGTTCCCGTGCTGGGAACGGCGTGGTGGTGATTGAAACCAAATTGCCCACCGCTGGAAAATTGCGGGTGTCCTATAACGGTAGTGCTGATGTTACTGCGCCGGATTTGTCCAGTTATGAATTAACCAACGCTATGCAAAAGGTGGAGGCTGAAGTGCTGGCAGGTATCTATACCTCAGCCAACCCGGCCACACAGGCAAGTTTGCTGCGCAATTATTCCACCAACCTGAAAGCCGCATTGGAAGGCGTAAATACTTATTGGTTGTCGCAACCGCTCCGCAATGGAGTGGGGCAGCGCCACGCCATCAACCTAGATGGGGGAGATGATGCCATGCGTTATTCCGTCAACCTCAACTACAACAATGTGGCCGGGGTAATGAAAGGTTCCGACCGTAACACAATCTCCGGTATGGTAAACCTTATTTATAGGACCGGAAAGTTTCAGTTTAGAAACAGCCTTACCATCGACAGGAACCGTTCAGACAATTCTCCTTATGGCAGTTATGGTAATATTTCCCGCCTGAATCCTTACTGGAGAATAACAGACGACAACGGAAACTTTATCAAAACATTTGGCAATGGTATCGGAAATCCTATGTACGATGGTTCACTCAACAGCAAGGATTTTTCTACCTATACAAATATCATTGAGAACTTTTACGCAGACTGGGATCCCGTTCGCAATCTCCGCTTTACGGCGCGTGTGGGACTCAATGCGCAGAACAACAGTGCGGAACAGTTTATTCCCGCAAGCCATTCCCGTTACGCAACTATTCCCGTCAACAGCGAGGAATATCTGGACAGGGGACAATACACCATGAGCAACGGTAAGCAGAACAACATTAATGTCGACCTGCTCGCCAACTATTCCCTTCAGTTGGATAAACATCATTTCTTCCTGAACGGAGGTTATTCGCTGGTACAGAATAAGGTTCAGACCAATGGCATGACGATGGTAGGTTTTCCCAACGATAAAATGGATGATATCTCCTTCGGTCGCCGTTACCTGCCCGGAACCAAAGCTTCAGGAACGGAAAATACTACCCGTTCCCTGGCCCTCACTTCCGCTGTTACCTATACTTATGACGATAGGCTTACCGCTGAACTTTCCGTGCGGAGCAATGCCAGTTCACAATTTGGGGCTGATAAAAGATGGGGTGCATTCTGGTCGGCAGGCGCAAGCTGGAACGTACACCGGGAGCAATTCATGGAGCAGGTTAAATTTATCGACCAGTTGCGTTTTCGCGTAAGCACCGGCGTTACAGGTACACAGAATTTTAACTCTTACCAGTCACTCGCCACCTATCTCTACAATACTGTTGAAACCTACAATGGCGATCTTGGTATGGCACTGGCCGCATTGCCGAATCCAACACTTCAATGGCAACAGGTGGAGGACAATAACGTAGGTTTCGACCTCGGCCTGTTCGGTATAGCAAGTTTGCGCTTCGACTACTATATAAAGGATACCAGGAACCTGTTGAGCGATATGATTGTTGCGCCATCAGCAGGCTTTCTGACGTATAAGGATAATATCGGAAGCATGCGGAATGAAGGCTTTCAGGCCAGCGCAAGCGTACGTGTGTTCCAGCGCCCCGCATCCCGTACTTCCGTAAGTATATTCGCGAACGTGGCCGCCAACAAAAACAGGATTCGTGAAGTGTCGAATTCCCTGCGGCAACTGAATGCGGAACAGGATGGCGAAAAAGATGACCTCAACAATCCGGATGATTTGCTGCAGCGTCCTTCCACCCGTTTTGAACCAGGGCAATCCACATCGGCAATATGGGCCGTTCCTTCCCTGGGTATTGACCCGGCTAACGGGCGCGAAATATTCATTAAAAGAGACGGCTCGCTTACTTATGATTGGTCTTCTGTTGACCAGGTAGTTGCCGGCGACGAAAACCCGTTCCTCAACGGAACCTTTGGCGCCAATGTACAGCACAAGGGATTCTCCGGAAATATCGCGCTCACTTTCCGCACAGGTGGCCAGTTGTACAACAGTACGCTCGTAAACCGTGTGGAGAATGCGGATTTTAATTACAATGTGGACCTGCGTGCCTTTGAAGAAAGGTGGAGAAAACCGGGAGATGTGGTGTTGTACAAGAATATCGCGGACCTTACGCCCACTCGCCCCACTTCCCGCTTCGTACAGGACCTTCATGAACTGCTTTTCTCTTCCATCAGCCTGGGTTACGACTTCTCTACCTCGCGTTGGTTGAAGAATGCAAAAGTGAGTAGGGTATACCTTGCATTGAACCTGAACGATCTTGGTAGGATCAGTACCGTTAGAACGGAACGTGGTCTTGATTACCCTTACGCACGTACCATTTCCACTTCATTGAATATTACTTTTTAATCGAACAGTATGAAGTACTCATATTTAATCATATTCGCGGTCCTCTTGGGATTTTCTTCCTGCAAGAAATTCCTCGATGTGCGTCCCAAAACGCAGATCGATGGCGCGGTTGCCTTCAGCGATGAGCAGGGTTTCATGGACGCGCTCACCGGCGTTTACCTGAAAATGAACGACAATGAATTGTACGGAAAGGAGCTGAGTTTCGGCCTTACAGAAGTACTGGCGAAACAACACACACACTTCAACAGCACCTTTCACGAATATTACCAGGCATCATTGTACAACTATCTTCATGCCGAAGTAAGAAGTAAAATTGATGGGATCTGGCTGAATATGTATGGCACCATCGCCAACAATAACAACCTGCTTACACAGTTGAATACCGTTGATAAGCGCATTTTCCGCGATAACAATTATAATGTGATCAAGGGGGAAGCGCTCGGGCTGCGTGCCATGCTGCATTTTGACCTGTTGCGTTTGTTCGCTCCAGCTCCCGCAAGTGTGGGCGGCGCCACACAAAAAGCAATACCTTATCCCGATAGGCTCACCGCCGATGTGTTTCCACAGCTTACCGTAACAGAGGTGCTTGCTAAAATACAGGCCGACCTTGATTCTGCAGCGAACCTGTTAAAGGCTGTTGATCCCATTGTTGCAACGAATAACATCGCGGAGGAAGGCTACCTGCGGGACAGAAGGTTCAAGTTCAATTACTACGCAGTGCGGTCACTTCAGGCCAGGGCTTATTTGTATGCAGGTAATAAAGAAAAAGCGCTGGAATATGCGCGGGAAGTGATCAACGCCAACGTATTCAACTGGACACCTGCGAACCAGGTTTCAGGTGCAACGGGAAACAAAGTGCGGTTTTCAGAGCTGACGTTCTGCCTGTATAAATCAGACATCACTCCATTGTTTACTACCTATTTTCTTCCGGGCGATGGTACCACGAATTTGCTCACGAGAGCAAATGAGCAGGACTTTCTGGACGTATTTGAAACAGCCAACGATAGTCGTTACGCATACCTGCTTCAATCAGATAATGCGCGTCAAATCACGTATTCTCTCCTTTTGCAACAGAATACACTCAGTTCTTCGGCCAACCTTAACCGACTTCCGGTAATGCGGTTTTCCGAAATGTATTATATCGCTGCGGAATGTCTTGCAAACACCGATATGGCCGCCGCTGCTGAATACGTGAACATCGTAAGGAGGGCAAGAAACCTTTCCGATGATCTTCCTCCCACGCTCACGCCGGAAGAACTGCAGCAGGAGCTGTTCAGCGAATACAGAAAGGAGTTCTACTGCGAAGGTCAGTTGTTTTATTATTATAAAAGGATGAACCTGAACAGGATCGAAGGAACCAGTGTTACTGCCAATAATTCCATTTACGTATTGCCGCTTCCCGACGACGAAGTAGTGTACGGAAACCGTTAGAATCAAATACAATTGTTATGAAATCAAGATTTATTTCTTCCCTCATATTGATTGTGGCCATCGCGCTGTTTGCTTCCTGCGAGAAAAGCATATCAGGCTATCAGAACGATGCCCGCATTTACTTTTTTGAAAGAGGAACTGACCTTAACCAAACGCGGATCACAACAAAGTCTTTTTCCTTCCTTCGATTGCCCGAAGAAGTGACGAAAGATACTTTCCTGATCAAAGTGAAGATCATGGGAGAAACAGCTTCTTACGACCGTATCGTGCGTGGAAAGCTGGTGGCTGAGGGAACTACGGCGCAGGAAGGTGTGCACTACGATTTTATCGATGGTGTTGTGCCGGCGGATTCCATTATCGGTTACCTGCCTGTGGTTTTGTACCGTACCGCAGATATCGCTACGAAGTCAGTTCAACTGAACCTCACGATAGCGGAAACGAAAGACTTTAAACCCGGCGTGGGCACGGATGTTAACTTCAACCTGCAATGGAGTGATAACGTGGTGAAGCCCGCTAACTGGGACGGGTTTCTTGGTCTGATGGGGTATTTCGGCACCTATAGTGATGTAAAGTGGCGTTTTATCATCCAGGTTACAGGAGTGGACAATTTCCCGCTGCAACAGAGCGCAAGGGTTGAACCGCTACCCGGAGAATATACCTACGCCGCTATGATGGATATCGTTTCAAGGCTTAAGGCTGCACTGGTAGCCTATAACCTGGCGAATGACCCTGATCTTACAGACGAATTCGGCCCTGTTACTTTTCCTTAAATTCTTCAATTCAACCATCAGTTCATGAAAAATATTATTTCCGGCCTCATCATCGCTTGTGTTATGCTGGTGATCGGCTGTAAAAAAGACAAAGGCAACTACGATTACACCGAAGTGCCCCAGGCGCTGATTGATACTACCGGTATGGGGCAGCCACGGTATGTGGAACGCTCCCAGTTGCTGGACATCGATCCTGTGATCCGCTATGAAAACGGCAACATGAATGCGCTCAAATACCAATGGCTCATTTATCCTGCTACACAGGGGGGCAACGCGAACATCACCGCCAAAGTGATTTCAAATGAAAAAAGACTCAATCTTCCCGTAGGGGAACCGGTAGGAGAATATAGTCTTGAACTCATTGTTACGGATACAACGAACCTTTTGAAAACGAACACCATTTTTACTGTGGTGGTTTCCGCTGGCATTGAATACGGATGGATGGTGCTGCACGGCGATGAAAATGGTGCTGATGTGGATTTTCTCGTTTCTTCCAATGCTGTTCCGATCGCGGGCATAACACCCAAAAGGTTAAGCAATATCTATTCGGCTGTTGTGGGCAAGAAACTGCCGGGAACACCAAGGTTCATTGCGCAGACCCGGAAAAATTTTGTGAAAGGGCATTGGATGACCATCGGTACCAGCACCCAGTTGTCGAGAGTAAGTGGTGTGGACTTTTCATTGATGCGCGAAAACAGAGCGTTCTTCCGCAGAGACGAAGAAGTAATGGATCCACAAGCGTATATGCTGACCGCCAGTTCCAACGATGCGTTTATCAACAATAAGCGGCTTTATCTTTTTAATACCCCTTATGAAACGGATGCAAGGTTTGGCGCTTCTGTATCTGGCGACTACGAACTGGCTCCCTACCTCGCTTATGGTGTGGGATTCAGTTATCCTGTGGTGGTGTACGATCAGAAGAACGGCAGGTTTGCCCGTCCCGCATCCACGTTCGGTGCCATGGTTGGTTTTAATGCACCGGCCAATCCCGCTACCGCACCTTTCGACCTTCGCAGCATCGGTATGGATATGTTGTATATGGACCGCGGATTCAGTGGTTATACCCATTCGTTCTTCAAAAGCCGTACGGGTAACGAATACTGGTTGTACATCGCCAACTTCGCTTCGTTTGATAACGGCCAGTTGGCAATAGGCAGATACAATATGAGCGCACTTCCGGAAATTAGTTCCGCGAAATTCTTCCAGAGCAGCGAACTGGGTTATGTGGACTGGTATGCGACAGAAGATAAGATTTACGCTTATGATTTTCAGACCACCAACACAGCGAAGGTGGTATTCAATGGTTTTTCCGCTGGCGAGAAAATCACTTCCATGAAAATTTATAAGCCACGGCCCAATGCT
Organism: uncultured Flavihumibacter sp.; assembly: GCA_946482545.1. Next base: position 47,174 of record CAMLRX010000005.1, on the reverse strand, counting down.
AACCTTAATGCTGTGGAGGGAACACTGATGTATGTAGCCACCTGGAACGGTACGGAAGGAAAAGTGTACGAGTTCGCCATTAACGGGCTAAGTGGTGAAATTACGCCCGCACCCTTAAATACCTATTCAGGGTTAAGGAAAGTGGCTGATATGGCTCCCAAGGCGAGAGGAAATGGAATTTATAATTAAACAGAAGGAAAAGAGATGCTGAAAAAAATTTTATTACCGGTGGCCCTTATGGTGGCCATCGGTTCTCTAAGGTCGCAGGAAAGATTTAAAGTGTTGCCCGAGAACAGTATTGGCGGAAAGGAAATGCAGGTGTTCTACAATCCTAAGCAAACGGTGCTGGAGGGATTGGCGCCGGTAAAAGCATCAGTCGCTTATTTTAAGGATTTTTCCTGGAAAGTGGAGGAGAGGGAACTTGATATGAAAATGGTGGATTCAGGCTGGGTATTGAACTTTACGCCTGAAACCGGCACTGCGTTGGTTACTTTTAATTTTCATTCCGGTGCGAAAGTGGATAAGGGTGCCAAAGCTACTTATACCTGGATGTTGAGAGACGGTGGTGGTGAAAAGCAGCAACGCGGCGCCTTTATTGGATGGGCAATGCTCCGTTTGAAAGATTTTAAAGATGAGGTGCCACCATTTACCGAAGATTCCGCCGCCATCGAAAACAATGTCGGTTTGTTCTGGGTGAACCAGGAGTTGCGCAATTTCCCGGAAAGCAGGAGAGATGTGTTTCCTATGGCAGTGCGTTTGCTGCAAAAAGAAAATCCCGCAAAAGCAGATTCCATAGCGCCAAGAGAAGTGGCTTTTATCCGCTCCCTGCCTGATCCAAAAGAGCAGGAGTGGGCCGCCATAATAGAGATTACGAAAAATGTGATGCGCAATAAAGCATTAGCCGATTCGCTGGAAGCAGAAGGCCTGAAAAAGTTTCCTGCCGGGCAAATCGCTTTCGATAAAGACCTATATGCGGTGTTCCGTGCCCCCGATATTCAAAAACGCGCGGAGATGTGGGAAACTTTCAAAAAGAAATTCCCGCCGGAACAGGCGCGCTTTATGCAGTCTGATGGCGCTAAAATGTATTACCTCAAAGTATTCCGTGGACAGGCATTTGGTGAATTTTTAACGAAGGGAAATGAACAGTCGATCTATGAAAATATAAAAGTGGCCCCGCTGCTGGCGCTGTTCGATTTTCACCGCCACATTGTCGCCGGTCCCCTCGAAAGGCTGGACGACCAGCGCAGAACGCCGGAACAGGTGGTCGCTATTTCCAATGCCATCATTGGTGAAGTGGAAAAAGCCGCCACACATACGCGTTGGCCGGAGGCGCGTTTTAAAACCCTGCCTGAATGGAAAGCGTATACTTACGGGCTTTTCAAAGACGCTTTCAAAGCCCACGCTTTAGTGCTGGCTGAAACTGGCAATCCTGAAAAAGCGCTTTCTTATGCGGAAAGCGTGAAAGAATACTTTGACTATAAATCCGCTGATTTTAATAAGCTCTATACGAACCTGCTTCTGAAAAATAAGCGCATGGCCGATGCCGTTGCTTATGCAGAAAGAAGTGCCCGCGAAAATGCTGTTTCTCCGGAAATGATCGATTTGCTGAAGCAGGAATACATCCGCAAGAATAAGAAGGAATCCGGGTTTGAAACCTATTTCGCTTCTTTAAAATCCACTGATAAAGCGGAGCAACAAAAACAACACCTGAAAGACCAGCTCATCAATAAACCCATTGGTACTTTCGCCCTGGAAAGCAACAAAGGCGGCATCGCCGATCTTTCAAAGCAGAAAGGTAAAATCGTGGTGCTGGATTTCTGGGCCACCTGGTGCGCGCCCTGCAAAGCCGCAATGCCCGGTATGCAGATGGCGGTGAATAAATATGCTTCCGATCCCAACGTGCAATTCTATTTTATCTCCACCATGGAATATTCGGCCAATTACAAAAAGCAGATCGCAGATTTCCTTGCGGAGAAGAAATACAATTTTAATGTATTGTACGATGGAAAGAATCTTGCAACCGGCAAACCTGATGCCGTGTATTCAGCGTACGCGAAAAGCATCGGGTTTTCCGGTATCCCGCAAAAAATGATCCTAGATGGAAAAGGAAACCTGCGCTGGATGTCGACAGGATACATGGGTAGCCCGAGCGAACTTGCAGATGAGATTTCTTATGTGATTGAATTACTGAAAGCGGAGAAATAATCATTCACGCAAAGACGCAAAGGAGCAAGGACGCAAGGCGTTGTTTGTGTTTGGAGTGTTTCTTTTTGAAGTGTGGTTTTTTATTTCTCGCAACGGCGCAACGACGCAAAGGCCTGTTGTAATGCGAGCATGCATAAAACCTGTAAGTGGCCGCAAGTAAAACGTGTTTGAAAATACTTTATGCGTGGCGTCGTTGCGCCGTTGCGAGAAAATATCCCTCAGCAACGCGCACCCAAACCGCTCCTTGCGTCCTTGCTCCTTTGCGTCTTTGCGTGGAAAAAAAACTTTTGTACTCAAATAAATCGCTTACCCTGAACATTGCCCCTCTCCCCACGGGAGAGGAGGCGGGGTGGGGCTCAAACCAACACCATGCCCAAATATATCTTCCCCATACTGCTATGCACTCTCCTCAGCCTTTCTTCCCAGGCCCAGGAAGAAGTAACTTTCCATAACGAGCGCCATTCCATCCAATTCAGCGGTACACTCGAAATACCCAAAGGAAAAAAAACTTTCCCCACCGTCATCCTCGTCTCCGGAACCGGTCCGCAGGACCGCAACGGCACCATGGCGGGACATCCCATCTTCAAAACAATCGCGCAGCACCTCGTTGCCAGCGGCATCGCCGTATTGCGCACAGATGACCGCGGAACAGGCGCCACCACCGGCCGCTACGATACCTCCTCCACCGCCGATTTCGCCGATGACGCGCTGGCCGCCGTTCAATACCTGAAATCAAGAAAAGACATTAAAGGAAAAATAGGCCTTGCAGGACACAGCGAAGGCGGAGCCATTGTTTGCATTGCCGCGGCAAAAAGTAAAGACATCGATTTTTTGGTAAGTCTTGCAGGACTGGCAGCGCCCGGACTTGCTGCATTAAAAGCGCAGAACCGCGCCATCGTGAACACTACCAAAGGTATTTCTGACCTTAAAAAGGACAGGCTTAATACTTTGAATGACCAGGTTTTCGATACCGCTTACACTTACCGCAACGCTGCCGATAGTGTACTCATAAAAAATATCATCGCCACCCATGCCGCCTGGAAACAAAAGGACGACAGTATGATGCGTAACCGTGCGGATTCCTTTCAGGAAAGAATTTACTATCCTGCCGACCGCTTCGCTTACCATGCCGCAGGAAAATGGTACCGGTTTCATATCGGGTTGGATCCCGCTGATTATTTCCCCAAAGTAAAAGTGCCCGTGTTGGCGATAAATGGTGCAAACGATATTATGGTGCCCGCTGAAACACACCTGCCTTTCTTCCGGAAATATATTCCGGCCAAACAACTTGCCACAGCAGTGATTCCGAACATGAACCACCTGCTGCAAACCTGCACCACATGTTTGCCGGATGAATATGCAAAACCCGGGCAGCAGGTTAGTCCGGAGTTGCTGAACATGCTCACGGCCTGGATTTTGAAGCAGTCTTAGCGCTTTATTGTTTCACAATGCGCAGCAGTTGTTCCGCGCCGCCTGTGGTTATTTTAAGCAGGTATATACCGGGTGTAAATCCTCCCATATTTATAACGGGCGTTTCGTTGAGGAACGTCCCGTTTTTTAACTGGACACCCTGTGCATTAAACAGTGCATAATTTACGGTATGGTTAGCGGGGAGACCTTTTACCTGTAAATTGCTGATTACCGGGTTGGGATAGATGGATACTTGTGAAAGAATAGTATTTTCTGAAGCATTACACCTGGAGTGGAGCACATCACTCAATGATTGTTTTCCGCTATGGTCTGTTTGTCTAAGCCTGTAATATGCCGTTGATGGAGTAGGGGTAGCATCAGTATATTGATAGGCGGTTAAACTGTTCACTGTGCCTTTTCCTTTAACGAAACCCAGTGTTTTCCAGCTTTGCAGATCGGTGCTTTTCTCCACGTAGAACCCGCTGTTTTCTGTTTCAGATGTGGTGCTCCAATACAGCACTGTTGTTCCCTCCAAGCATTGTGTACGGAAGTTGACGAGTTGCACGGGCAATGCACCTGCTTCCCGGTACAGTGCATACATACCGGTACCCAGGGCGGGGGTAAAGGTTGCGGTGAACGCGTCTACATTTTCTCTTGCATTTGATGTGCCGCCTACCAATGCCAGCAACCCGGTACTGCCAGCTATGCTTCCGGTATAAAAAGAGGCCCTTCCGCCGGTTCCTGTTGTAACAGCAGGGGTTCCCGAAACAATGATGTTTCCACCTGAAGGATCTCCTGCTGCTTTATTGGCATCAGCGTAAAGCCGGATGGCCGTGGTGCCTGTATTGTCGGAATGAATATCGTCGGTTATGGTGAGATTGCCTGTTAGTGTTTCGATCTGGATGCCGCCTGAAGCCTGTATGTTTTCCAGCGTAAGCGCGGCGTTGTTTACTACATGAAGCGCGCCTGTATTGGCGGCGAGCGTTTGGATGTTGTTGGCGCTGTTGGTAAGGGCCGCGCTGCCTGTTGCTCCCAGCAACGTTATTTTTTCACTGCTCGCTGTGATTGCACCGGTTTGAATGACAAAACCATTCGTTTCAAAACTCATATTGTCGCGGAACGTAATGCTGCCGATGGTAATATTGCCCGAACCTGTGCTGGTGCCGATATGAATATCGTTAAATCCGTTGGCGAAATTGTTGGAGAAAAGAAGGGCTGGAAGTTCGAGCCCGCCGGTGGTGGCGATAGATATGGCCTGGGTTGACGTAGCCGGTTCTATCAAAAGATTACCGGTGGATTGAAATACTGCCCCGATATTTGAAAGACCGATTTTGTCTGAAATGATCCGGATATTACCGCTATAAGTATTTACGCCATCATAGCCTATACGACTAACCGTATTCATTGCTATGCCCGGTGCGGTGGTTTGTGTGGAATTGCCACGCAAGGTGATGTTTCCGGTTCTTGAAATGATCTGTTCACTGCCGCCTCCTGTCAGAAAAATACCGCCATAAGAAGGGTTGGTGGTATTGAGTGTGCTGCCGGTAACATCAATGTCTCCGGAGTTGCTCATGATGCGCGCTACAGCGGTGGCACTCTGTGTAAACAGCGCGATTCCCGCGTTATGGTTGGTGTTGTGGTTTTGCGAAGCGCTCGCATTAATGGTGATGGTGCCTGAAGTGGATTCTATGCTGGTTGTCCCGTACCCATTATTGGTGTTATTGGTTGGGATCATCAGTATGCCATAAAACCAGCCATTTGCGATGGCAGAAGTGGCCCCGGATGTTTGTGCGTTGATGGTAATATTGCCCGCGTCGGAAGAAATAACCGCATTAAAGCCCATATACAATCCCATATACCCGTAGGAGGTGGTGAGGGCTGCTCCTTGTCCGTACAGGGCAATATGCCCGCCTTCACTCCGGATCGTATTGTTGTAACAGGATATTCCGTTTCTAAACCCGGCGGCGTTTGCGCCGGTTTGCAATTCTGTATTCGGAATGGCGGCTACACTTGACCCTGTCGCATAACCATTCCCGACTGTTAATCCGTTCCAGGTGGTGGAGCCACTTCCGCCACCCATCCAGATGTTTCCGCCTTTGGAATTCAGGGTGGAAGTGGATTTGAAATGCAGGTGTCCACCATTGCTGTTGTCGGTATCCGACCAGAATACCATATTCAGACTGCCCGATGAACAACTGATGTTGTATGTGGCCTCCGTAACAATATTGTTCCCGGATTTCAGCGTAAGTGTTCGGGTAATGCCCACACCTAAAGCAGGATTAATGTCTCCGGAAAGAATAATGTTTGTTCCGGCCTCAATGGTAAGGTTTCCGGAAGTCAGGTATCCGTTGATTGTTGCATTATTGATGGTAGCATCTGCCGAAGCTGTGATTACGCCTGAACTGTAGCTCCAACCGCTGCCACTGCTGGCGGAACTTGAAATGGTGATGGTGTTGGAGAATGAAAACAGGGAGACAAATAACAGAAAGATGGTCAAGGATAACTTCTGGTTGGTCATCGGAATGGGGATTTGACGGCAAAATACCATTATTCATATTGGAATCTTTAAATGGCTGACTTATTTGATATATGTCAACTCTTTTCCTTCTTTCACTTACCCCTGAAATGTAATCGGTTTAATAAATGTTATTTGTACACTTAATCATATTTTGGTATTTTCGACTGGTAACCGCTCTTAAAGAGCATTTTGCGTTTGTAAAAAGACCACGATCATGCGTTTTGCCATTTACCGCCTTTGTGCGTTTGTATTGAGTTTTTTGCTTTTTCTTCCCGGCAGCAATGTGTCTGCAAACAGTAATGAACCCGATTCTGTTTACCTGCTTTCTTACACCACATCTAAAAACAACTACCACAACGGGCTGCATTTCGCCTGGAGCCGCGACCGGCAAAACTGGTTTCCGATCGGGAACGAATTCGGTTACCTGAGATCGGATTACGGCAGATGGGGATCAGAAAAAAGGATGATAGATCCATTCCTGCTGCGCGATGCGTCCAATACCTGGCATTGCATCTGGAGCCTGAATGAGAACGACAACGCTTTTGCACATGCGGCCTCCGCCGATCTCGTGAACTGGGGGCGGCAAAGTTACCCGCTCGTAGCCCAGGGGCAGCAGTTTATGAGACCTGTGGTAGGATTCGATAAAAGCACGAACCAGTATAATGTGATGTATGAAAGTGCCGGAAAGCATTTCAAAGTAACCACAAAGGATTTTAAAACGTACACTGCGCCTGTGGAAACAAGCGCCTCCGCTTACAACAACGGAGCCAATGAAACTGTGTTCCTGCCCGAAGGAAAGGTGAACGGACAAATACACCGGGTAACCTGGAGTGCCGTGGACGAACTGGTGAAAAAGTTTGAAGTACAACAATTCCGCGGAGGACTGCATGGTGAAACCACCAGCCAGGATGCCACCCGTTTTGCCGGACTGAAACCCGTTGAAATGAAACTGCAGTTGCAACCGGCCAACGCCAAGCCAATCAGCGATCTGTTGGTGGGTGTTTTCTTCGAAGACATAAACTACGCAGCCGATGGCGGTTTGTATGCTGAACTGATCCAGAATCGCGGGTTCGAATACCAGCCCTCCGATCGCGGCAATGATCCCAACTGGAACAGCCTGCATTCCTGGAAACTGGTAGGGGAGAACGCCACACTTCAGGTGGAAACAGCTACACCCATTCATGCCAATAATCCACACTATGCGGTATTACGTACCACCCAACCAGGTGCAGTGCTCATCAATGAGGGCTTTGACGGTATCACCGTGAAACAGGGCGATAAATATGATCTCTCACTTTTCTCCAAACAATTGGAAGGCAAGAAAGGGAAATTGCAGGTAAGGCTTGTGGGTAAGAATAAAGAAGTGCTGGCCGAGGCTATCGTTCCCGTGAATGCTACTTCCTGGAAGAAAACTTCAACGGTATTAACCGCCCACGCTTCCGCTCCGGATGCCGTGCTGGAAATTCAACCGCTTTCTCCGGGAACAATCGCATTGGATATGATTTCCCTTTTTCCGCAAAAAACATTCATGGGCAGAAAGAACGGACTTCGTGCTGATCTCGCCCAAACGATAGCTGATATTAAACCGCGTTTCATCCGTTTCCCCGGAGGATGCGTGGCGCACGGAGATGGATTGGAGAATATGTACCGCTGGCCGAATACTGTTGGTCCCCTGGAAGCGCGTAAGCCTCAACGTAATCTTTGGGGGTACCACCAGACTGCTGGGCTGGGTTATTTTGAGTATTTCCAGTTTTGCGAAGATATTGGCGCTGAACCATTACCGGTAGTTCCTGCAGCAGTGCCCTGCCAGAATTCCGGAACAGGTGGTGCTGGTCAGCAGGGTGGTGTTCCCATGGAAGAAATGGATGAATACATTCAGGAGGTGCTGGACCTGGTGGAGTATGCCAATGGCAGCGTAAAAACAAAATGGGGTAAGGTACGGGCGGAAGCCGGGCACCCCGCACCATTCAATCTTAAATACATCGGTATTGGAAATGAAGACCTGATTACCGATGTATTTGAAGAACGCTTCACGATGATTTTCGATGCCGTGAAAAAGAAATATCCTGAAATTACGGTGATCGGAACAGTGGGTCCTTTCTTTGAAGGAACAGATTATGAAGAAGGATGGCACGTGGCAGATAAAACAAATGTACCTATGGTAGACGAACACTACTATCTTCCCCCGGGATGGTTCATCCACAACCAGGATTTCTACGACAAATACGATCGTTCCAAATCGAAGGTGTACCTGGGGGAATACGCGGCGCACCTGCCTGGAAGACCCAACAATATTGAGACCGCGCTCGCGGAAGCGTTGTACCTCACCTCCATTGAGCGCAATGGCGATGTGGTTACCATGACCTCCTACGCGCCGCTGCTTGCAAAAGAAGGGCATACGCAATGGAGTCCGGACCTGATCTATTTTAACAATACGGAAGTGAAACCTACAGTAGGCTACCATGTGCAGAAACTGTATGGTCAGCATGCGGGAACAGAATACCTGCCGGCAACTACTGCTATATCGAACAACCGCGATGCCGTGAAAAAGCGGGTGGCTTCATCCGTGGTGCGCGACGAAAAAACCGGTGACGTGGTGGTAAAACTCGTGAACATGCTGCCCGTGGAAGTAAAAACCGCTGTAGATATGAACGGCATTACTATCGCCGGAAAGGATGCCCTGAAAGTGGTACTGAAAGGAAATCCTGCCAGTAAAGACGCGAAGCCGGTAGAAAGCAGGATGGAGGTGAGCAGTAAATTTGAAGTGGAACTTGCGCCTTATTCTTTTACGGTCATCCGACTGAAAACCAGATAATTAACCACTATGTATAACCGCTTGCTATCGCTCCGGAGGCTGATGCTCTCCGTTGCCACCTTACTGATTTTTAACGCCGCCGGTGCACAGTCCGCCGGAGGCGCCCATATTGCTGTTGATATGGAAAAAACAATTGGCCCCATGTATCCCGCCTGGGCCTGGTTTGGTTACGATGAACCAAACTATACCTATATGAAAGACGGGAAGAAATTGCTGACTGAAATCGCTGAACTCAGTCCCGGACCGGTATATGTGCGTACCCACAGCCTGCTTGTGTCAGGTGATGGAAAAGCCGCGCTGAAATGGGGCTCCACCAATGCCTATACCGAAGACGCCAATGGTAACCCGGTGTACAACTGGACCATTATCGACAGCATTTTTGATACTTATATCCAGCGGGGCATGAAGCCGCTCGCACAGGTAGGATTCATGCCGGAGGCGCTTTCCACGCACCCCCAGCCTTACCGCCACTACTGGAAACCCGGGGATCCTTATACAGATATCATCACCGGTTGGGCATACCCGCCAAAAGATTACAACAAGTGGGCTGAACTCGTTTACCAGTGGGTGAAACATTCGGTGGAACGTTACGGTAAAAAGGAAGTGGAAAGCTGGTACTGGGAACTGTGGAACGAACCCAACGGGCACTACTGGAAAGGAACCATGGAAGAGTTTCATAAGCTGTACGACTACACAGCCGATGCTATTAAAAGAGCATTGCCCACCGCCAAAGTAGGCGGCAACAACATAGCCGGAACCGCAAGCGGCGGAGCGCAAAAGTGGCTGCGTGCTTTTTTTGAGCATTGTTTAAGAGGAACAAATTATGTTACCGGAAAAACCGGCGCTCCGCTGGATGCCATACTATTTCACGCCAAAGGATGGCCGCGCGTGGTGAATGGGAGTGTGCGCATGAGCATGGGCAACCAGTTGCGGGATATCGAAAACGGCTTTAAACTGGTGGCGTCTTACCCCGAACTGAAAGGTTTGCCGATCATCATCGGGGAGTCTGATCCTGAAGGTTGCGCGGCGTGCGGCATGCATACCAATCCGGAGAACGCATACCGGAACGGAACAATGTACTCGAGTTATACGGCGGCATCTTTCGCCCGGAAATATATGCTGGCCGATCTTTATAAGGTTAACTTTCTCGGAGCAGTGTCCTGGTCGTTCGAATTCGAGGACCAGCCCTGGTTCTATGGCTTCCGCGACCTGGCTACCAACGGCGTGGATAAACCGGTGTTGAACGTGTTCCGCATGTTCGGTAAAATGAAAGGAAACAGGGTGGAAGTGGTGAGTGACCGCGCCTACGACCTGCGTACCGCTGTGGATTCAAGTTTCAGGAGAAATTATACGGATATCAATGCGATGGCCTGTCGCGACAAACGTTCAGCCACCATTATGGTATGGAACTACCATGATGACGACCTTAAAGGCGCTGCCGAAAATGTACAGCTTCAATTGAAAGGACTTCCCGCAGGAAAAATGAAACTTTCCCATTACCGCATCGACGACCAGTTCAGTAATTCCTATGAAGTATGGAAGAAAATGGGTTCGCCTGCACAACCTTCACCTGCACAGGTGAAACAGTTGGAAGCAGCCGGTAAACTGCATTTGCTGAAGCAGCCTGAACAGGTTTCCGCAGTAAAAGGTGCGCTGCCGGTCTCCTTCAGCCTGCCACGACAAGGCGTTTCTTTCCTTTTGCTCGAATGGTAAACTGATTTTTTTATTGTGATAAAATAGCGCAAACGATTGAAGGCATGCATTCAATCGTTTGCGCTTTTCTTTTAAATGCCTACCCGACTTTCGGCTATTGCACAACGTGGTAATTAGTGATAATTTAGAGAAACCTGGCCAGGATTTTTACCTGTTAACCCTCTCTCTTAATTGATCACCAAATACCAACCACTGCATTATGAAAAGCAAACGTTTGTTGCCTGTGATGCTGTTGTGCAGCTCATTGCTGCAAGCCCAGGACCAACAATTCAATCCAGTTAAAACCAAAGTTGTTACAGAACAACATGAAGAAACCGCCTCACAGTTTGAGGAGAAACACCGGAAATCAGTCTGGTTCAAACTGATGAAAGAGAAAAATCCCAATTACTTCCAGGTAAAAAAGCTCTTCACTGATTATTTTCACCAACATCCTTCGGAAGATAGTAAGGCAAAAGATGTATGCGCGAACTGGTTGAAAACACAGGTGTTTTACCTCGATAAAAAGAACAGGGTGGTGGAGCCGCCCAAAACCAATTACAATAAAATAACTGCCGCAGCACCCAAAGCCTGGGCCTCCGTAACAGATACCATGGCAGGAGACTGGCGCATGATTGGCCCGCGCAATATCTACGAAACCAACTATTCCGGCAAAGGAAATAAAGGCGGGTATGTAAGCTGTGCCCGCATTGATCCGACAGATGCCAGCAAAATGTTCATCGGGTTCACTACCGGCGGTTTGTGGGTTTCTGCCAACGGAGGAAGTGTATGGCAACTTACTGATGCTAATCTGCCCGATAGAGAATACATCGACCTCGATATCTGTAAGGCGAATAACAGTTATGTATATGCGATAAGCAGAGGTACTTCCGCGGCGGTAATCAAATCAACCGATGGGGGATTGACCTGGTCTTCCACCAACATGAACGCCACCAATTATCCCGGTGTGAACGCGTATGATATCGCGGTCTCTCCTTCAAATCCGAACATCGTGCTGGCGCGATGGGGTACGGCAGTTTATCGTACCACAGATGGCGGTACCACCTGGACGAGCATCCTTACCGGACTTAAAAACTACAGTGTTTGGGGCGGTGCTGGTGTGAATGCCGAAATGCTCGATTTTCATGCAACGAACAGCAATATTGTTTATCATATCGACCGGAACGATAACCAGAATTACGTAACCCTGTACCGTTCTGGAAACGCCGGATCAAGTTTCACCAACCTGGGCAATATCAGCATTCCGTCCGGAGTGTCAGATAATATTGTTGGTTGGGCAAAATTGCTTACGGCCACCAATAATCCAGGTGTGGTGTACATGGCCATGGGAACGGGAACCAGCGCCTATGGTCACCATGCGGTGCATCTTTTTAAACTGGATTCCCTTACTGGCGCGGTATTGCAAACCAGGGCCAACATGGTAAGCGGGGATCCTGGTTTGCACCATGGAGATATCACCATGGATATCAACAACGACAATAATATTGTTTATGGTTCTTATGCGGAAACCGTGGCGCATTACTCTACCAATAACGGCGCATCTTTCAGCAATTCCACTACCACTGTTCACGCGGATCTGCGTACCCTGAGCATGGTGAGCGGAAAAGTTTTGTTGGGGAACGATGGCGAAGCCGTTTATTCCACCAACAACGGGAACACGTTCACCAACCTTACCGCCGCGATCTCTAACCATGAACTCTGGGGTTTTGGTGCGGCACACAAATCAGATATTCTCGGAGCAGGAACCAACCACGGGCCGCTCATGATCCGTGAGAACGAAGGTTATCAGGGCTGGTACAATGCCATGGGAGCCGACCAAGGAAACAGTGATGTGAACCCGCTGCACGATATCTATCTCTACTCACAAGGATACAGCAGTTATCATGTGGTAAGGACCGGACCACGGACCATGAACTCCGGTGCTGGTGGACAGGAAATTGATCCGGGCGGAATCTATGCTTATTTCAATACGATGCATTTTCATCCCAATCTGTATTATACACTGATCACACACCATGCAGGTGGGTATCCTACGGGTAATCCCAATCTTGCCACCTGGAAAAAATCATTGATCCGGAGCGATAACAATGGCGTTACCATCAATAAAATCATCAAAACCTTTACCAACGATGTTTTCAGAGAAGACATCTGCATGAGTAATCCGAATGTGATTTATGTAGTGGAGGGACTGACCAACAACAAACTCTGGAAAACAACGGATGGGGGAACAACCTGGACAGATATCACTCCTTCGACCGCTGTAACAGGAACGGGTGTACGTAATATATCAGATATTGCGGTCTCCGACCTTGATCCCAACGAAATTTGGGTCACCTATTCCGGGGTACAGAATACCTGCCAGGTGCTGCGTTCCGCAAACGGCGGTTCATCCTATTCCAACCTTACCACTTCAGTACTTACCAGTTTCCCCGTTACCAAAATACTCTTCCAGCGGGGAAGCGCCGGAGGCGTGTATGTGGGCAATAAATCGGGTGTGTTTTACCGGAACAATGCCATGGGCAACTGGGTGAAACTGGGCAACGGGTTGCCAATGCTGGACGTGCGGTTCATGTTCGTCAATTATTTCAAGGGAAAACTGATGATCGGTACCAGTCGTGGTGCCTGGGAGCACGATTTATACGAGCATTCCAATCCAAGGGCACAGATTTCTGCCGATCGTGATACCATCAGTTGTACCACTACGGGTTCGGTCCAGTTCCGTGATTACAGTGTTGTGAAAAGTGGCCCTTCGGTTACTTATTCCTGGAGCTTCCCCGGTGGCAGTCCATCCACTTCTACGGCGGAGAATCCGCTCGTGAGTTATGCGGGCGCAGCCTCGGGTAACTACAATGTATCGTTAACAGTCACTGATCAGTATGGTTCCCATTCACAAACGCTCACCAATTTTATCAAAGTCTTGCCCAATACTTGCGAGCCATGCCAGGCCATTATTCCGCGCACGCAATATGCCATTCATGGTTTCAGTAGCCAGGAAACCTCCGCGGAATCAGCCCCGGCTTCCAATGTGATTGATGGCAACAGCGGCACGATATGGCATACCAAATATTCCGGTGGGGTAACTGCCCTTCCGCATTATGTTTCAGTTGACCTGGGCGGCACTTACAACGTGACCAGGCTCAACTACCTTCCCCGTCAGAACAGTGCCAACGGGCGCATCAATGCTTACCAGGTACACGTAAGTACCAACGGTACTACCTGGACGCAGGTGGCAACAGGCAACTTTGCCAATTCGGCCATTGCGCAGGATGTGGTGCTTTCCGCGCCGGCAACTGCCCGTTACGTGCGCTTAACGGCTACATCTGAAGTGGGCGGCAACCAGTTCATCTCTGCTGCCGAACTCAGTTTCTATGGCTGTGCAGTGCCCGCTTCCTGTTCTTCGTCCACCATTGCGCGTTCCAATTATAGTGTACATGCTTTCGATAGTCAGGAGACCAGTTCCGAAACATCGCCTGCCACCAATGCGATTGATGGCAGCACCAGCACCATCTGGCATACCAGGTATTCGGGCACCACGGCGCCAATGCCGCATTATATCACCATCAACCTGGGAGCGGTACATAACCTTACGTCCATGAACTATACCCCGCGCCAGAATAGCGCGAACGGGCGCATCAAGAATTATACCCTTGAAGTGAGCGTGCATGGTACCACCTGGTTTAAAGTGGCGGAAGGCGTTTGGCCCAACAATACCGCGGTACAAACCGTGAGCTTTACGGCTATCCCTGCGCGATATGTCCGCTTAACGGCCACTTCAGAAGTAAACAATAACCCCTGGGCTTCCGTGGCAGAATTATCGTTCTCTGGTTGCGGAACCGTTTCTGGTTTCTCCGCGCGTATGCAACCACCTGCTGCCGGGACCATTACGGAATTCAGCGAAACACTTTCCGTACATCCCGTTCCCACCAATGGTCCTTTAACGGTGAAGCTTCCCCAGGTAACCGGGAAAGGCACAGTCCTCGAATTGTTCAACATGAATGGTGCACTCGTCAAAAAGCAACAACTCTCCGGAGCCGAAACCTCCGTTCAACTGAACATTGCCTCCCTGCCCGCAGGCATGTACCTGCTTGTCCTGAAGGATGAAGCCGGCATTTCTCATAAAGTGAGGGTCGTAAAACAGTAGTTGGTTTATTCTTTTATATGTTGAAATCGCTCCCGTCCCGGCGGGGGCGATTTTTTTTATGGAATATCGCCTCGTTCCCAAAGAGAATATCAAACAAATCCCCGTCACCTACTAAACGCTCCGCGCCTCCGAGGTACGAAGCTGTGCGTCTCTGCGAGCAACTGTTCCTAACCAACTACTCAACGCTTTGCGTCGTGGCGTCGTTTCGAGAAACCCCTACTCGCCAACTCATCAACGCTTCGCGCCACCGCGCCTTTGCGAGAAAATACCACTTCACCAACTACTCAACGTCCTTGCGTCCTTGCTCCCTGGCGTCTGCGCAGTGCGAAGCACAAAGCAGTTGCGTGAAACCATTCCATCCCTATCAAAAAAAACCTAATTTTAACCCCTCACAAAACTACTCAACCTGGAACACGACCTGTACAACGAACCGCACCTGCTGGAACTTGTTGCCGAAGGCGATGAAACTGCTTTCAGGAAAATCTACGATCAATACCGTGTTACCGTATATTCTTTCGCCTATACCCTCGTTAAAACAGATATCCTCGCCGAAGAAATCACCCAGGATGTATTCATTAAAGTGTGGGAGAACCGGGCTCAGTTGAAAAATATGCCTTACTTCAGCACCTGGATCCGCACCATTGCCCGGAATGCCGCCTATTCCTTTTTCAGAAGATCAGGCGTAGAAAAACGTGCGCTGGAACAACTGAGTGAAACAGCGACAGTTACACCGGCGCCGGATGAAAAACTGGAGCTCCGCGAAATGGAGCGCCGTATCCAACAGGTGTTTTCAGGACTTACGCCCCAACAGCAGACCATCTTCAGGATGAGCAGGGAAGAAGGCCGCACCTACGCCGAGATTGCCGGAAAGCTCAACATCAGTGTCCATACCGTGAAATACCACCTCTCCAATATTTCCGCGCTCCTCAGGAGCAGGATCGGCCCTTTCCTTACCTTACTGCTATTCATAAAAAAATAATTTCGGCACACACTACCCGATCTTTTTTTTCGTGCGTTTAACTCATACCGGAACACTACAATATGACCAGTCAACGACTTCGTACATTATTTGATGCCCTCACGCAAAGATCGCTTTCGCCCGATGAAACGCAGGAATTATCGGCGCTTTGGGAAGACCCTTCGCAGGAGACGCTGGCGAAAGAGCTGCTGGAGCAATGGTACGACCGTGTTCCACTGCTTTTCAGGCAAACCCCCGAAGATGCGGAAAGTATGTTCCGTGCCGTAGTGGGAAAAGAGGAAGAGAATCCGCTGGAAAACGGGCAGCCGGTTGGAAAACTGCGAAGCATGCGTACTATCTGGTGGGCGGCCGCCGTGGTGCTGGCTTTGCTGGCAGGAGGTGGTTACCTTGTACTGCGGAACAATGAAATACCACAGGGCCAGGATATCGTGAAAACTGCGCCTGTTGCGCCGGGCAGGGAAGGCGCTATTCTTACCCTTGCAGATGGCAGCACAGTATTGCTGGATACTTTGTCGGATGGCACCATTTCCACACAAAGTGGTACGGCAGTACGCCTGGCTGGAGGAAAACTCAGTTACGAAGCGGGGGCTGACGCGGTGCCGGTATTCAATACTATTTCCACGCCGCGCGGCAGGTTCTTCAGGCTGATATTGCCCGACGGCAGCAGGGTTTGGCTTAATGCGGCCTCCTCTATTCAATACCCGACGGCATTTTCTGGTACAGAACGCAGGGTGGAGGTGAAAGGAGAGGCTTATTTTGAAGTGGCGCACGATGCCGGAAAACCCTTCAAAGTGGCACTGGATGGCGGCGCTGAAGTGGAAGTTTTGGGAACCCATTTCAACGTGAATGATTACGGTGATGAGCCTGCTCCGGCCGTCACTTTGCTGGAGGGATCGGTTCGTGTGAAAAACAAGGCCAATGCCGTTGTGCTGGAGCCAGGCCAGCAGGCTGTACTGGAGCATAATTTCAGGGTGCAGCGTCAGGTGAACACCGCGCAGGTAGTGGCCTGGAAAGATGGTGGGTTTAATTTCGACAATATGGGGGTGGAGACTGTGATGCGGCAACTCTCCCGCTGGTACGATATAGAAGTGGTGTATCAGCATGGTATTCCCGATAAAAAATTCTATGGCGAAATAGGACGTGAGCTCACTTTGGAAGAAGTTTTGGAAGGATTGAAGTTGTCCGGGGTGCATTTCCGTATTGAGGCCGGCAAAAAACTCATTGTTTTACCTTAAAAGAACTGTTTAACACCTTGTCCTTCCAAACAAAAACCGCCCTGAGGTAGGAGTCAGAGCGGCGAATGGTCTGGAAAACGGACAATTATTTTCTGTACAACTGTTTTAATCAACCAAACCAAATGCAAATTATGCAAAAAACTGCTATTTGTAGCCGGTATGACGCACCTGTATGCTACAGGGAAGCTGGCAGCCGGTTGTCAACCAAAATGCTGAGAGTGATGAAACTGACGGTTCTTTTCCTGGCCGTTGCACTAACCGCGGGTGCCCGTGGTGTTTCGCAATCGGTAACGCTTTCGGGGAAGAATATCTCCCTCGAAAAAGTATTCTCCTCCATCCGCACACAAACGGGTTACAGGGTCTTCTGCGACCGCGCTTTGCTGAACGAGGCCAAAAATGTATCTGTTTCCGCGCAGAATGTACAACTGCGCTCTTTCCTGGAAACGGTATTCAAAAACCAGCCACTGGAGTACACCATCCGTTCACAAACCATTTTTGTGAGCCGGAAGGCTGGAGAGTCCCCCGTAAATGAGTTGCCCCCTGTTCCCATACAGGGAACCATTACGGATGGGAACGGCGGCGTACTCTATGGCGCCACCATCAAGGTGAAGAGCTCCGAAAGGTCGGTGGTGTCCGACGAGAAAGGGAAGTTCCTGATTACCGTAAATACCGGAGATGTGCTGGTGATCAGTTATGTAGGTTTTCATTCCAGGGAAATAAAAGTGGAAGGTTCTGCTGAACTGACCATTGTGCTGGAACGTATGCCCGTTCTGATGGAAGAGGTGGCGGTTACCGTGAACAACGGTTACCAGGCCATTTCAAAAGAACGTTCCACCGGGGCCTACGGTGTGGTAACGGCGAAGGACCTGGAAGAAGTGCCGGCGGTAAATATTATGCAGCGTTTGGAAGGAAGGGTGCCAGGCGTTCGTTTTGACGTAAGAGGCAGCAGGA
This sequence comes from uncultured Flavihumibacter sp., assembly GCA_946482545.1. Next base: position 29,210 of record CAMLRX010000005.1, on the reverse strand, counting down.
TACAAATCAGGAGCCAGAACGGGTATGGTGAAAATTCCGAGCCGCTTATCGTGGTGGATGGTTTTCCATTGATAGAAACAGGGAGCACCCAGAAACTGGTAAACACCAGCAATGTGGTAAGTACGATGGCGAATGGCAACATTCTCTCTTCTCTGAATATTAACGATATTGAACAGATCACTTTCCTGAAAGATGCCGTGGCTACTTCAATCTGGGGTTCCAAAGGCGCGAACGGCGTGATCGTGATCCAGACCAAACGTGGGAAAAAAGGCAATACTTCCATTAATTTTTCTTCCACATTAGGCGTTTCCCAACCACCGTCGCTCAGTACACTGAACTGGATGAATACTGCACAATATGTTGACCTGGAACGTGAACTGGTGGAGAAAAACTTTATCACCGACCCAACCGCCGTATCCTGGTACAGCCCGCTTAATACCGCCAATTCAAGTGAAGTGCAGGAATGGCTCTTCAAGGTGAAACGCGGAACGGCCACACAACAGGAGGCGGATGCCGCGCTGGCGCAGATTTCCGCACGCGACAATTCCGGTCAGATCAGGGATTACCTGCTTCAGACCGGAATCAGTCAGCAATACAATCTCTCACTTTCAGGTGGCGGAGACAACAACACTTATTTTGTTTCTACCAACTTCAACAAAGATGTTCCCATTTACAAAAGCAATTTCGCGCAGAACATCAATGTTACCGCGAACCTCACCAATGATTTCTTCAACAAGCGGGTAAGGTTGAGAACCGGGTTCAATTACCAGGCCATCCGTTCCCAAAGCAATACTACCTCCACCGATGCACTCGGTTTGCTGAATACTTCTTTGCGTCCTTACGATATGCTCGTTGATGAACAGGGGACGCCGATCCAATACCATGTTTTCCTGCGGCCGGAAGTGGCGTTAGGATTAACCAATAAAGGCTATCTGCCTTTCACCTACAGTGCCGTGGATGAACTGAATTATGGCAATACGAATGCGCGTGGTCACCAGATCAGGCTGAACGCAGGTGTGAACGTGAAAATCACCGATTGGCTGGATGCGGATGTATCGGGCATGTACCAGCGCAACATGACGGATAGCCGGGGCATCACCGATGCGGAAAGTTACAACGGAAGAAAGTTCATCAATGAAGGCACAACGGTCAACAACCTGGGCCGACTGGTTTACAATGCACCTTATGGCGGCATTTACCGCGTGAGCGAAGTGAACAATTTCGACCTCAACCTGAGGGGGCTGCTCAACTTCAATTACAATATCGGCAACGACCATAGCATTACCGCGATGGCAGGAACGGAAGTGAAAGAAGCGAATACACATGGGCTAGCGTTTACGCAATATGGCTTCGATCCGCTTACCAACAGCTTTGCGACAGTGAACCCCACCACGCCTTACATGACGCTTTACGGCTGGACCACCACACTGGGAAGTAATATTACCGGTCCTTCCGACAACCGCACCCGTTTCCTTTCTTATTTCGGTAACGCTGCATATACCTGGAAAGAAAAATATAATTTCTCCGGAAGTGCCAGGTTCGATGACTATACCAATATCGGACTCGACAGAAGCAAAAGGGCCCGTCCTTTCTACAGCATGGGCTTTAAATGGAGCGCCGCAAAGGAGAAATTCCTCAACGATGTTTCCTGGCTGAACGGACTCGATGCACGGGTTACTTACGGTACGGGTGGTACAATACCGCAGGGCGGATACAACAAAACCGTGATCTCCGTGAACCAAACTGATCCGCTTACCTTGCAACAGATCGCTACCCTTCAGAATCCTGCCAACCAACAATTGGGTTGGGAAACCACGGCCACTTTTAATACCGGCCTGGATATCCGTGCCTTCAACAACAGGATCACCGCCAGCGTGGACGCTTACTGGAAGAAAAGCAGCGGTATCCTGGCAACATTGCCTTTTAATGCTACCTATGGCTGGTCTAGCTTGTCCTACAATACGGGTAAACTCAAAAGTAATGGTGTGGAGTTAGGACTGTCAGGGAAAGTGGTCAATAAAAAAGACTGGGGTATCACCTCTACGCTGAACTTCGCTTATTCGGAAAACACGGTAACGGATAGTCGCTATTCCACTTTTATTGCCTCACAGGTAGCGCAAGGCGGTAGTTACATCATGGATGGCTATAACCTCGGTTCTATGTTTGTGTACAGAAACGCAGGACTGGATCCCACCACCGGTCAAACACAGATTTACAACAGTAAGAACGAAATTATAAAGCACACCACTAACCTGACTTCAGATTTTACTATTAAAGACCTGAAGTACGTTGGTGTGAGAGCTGCGCCTTATCATGGCGGTTTCAACAATTCCTTCCGGTATAAAAATATGGAACTGGGCGTGCAAACCGCATTCTATATGGGGCATGTGTTCCTGAAGCCATCCATCAACAACTATCCCAATTTCTCTTCTTTCTTCGGCGTATTGGGCAAACAGGAAGACCTTGCTTACCGTTGGAAAACCGCGGGTGATGAAGCCAATACGGTGGTGCCCGGCCTTACAGGCGTGAACAACAACAGTATTATACGTTACCGTTACTCAGACGCGCTGGTGCGCAAGGCCGATAACATCCGCCTGCAACAGATTTCGCTGGCGTACAGGTTTTCAGAAAAAATGCTGCCCCGCGGCATAAAGGGACTTTCCCTCAGTGCTACTGCCAGGAACCTCGGTATGATCTGGGCCGCTAACGCGGAGAAACTGGACCCTGAATTCCTGAACCCCAACGCGAATTATTACAGCGTGCCGCCGGTTACCAGCTATTATTTCAACCTCAATGTTTCATTCTAATTCAGCTATAATGAAAATCTTTTATTTTCTTTTACTCATCATAGCGGTCGCACCGGGCTGCCGCAAATTTGTGGAGATCGACCAGAAGGGGAGCAGGACGCTCACTTACACCAGCGACTATCGCGCCTTGCTGGATAACAATGCTGCCATGGAGTCGGGTTTCGGACAGGTGATCTATTCGAACGACGATACACGTATACTGGATGTGAGCAAGCAGAATACACTCTCCGATATCAACCAGAACGTGTACACCTGGCAGGTGAAGTACCTTTCTGAAATACAGGGTGATGTGGACTGGGAAAATCTTTACAAGGTTATTTACACCTGCAACGAAGTGATCGCGGGTGTGATGGAAAGCCAACGCGGTACCACTGAACTGAAGGAAACGGTGCGCGCCGAGGCCTTAGTACACAGAGCCTATTCTTATTGGTGCCTGGTGAATATTTACGCTAAACAGTTTGATAGCACCACCGCAGCTACCGATCCAGGTGTGCCATTGCTTACAACGCCCAACCTGTTTGTGCCGCTGGTGCGCGCTTCCGTTCAAAGTGTGTACAACCAGATCATTGAAGACCTGACCGCCGCAGAACCCGCACTGCTGGATGTGGCCGATTTTAATACACGTCCTTCCAAAGCGGCCGTGTATGCCTTGTTGGCACGTACGCACCTCTTCACCCGGAATTTCAGTCAGGCAAAACTGTTTGCTGAAAAAGCGCTCTCCATCAGAAATGAATTGCTGGACCTGCGTACGTATGAAACAAATGCCTCGGCTATTCCGCGCCGGCTGCAAGACCCGCAAATCATATTTTCCAAAAAACAGGCAGGTAACTATGATGGTATTCAACTGGATACCGCATTGCTCACCTTACTGGGAACCAACGACCTGCGCTATAAACTTTTCGTAAAACCCGGCGGTAGTTTTTCGCCCGCCTTCACTGGATTCGGCTACTGGCGGCACCGTTATACTTTCGAAGGCATCTACCAGGGACCATCCGTTCCTGAAATGATGCTGATTAAAGCCGAAGTGGAAGCGCGTTCTGGCAATGCAGCAACTGCTGTCGCCGTGTTAAATGAACTCAGGAAGAAACGTTTCTCCACTGCTACTTATGCTGATCTACCTGTTGGAACGGCGCAAGAAGCATTAAACGCTGTGGTGCAGGAAAGAAGAAGGGAATTCTTTGGAACCGGTTTGCGCTGGTTCGATCAGAAACGCCTGAACAAGGATGCCACTTTGCAGGTTGCCGTTACCCGTTCTTTCAAAGGCAACAATTTCACATTGGCGCCTAACAGTGACCGTTATGTTTACCCGATAGGGGATAAATACATTCTCCTGAATCCTGAACTGAAACAGAATCCATAAACAAACAATCTCTTTATTGTTGGCGTAAGTGTGAGCCGGCCGGGGTTTTTCCCACGGCTCGCACTTATTGTTCACGAAAAATTTCTGACGATGAAAAAACTGATGGCGGCAGCCGGCTGGCTGCTCTATGCGATGCCTTTTGCCCATGCGCAGAACGGTGTGGGAAAAATGAATGATTTTGGAATGCTTAAAGCAGGCGACACTTTCCAGGTGGCATACAAGCCGGAAGATGGTCCGCTGAAAGGAAGTGATTCCATTGATGCAGTGGTGTACATGTACAACAACTACCGTTGGGAATTGTCGGACCTCCGGCTCCGGAAAACCGATACCGCCTGGATTGGCCAGTTGAAGCTGCCGGAACAATGTGCTTTCGTGGGATTAAAATTTGTGCAGTGGAACAATGGAGAACTGGTTGCTGCGGACAACAACAATGACCGCGGTTTTGTAACCACCACCATAGCAAAGGATGGTGGTCGCGTGCCAGGTGCTGCATTGTCGTGGGCGCTCTTCAGGAAACCTTCTCTCCGTATGGCGCCATCCGGGTATTTCGAAAAGTTTGAGATCAGCAATGAAGCGCTGGAATTGTGGGTGCGCAAGGAAATGCAGTATTTCCCGGATAGTGTTCACCGTTATTTCGACAGTTACATCGCGATGCTGAAGCATAAAGAGGATTACGATTTTCAGAACAATGTGGAAAGGAACCTGCTGAAGTTCGCCAATAATCCTCATATCGATGAAAGCGGGTATGCCATCATCGCCGATACTTACCGGATGCTGAAAATGAACGATAAGGCCGATTCCGTAAGAAAGCGGATGATCGTTTTATTTCCTTCCGGGAATGCCGCACGCTTTGAGCGCTCCCGTTCAATAGCAGCATCAAAAAGCAACGAAGAGATGATGGCCGCCACGGAAGCTTTCCTGCGCGACTTTTCCATAAAAGACTACCTGCGCCAGCCGGTAAGGAACCAGGATTTCCTTTATTTCAATGCATACCGCACCCTGGCTTCGGCATACTTTAACCAGGGACAAAATGAAAAACTGTTCGCACTGGTGCCCGATATGAATTTCGCTACCCTGAACGAAGTGTTCAGGAGTAACCTCGACGCCGCGTTTACAGTAGGAAAATTATCCGCTGAAAAAGCATATCCCCTTTCTAAAACGCTGATCAATGAAATGATCCTTAAACAAAAGGATGGTTCTTACACGGAGCAGACCCGTTATTCGCCTTTGCAGGCGGAGATGATCGCCTTAAAACACCTGGATGATAAACTGGGTATACACATCAGGGTGCTGGAAAAGCTGGGGAAATACAAGGAAGCATTGCCTTACATGGTCAGGTTATCTGCCGAAGGTAAATTCCGTTCAGTTCTGGCGCTGGAAGCGCAGGTGAATATCCTGGAAAAAACAGGCAATAAAAAAGGAGCGCAGGAACTGCTGGAAAACAGTGTCAGGAAAAATATGACTTCTCCCGTAATGCTGACGCAACTTAAAAAATATTATGCCGCAAAAAAGGGTACGGAAAAAGGGTTTGATGCGTATGTGCAATCCCTGAAACCCGCCGCCGCAATGAAGGCGATGAAAGAAAAAATCCGTGCGGAGCTTATCAATAAACCAGGTCCTGTATTCGAACTGGAAGCCATGACCGGAGAAACAGTGAAAACCGCGGATTGGAAGGATAAGATCGTAGTGATCGATTTCTGGGCCACCTGGTGCTTTCCGTGCAAAGCCGCGTTCCCCGGTATGCAAATGGCAGTTGATAAATACGCGAATGATAAATCAGTCGCTTTCTATTTTATCGCCACAATGGAGTCTAATCCTGCTTTCAGGGACAATATCCGTAAATACATCGCCGAAACCCGCTACCGTTTTAATGTGCTTTTTGATACGAACCTCAAATTGGAACAAGCCGATAACATCGCATACAATTCAATGCGCCACATATTTCAATCGTCGGGGATTCCCAGGAAAGTGGTGTTGAAAAATGGTGTGATCAGGTACACCAGTGAAGGATATAATGGAAGTCCTTCAGAGTTGGCAGATGAAATCAGTAGTGTGATTGAAATTTTGAAATCAGAGCAATGAGAAAATTACTTATAGGAATAGGCGCTTTTTTTGTACTGGCTTCCACCGTTCAGGCGCAGAAAAAAACATTGGATACCACCGCTTATATACAATGGCGCAGGTTGTCTTCTCCCATTATCTCTCATAATGGAGAATGGTTGTTGTACGGGTATTTCATGGAAGATAACAACGAAAGATACCTTGTACATCCGAAATCGGGGAAAGAAGTTATACTGGAAGATGTCACCAATGCCGAGTTTTTTGGTGGGGGAAACTGGTTGAAGTATACGGTGAACAGGAACAACAAGGATTCTATTCTGCTCCGCCAGCTTTCTTCCGGTAAAACCATTCACTGGAACAGGAGTGCTTTTTTCAAGACATCGCCTGTGTCAGAACGCATCGTTTTCACGGAATTTAAGCCGGATGGCAGTCGTATTGTGGTGCAGGATTTGTCGAAAGGAGATAGTGTAGAGCTGAACGGCGTTGGAAGGCATTTCATTTTCGACAATGAAAGTTCCATCGTGTACATTAAAGGCAAGGAACTGCTGGCCGGCGCATTAAAAGGGCCGCACACGCGCTTGTTTGAAGGAGACATCACCGATCTGTATTTTGATGAATCTCAGAAACAGGGCTCTTTTGTGTCCGGAGACAAACTCTATGTTTTTTCACTCAAAAACAAAACGGTGCGGGAATGGATGGACTTCGCTGCCATCCGTGCGCCCGAAGGCTTTCGTTTTGAAAAGAAAGCTTATCCGGTAAATGCTTCCACGCAGGTATTGCTGCTTGATCTGGCACCCGCGGCGAACCCTAAACGTAAGCTGCAGAAGCCATTGGATCCAGGCTTTGAACTGGAGCTGTGGACCTGGGACGAACCCGTTCTGCAAACAAAACAGCGACGCGGCGTGTACGATAAAAATTACCAGAATTATCCCAAGGTGATTTACAATGCGGCTACCCGTACCTGTAAGCAGATTGCACCCGATGGTTCAGAAAGATTGGTCGCGCCCACTTCAGATAACTTCAGCTTTGTATTCCAGACCGATCAAGAGCCTTACAAGCTCCGTACCGACTGGACCTACGATCCTGCTTCCGATGTATATCTCATAGATGTAAGAACGGGGGAAAGCAAACTCGTGGTAAAAGATGCGGGGAATTTACCAATATGGACACCGGGTGGAAAATTTGCCCTTCGCTACAATGAAGTAGAACAACAATGGCAGGTACTCGACACCGTGAGCCGTTCCTTTAAAACCATTGCCGTCGGCATCGGATTCCCCGTTCATGACGAAGACCACGATTTCCCCCGACCCGCTCCGGCTTACGGACTCGCAGGCTGGGCCGACCAGGGAGGCAGCGCTGTGGTCTATGATCGTTACGATCTTTGGGTGATCGATCTGTCAGGGAAGAAAGCTCCTTATTCACTCACCAAAGGCTATGGCCGGAAGCACGGTGTACGCCTGCGTTTGCAGGGCGCTGAGTTCCGCGAAAAGCTGGACATTTCAAAAAGGTTGCTCTTCACCACCTTCAATGAAAATACCAAATCAAAAGGCGTATATGCTTTTGAGCCAGGAAAAGGCGTTGAAAAATTGCTGGATGATCCGGCATACAGTTCAAGAATAGACGCTGTTTCCGGTGATGGAACCGCCTGCGTTTTCTTCAAGGAAAGTTATGCCACTGCTCCCGATATCTGGTGGTCCGATACAAAGTTCCGTTCTCCGAAAAAGATCACTGCTATCAATTTACAGCAGCAACAATACAATTGGGGAAGCGTACGGCTCATAGCATGGAAGAACCTGGAAGGCAAACAAAACCAGGGATTGCTGTACCTGCCTGAAAACTACGACAGCACCCGTTCTTACCCCACCATCGTGGATTTCTACCAGACACACAGTGAAACGCTGCATGAATACCATGTTCCTGAACTCAGTACAGCCACCATTAATATCCCTACCTATGTAAGCAAAGGCTATATCGTGTTTCGACCCGATGTATATTTTACCATCGGAGCACCAGGAGAAAGCGCAGTGAACGCTGTAATAAGCGGTACCCAGGCACTGATTGACAGGGGCATTGCTGATAAGAAAAGAATTGGTTTACAGGGGCACAGTTGGTCCGGTTACCAAACTTTGTACCTCATCACCCGCAGTAACCTCTTTGCCTGTGCCAACGCCGGTGCCGCCGTTTCCAACATGAGTTACAACTACTTCGCCATCAGAAGCAGTGGTGCGCCCTGCATGTTCCTCTACGAAACAGGGCAGTCGCGCATGGGCAAAAACCTCTGGGAAGACCAGCAGGGCTATATCGACAATTCCCCGATATACCGCGCCGACAAAGTGCAGACCCCGCTCTTGTTGTTCCATTGCGATAAAGATGGCGCCGTGGCCTACACACAGGGACAAAGTTTTTTCCTTGCCATGCGCAGGCTCGGAAAACCCGCCTGGCTACTCAATTACAAAGGTGAAAATCATACCCTGAACGGCATCCCCGCTCAACACGACTGGACCATCCGAATGGAACAGTTCTTTGAACATTACCTGAATGAAAAACCAATGCCCCGCTGGATGAAAGAAGGCATCAGCATCGATGAAAGAAAGTTTGATCTGAAATATTAAACAGTAAGCAAGGCTTTAAACTGAAACGGGCGGTTCCAAAAGAGCCGCCCGTTCTTGTAGTAAGTGCAACACCAACTACTCAACGCTCCGCGTCTGCGAGGTTCGAAGCAGCACGCCTCAGCGAAAAATTACCCTTCACCAACTACTTAACGCTCCGCGTCTGCGAGGCACGAAGCAGGCGTCGTTGCGAGAAATAAATAAACAATGCTTCCCCGAACTCCAGCGCCCCGCATACAAACAAGGCTTTGCGTCTTTCAATCCTTGCGTCTGCGCAGTGCGAAGCACAAAGCAGTTGCGTGAAAACACTCCTTCCCTGAAAACGTTTGCAAGAATCAAACCTTCCAAATACCAATTCCCTTAATTAAATGTGTTTTGTACACTTATTAAATTTCATTATTTTCACCACCTAATTGTTGCCATTATGATTGAAACCCGTGTTACCTTACCCGCGCCTCGTAAAAAAGCCGCACGTTCCACAACATTTGAACTGCTGCCAGCTATCTTTCTAAAAAACATCATTGCGATAGCTTTGCTATCTGCTCCAATACTCGTTCATGCCCAAAAAGCCGAACTCTTCCCGCTTTCTTCCGTAAAACTCCTGGACGGCCCTTTCCTCCATGCACAACAGGCCGACATGAAATACATGCTCTCCCTGGATGCCGACCGCTTACTGGCGCCTTACCGAAAAGAAGCCGGACTTACCCCCAAAGCACAGAATTATGGCAACTGGGAAAATACCGGTCTGGACGGACATATCGGTGGCCACTACCTCTCCGCCTTAGCCAATATGTATGCGGCCACAGGAAACAAAGAAGTGAAGCAGAAACTCGACTACGCGGTAGCCGAACTACTGGCCTGCCAGGAAGCCGCGGGCAACGGTTATACCAGTGGTGTACCCGGCGGAAAAGCCATGTGGGAAAACGTTGCAGCAGGTAAAATTAACGCGAACGGTTTTTCACTCAATGGCAAATGGGTGCCCCTGTATAATATCCACAAAACTTTCGCTGGTTTGTATGATGCATACACCATCGGCGGAAATGAACAGGCCAAAAAAGTATTGCTGGGGTTAACCGACTGGTTTTATAATTCCTTCTCTCCACTCACCGATGCGCAGATCCAGGACATGCTGCGCAGCGAACATGGCGGTCTCAACGAAGTGTTCGCCGATGTGGCACAGTTAACCGGCGAAAAAAAATACCTGGAACTCGCCAAACGGTTTTCCGACCAGCGTATCCTTCAGCCGCTACTGGAAAAAAGAGATGCGCTCACAGGGCTCCACGCCAATACGCAAATCCCCAAAGTAGTGGGCTACAACGCGGTGGCTAAAGCAGGTGGTGATCCAGCCTGGCGCGAAGCAGCAGATTTCTTCTGGAATACCGTGGTGCGCAATCGCTCCGTTTCCATTGGCGGGAACAGTGTACGTGAACACTTTCATCCCACCGATAACTTCAGTTCCATGGTCGAATCCCGTGAGGGCCCTGAAACCTGCAACTCGTACAATATGTTGCGGCTCTCCAAAGGATTGTTCCTTTCGCGGCCTTCTGCCCATTATATGGATTATTATGAAAGAACACTGTTCAACCATATTCTTTCTTCCCAGCATCCGGAAACGGGTGGATTCGTTTACTTCACCCCCATGCGACCCGGTCACTACCGCGTGTATTCACAACCGCAGGAAGGTTTCTGGTGCTGCGTGGGTTCAGGATTGGAAAACCATGGTAAATACGGCGAACTCATTTACGCGCACCAGGGAGATGATTTGTTCGTGAACCTGTTCATGGCGTCTGAACTGCATTGGAAAGAAAAAGGACTTCTCCTTACGCAAACAACAGCCTTCCCGGAATCGGAGCAAACCGAATTAAAGCTGGCGCTGAAAAAGAAAAAGAAATTCAAACTGATGGTCCGCAAGCCTTCCTGGATAGCGGGTTCAATCACGTTCAAAATAAATGGTAAAGCTTTCGTGCCAGTTACAACTGATTCGGCGCAATACATCAGTATTGAGCGCAACTGGAAGAACGGCGATAAAGTTACGGTGGAATTGCCGATGGAAACCCGTGCGGAAAGACTACCCGATCAATCGGAGTGGGTTTCTTTTGTACACGGCCCTATCGTGCTCGCGGCACCTATGGATACTGTAGGTTTGAATGGACTTTTCGCGGATGCCAGTCGGATGGGTCATGTGGCTTCGGGTCCTATTCGTCCCCTCGACGATGCGCCGATGCTGGTGGGCAACGAAAAGGAACTGGCGGCCAAAGTGCAGGCCCAGCCGGGAGAACTGGTCTTTAATATCCCGCAGCCTGTGGTGCAGGAGAAATATGCCAACCTGCAACTGCGTCCTTTTTATATGGTGCATGATACGCGCTACACGGTTTATTTTCCCTTCACTGAAGCTTCTAAACTGCAACAAGTTAGGGCGGAAATGAAACAAAAGGAACTGGTGAAAATAACCCTGGATAACAATACTATCGACAGAATAAATGCAGGGGAGCAACAACCGGAATCGGACCACGCATTCAAAGGGGAAAAAACGGAAACCGGGCTTTTCAAAGAAGAACGCTTCCGGAACGCGAAAGGCTGGTTCTCTTATGAAATGAACAACAAAGGAGGCAACGCATCCAAACTCCGCGTGGTATACTTCGGCAGAGAAAGAAACCGCTCCTTTGATATTTACGTACAGGGGCAAAAGCTGGCTTCCGTAGAAATGAAAGGCGACAAAGGCGATGATTTTTATGCGGAAGAATATGCGCTGCCAGCATCTTTAAAAGCGGTTGGCGGTAAGCTGGAGGTGAAGTTCATAGCCCGGGAAGGCAGTACCACGGCGAACGTGTACGAGGTAAGATTGATGAAATAGTGCGGTGATGTATCTTATCTTTACCGGGAATCAATTTAATGCCGGCGTATGGAAGAGTTGCGTGCTTATGTAACGCGTTTCGTGGCGCTGACCGAAGCCGAATGGTTTGCTTTCAGCAGTTTGTTTTCAGAACGTGCGCTGGAAAAAGGTACCTACTTTGCTCGTGAGGGTCGTGTGGAAAAAGAGATGGGCTTCCTGCTTCATGGGGTGATGCGTGCGTTTTACAGGGATGTTTCCGGAACAGAATACAACAAATTCTTTTTCACGGAGAACGAATTTACGGGCGCATATACATCACTGGTAACGGGGCAGCAGAATTACATCAATATTGAGGCGCTTACGCCCTGCACTTTACTGGTGGCACCTTACACCCGTATGCAAGCGCTTTACCGGGAGCACCGCGGAATAGAAACCCTGGCACGCCTGCTGGCCGAAAATTTTTATGCTTACAAGGAGCAGCGGGAAATAAAAATGGTACTCCTGGACGCAGGTGCGCGTTATCACTTGTTCAGGGAGGAATATCCCTTGCTGGAAAACAGTATTCCTCAATACCATATCGCTTCTTACCTGGGCATAACCCCTACACAACTCAGCAGGATACGGGCCCGGAAGAAAGGATGAAATCTTTACCTGTGTAAATGGAATCCGTTTTATTTCTGCTGAACATTGCATGAAAAAAAATGCGCATTTCAGGAAATAAAGTATTGATCACCGGGGCTTCCGCCGGTATCGGCAAGGCGCTGGCATTGGGGCTGGCGGCTAAAGGCAACACGATCATCGCCACAGGAAGAAATAAGAACAGCCTGGAGCAATTGACAAGCTTGTATCCTTCCATCATCCCTTTTTGCGCTGATCTTTCACTTCAGCAGGATATTGATGGGCTGGTAAAGTTTATTCATGCACAACATCCGGATGTAAATGTGCTCGTGAACAATGCGGGCATTCAGCACAACTATTTTTTAGGGAAGGAATGCTGCAGTCCGGCGCTCATCAGGGAAGAAATAGGCGTGAACCTTTCGGCGCCTTTGCAGTTGTGCGCAGGATTGTATCCGTTGTTACTCAGGCAGGAAGAAAGTGCAATTGTAAACGTGTCCTCTGCATTGGCATTGGTGCCTAAAGCGGATGCAGCGGTGTATGCGGCTACAAAAGCCGCCCTGCGTATGTTCTCCAAGGCTTTACGGCTGCAGGAACAAAAGGTGAAAGTATTTGAACTGGTTCCTCCGTTGGTGGATACGGCCATGACGAAAGGGCGGGGAAAAGGAAAAATGCAGGCAGAAGAACTGGCTTCTATATTCATCCGCCTGTTTGAAAAGGATGTATTTGAAATGAATATCGGTAAGGTGAAAGCGCTGAAGTTATTGAACAGCGTTTTGCCAGCGCTGGCGCGCCGCATCATCAACAACTGATGTATTTTACCAGACTCCGCTTGGCTACCGGCAATAAAGTTTCATTCACCGGGAAACTGAGGTCGGTTTGTATGGCATAAACTGCGGGGTTCGGCAATTCCTTTTTATTGCGGATAATATCGGCTTTAATATGTTCGTAGGTATTGGCGATACTTCTTTGCCAGGTGTCGAGGAAAGCAGTGCGCATGCTCCGGTATTTCTCATGGTGTTTTTCGAAAATGGAGAGCCGGTAATGGTACACCATTGTGGTTTTGATGTTGCCGTTCGTCAGGAAAAAATAGCCTTCCTGGGTATCCAGTGGCAGCAGTCCTATGGGGGAGATGTTTAGTTTGTCTTCCACAAAATCATAAATGTCGGAACCGGTGCGCAAGGTAGAGTTGATATGCGTTTCCGCGTAATGAATGATGTTCTCTAATTCAGTCATCACCACATCGTCTTCCAGCATTTGTTCGTAAAGCAGTTGCAGCTTTTCGAGCTGGATGCCGGTTAGCTTTTTAGGGAATTGTTGCTGAAGAAATTGTTTGTTCTCCCTGAAGGAAACGATGTTGTTATAATGGAACACCACTTCCGCCAGTTGGGGATAAAGTTTGTTTTGGGAGAAGTAACCGTTTACTTCCTGAAGGTACGCGAGCAGGGTGTATTTTTTCAGTTCAAAATCAATGTAGCCTTCCGCGAACCAGGTTTCAGATAACTGTTTCATACACTGGAATTTTAACTCCATTAATATAACAAAACCGGACGGTAATTTCGTATGTGCGGCACTGAAAATTTTGTTAAGGAAGGTTTTGAAGCCAGCCAGTTTCTGCTTCATTTTTAATTAATAGGTAGTTGTTGAAACGGGCAAGTACCATGATGCGCGTGCCTTTTTCCAGTGTTGTTTTAATGGGCGCATCTGCCAGTGGCGTAAAGGAGAGCGTGCTGTTTTCTTTCAGGGTCGTTTGCAGGTAGGGTTTGTCAAGTGGCGATACGCTGTTTGTGTTGATGAAACCAGTGTGCCCGTTGGGAAGTATGGCTTTGTATCTTTTGCCGGGCGCGCTGGCTTGGATGTACAGGAGGGTGTTTGCCGGGAGTGAACTGTCTTTGTTGTTGATGGCATTGGTCCACCGGGCTTTGATATTGGTGCGCACCAGTGTGCCGGGTCTATGACTGGTGTTTCCAAGCGTTGGTATTTCAGGTCTTTTAGGGTTGATGAAAGGATAAGGATCGATGGCACCATTACCCGTGTAGATGCCGAAGTGGAGATGCGGGGGCGTGGTGTTTGCATTCCCGGTATTGCCCATTAGACCAATGGTGTCGCCGGCCTGAACGTTTTGTCCGGGTGTCACAAGTTGTTCATCGAGGTGTGCATAGTAAATAGATATGTTTTTCCCTTCGGGTCGGAGGAAGATGACTTTTCCACCGAGGTTGTTTTCTCCTGTTCTCAGTATGCGTCCATCTGCTGCGGCCAGCAAGAGCGTCCTTTTGGCGGCGAATATGTCTACGCCTTCGTGTGAGCGGTTTCCACCGTCTCTGGCTGCACCCCAGAAACTGGTGGTCCTGGGGTTGGCGTTCGCAGGTACAGGAAATGCGAGCGAGGGACCGGTTTGAATAGTGAGGGTATAATTGCCGTTCGATAACAATTCCGGTTGTATCCTCAATTGGTAAATGCCATCGTTGGGTACTTCGAAGGCGATTTGGTAAGTAGTATCTGCGGCTTTTACCAGTTTGTGTTCCAGTTCTTTGTTCCTGGCCCAGAGCTCCATAAAGAGCCGGAAAGCTGAATCTGGATTTGCTTCCAGCGAAGCGGTAATCGTTTCTCCTCTTTTCAGGGAGAAACTGTATCCTGCGGCTCTCGGTGTTTCTGCAGAAAAATAACCTTTCTCTGTGTATGGGAGTGTAATGTTTGCAGGGGAAGCGAGACTGTTTTCAGCGGCTTCCATCCACAGTTTGCCCATAGCGCTATTGTCCAGCCCGAGTTGTGTGATCTTTTGCTGGTAAGCCTCATGCGGTGTTTTTCCCGACAGGAAAGATTTGCCTGGTCCGGTACAACCGGCAAGCAGGAGGAGCAGCAGGGCGTAGCATGTTCTCATACAAAATTTCTTTCTTCCAATTCTTCAATATACATGCCATGTGGCGAAAATTCAACGGCGTTGGCAGGTTGCTTTTCATCAAATTGTACAATGATCTTTACACCTTCCGTTCTAAAAGGCTGGTATGGCTTTTTTACCCTTGCTGCATATTGCCAACTCAAAAATTTGAATAGTATGAAAGCGACAAACAACAAAAAAATGCAAGGTGCAACCAAGGGTTCCAATGGAAATCATTCCATGCTGGAAGAGTTTTTTGTAGATGAACTGCGCGATATTCTTTATGCAGAAAGGAAACTGGCCAAAACACTGCCTGAAATGGCCGCTGCCGCTACCAATGAAGAGTTGCGTGCGGCCATAGAAAAACACCAGGGGGAAACCGAAACGCATGTGGAGCGTTTGCAGGAAGTGTTCGGCATGCTGGGAAAAGCGCCGCGCGGTAAGAAATGCGAGGCCATGGAAGGATTACTGGAAGAAGGAAAGCAGGTGCTGGAAGATACCGACGATGATACTTTCACGCGCGACGTAGCCATCATTTTCGCAGCGCAAAAAGTGGAGCATTACGAGATCGCTACCTATGGCGGACTGGTACAACTGGCCACCCTGCTCGGCTACAGCGATGCTGCTGCATTGCTCCAGCAAACACTGGACGAAGAAAAGCAATGTGATATGGACCTGACCAACCTGGCTGAATCGCACATCAACGAAATGGCGTTAGAAGAAGAATAATCATCCAACCATATCCTATAAATACCGTTCGGGTAGTATATATTAGGGGCGTATCGTTTGATATGCCTCTTTTTCATGTTGAAACTCAGCTACACAATTCTTTCATTTCTAAATCATTTACTGCAGCAATGAACGCCGGGGCAATGCCTTCTTTCTGATAATTATCAGCTATATGTCTTTGCCTGTCATAAACTTAAGGAAGCAGCAGGGTGTATATGGCACAATATTAATAGGGTAATCGTTACATTTGTTTAACGCTTAAAACACCTTCTTACTATGCCGCACCGGGTAAATGCAGAAAATTCACCTTCGGAACAGATTGAAAGACTTGTTTTTGCCCTGAATGCAGCCGGCGTTGGTACCTGGAACCTGGATCCTCAAAACAATATAGTTTACTGGGATGAACGTTGCAGAGAGCTATATGGTTTTGCGGATGGGGAGAAAGTGGAATATGGACAGGTTTTAAAATACATTCATCCACACGACCGTGCGCACGTGGAAAAAGCAGTTGCAGAAGCCCTCCTGCCAGGTGCAACGGGCGGGTACGATGTGCGGTTCCGGACTGTGGGCTCCGATGGCAAACTGCGTTGGCTGCATTGCCGTGGACGCGCTTCTTTCAACCCTGACGGAGTGGTGGAACGCTTTTCAGGCACAGCGCTGGATGTGACGATGGAAATGGAAGGGCAGGAAAAAGTGCGCCTGTCGGAAGCGATCGCACAACTGGCGCTGGAGAATTCAAACTCTTCGTACTTCCTGATTTCTATGGATACCGGAGAAATGGAATACTCTCCCTCACTTGCCAAAGTACTCACCGGAAATCCCACACAACAGTTAACGCGCCAGGATTTCATTGCTCATATCCATCCCGAGGACCGCCGTTTAAGAGAGGAAGCGTACAAGATTGCCGAAAAAACAGGAAAACTAAACTACGAGGCCCGGGTAATATGGACTGATGGCAGCATTCACTGGATGAAAGCGGCAGGTTCTTACCTGAACGACAGGCAGGGCAAACCTTACCTGTTCACCGGTACAGTTTATGATACCACCGCCGAACACCAGGGTAAACTAACGCTTGCGCAGAGTGAAATCCGTTTCCGGTCGCTGGTGGAAGAAGCGCCGGTGGCTACCTGTTTGTTTGTTGGGCCGGATATGAAGATAGAAGTAGCCAATGAAATAATGCTCAGGTATTGGGGAAAGGACCGTACCATTATTGGGAAACCATTGCTGGACGGTGTCCCTGAACTGAGAGGTCAATCGTTTATGGCTATTCTCACGGAAGTCTACCAAACCGGCATTCCTTATGTAGCCAGGGCCGCAGAGGCACAGTTGGAACTGGATGGAAAACTTGGCACTTATTATTTTGATTTTACCTATAAGCCATTGCGGAACGAAGCCGGTGAAGTATATGCCATCATGGATATGGCTGTTGATGTGACCGAACAGGTAAAGGCCCGTAAGCAACTGGAAGAGAGTGAATTGTTTTCCCGGAACCTGATCTCTAATTCCCCCGTTGCCAAAATGGTGCTGATCGGGGAAGAACTGGTGGTGCGTACCGTAAACGGAAAGATGATGACTATGCTGGGAATCAGCACGCCACCCATTGGTAAAACACTGGATGAAGCGGTGCCTGACCTGATTGATCCCGGAATAAAAGAAAAATTGCTTGAGGTGATGGAGCGTGGCAGCACTTTTTTTCAGCATGAAGAAAGGCCTTCACTCGTGAAAAATAGCCTTTCTTACCAGGGCTACTACAATTACATTTACCAGCCCTTACAAAACATAGCTGGAGAAATTTACGGGGTACTGATTACCGCAACTGAAATAACCGGACAGGTACTGGCCCGGCGAAAAGTGGAGGAAGTGGAAACCAGCCTGCGGGCTGCTATTGAACTCGCGGAACTGGGCACCTGGGAACTGGATACCCGCAGTGAAACACTTTCGGTTTCTCCCCGTCTCCGCAACTGGCTCGGTTTCTCCAAAGAGGAGGACGTTACACTCACGGGCATCTTCCGGCATATCCGGAAAGAAGACCGCTCGCATGTTATGGTTGCTTTGCGAAAACTGCTGCGCGAAGAAGGAAGTTCTATCGACATCAGTTTTTTCACTTCCGGTTCCAAACCAAGGATATTACACGCTCAGGGGAAATCTTTCCCCGGTTTGCACCGTATTGGTGGGGCCATTCAGGATGTAACCCGACAGCGGATGATCCAGCTCGAACTGGAGCAGGTGGTGCAACAAAGGACCGAAGAGCTCCAGGCCCTGAATGAAGAATTACAAACCATCAACGAAGAACTCGCCGATTCCAACGAACAACTGATACGTTCCAATGAAGAACTTGCACGTTACGCCTATGTAGCGAGCCATGATCTTCAGGAACCGCTCCGCAAAATCAGGATATTCACCAGTATGCTGGAAGGAAGCGACCAACTGCAGCCATCTCAGAAACAACTACTGGAAAAAATAGGTATGGCCGCGGGCAGAATGACCAACCTCATCCAAAGCCTGCTGGATTATTCCCGCTTATCCGGTATGCAGGCGTTGTGGCAAAAAGTAGCGCTCTCCGATTTATTGCTGGATATCACCAGCGATTTTGAGCTGATCGTTGCGGAAAAGAATGCGGAAATACAAATCGCCCCTTTGCCCACCATCCGGGCTGTTCAATTACAGATGAACCAGTTGTTTCACAATCTCCTCAGCAATGCACTGAAATTCACGGGCAACAATAAACGCCCGGTAATTAAAATTGATACCGTTCCTGTGGAACAGGAAAACCTGAAGCTACTCCTGCCATCTTACAATCCGTTAAGTACGTATGTGCATATCCGTGTTTCCGATAATGGTATCGGCTTCGACCAGGAATATGCTACCCATGTTTTCGAGGTGTTCAAAAGGTTGCACACGCGTGAGCAGTATCCGGGTTCAGGTATCGGACTTGCACTTTGCAAACGGATTGTTTCGAACCATGGCGGACATGTGTATGTAGAATCTGCGGTAGGGGTGGGTACTACGGTGCATGTGGTGTTGCCGGTGGAAGGGTAGTTTTCGCGCAACTGCTTTGTGCTTCGCACTGCGCACTGCTTCGTTCCTCGCAAAGACGCGAAGGAGCAAGGACGCAAGGCGTTGTTTGTATTTCGGCTTATTGTAATGAAGGAGCAGTGTTGTTTGTTTTTATTTCTCGCGACGACGCCACGGCGCAAAGCGTTGTTTGTGTTTCAGCTTATTGAATTAAGCAGCAGCGTTATTGGGTTTATTTCTCGTCACGGCGCAACGACTGATTTAATTGTTGCGTGACTTTATTTATTCCCGCGATTGAATTATTGAACTTTCCAAGATCTGAAATAAAAAATGGTGTGCCTTTCTATAAGGCACACCATTTCTATATATTGCTAAAAGAAAATTAAATCAACCGCTAACGTAGCGCCTTGGCGTTGCGAGGCACGAAGCAATCACGAGAAATAAAAGTCTCTTCGCTAAATAAAATCTCCCCAACCCACTAAGGCTTTGCGTCCTGGCTTCCTTGCGTCTGCGCAGTGCGAAGCATAAAGCAGTTGCGTGAAAAAAAACTCTGCAAGAATACTTCGGTTCCCGGAAAAGTCATTTCTTATACCGAAGGTATTTTGTACCCGTTGTTGTAAGATGCCGCAAGTAGTTTATTGGCATCCTTATCGTTGAACGCGCCTTTCTTTTCGTCCCAGTAAATCTTTTTTCCCGTGCGGTAGGCGATATTGCCCATTTGCGAGAAGATGGCGATGTGCGCGCCTGCTTCTACCGGTGCATTCAGCAGTTCCGGTTTCCTGGCTTTCACTGCGGCTACGAAGTTGGCGGTGTGCATGTCGAGCCCGCGGTCCACACTTTTTTGCAGGGGCACGGCTTCTATTTTGGTGCCGTCCGGGATCACTTCCCATCCACCGCGGTTCACCACCAGTGTGCCGTTGTTGCCGAGGAAGGCCACGCCATGGTCACGGTTGTAGGGGCCGCCGTTGATGCCGGTGGCATGTTCCCATTGAATGTTGAAGCCCTCGAATTCATACAAAGCGGTAAGGGTGTCTGGTGTTTCTGCCGCATCATCGGGGTAAGCGAATTTGCCGCCGCTGGCTACTACAGACTTTGGTGTGTGCGCTTTCATGCCAATGAGTGCGAAGTCGAGCATGTGTACACCCCAGTCGGTCATCAATCCGCCGGCGTAATCCCAGTACCACCTGAAATCGAAATGGAAACGGTTCGGGTTGAATGGACGCTTCTTTGCAGGACCGAGCCACATATCGTAGTTCACGCCTTCCGGAACGGGGCCATCGGGTTTAACGGGAATACTTTTCATCCAGCCCTGGTAGGCCCAGGCCTTTACGAGTCTTATCTTGCCGAGTTTGCCGGAATGCACATAGGCCATGGCATCTTTAAAGTGTTGCTGACTTCTTTGCCATTGCCCTACCTGCACAATGCGGTTGTGTTTTTTCGCGGCTTCCGTCATGGCGTTGCATTCCACGATGGAGTTGCCGAGCGGCTTCTCTACATACACATCTTTACCTGCGGCGCAGGCTTCAATCATCATCAGGCAGTGCCAGTGGTCGGGTGTGCCGATGATTACGGCATCTACATTTTTATCGGCCAGCAGGTCGCGGTAGTTGCTATAGGTTTTTACTTTGATGTTTTTTGCTTCCAGTTCTTTTACGCGTTTATCCAGTTCGCGTGCATCTACATCGCAAAGCGCGGTGCATTCCACGTCGGGGAGTTTGAGGAAGGAACTGATGTTGCTCCAGCCCATCCCTTTAACGCCGATTAGTCCGAGTTTTATTTTCCCTTCCAGGGCGAAATTGCGGATGCCCGGAAAGGCCGATACCGCACCGGTGTAAGCGGCAAGGGCGGCTGTGGTGGCAATGAATTTTCTTCTGCTGTTCATAATGGCATGTTTGTATGGTTGTAATGATATGCTGAATTTTTTGAAAGAACTTTAGGCTCAATAACTTTAGGCTTTTGGTGTATCTTCCTGCTGCAACGAATTGTTTCGTGGCATGAATTGATCTGCCCTGAACTTAAAGTTGAAACTTTCAATAAACGTTCAATTTAATGTTTTGATCCTGAATTGACCGGTTTGAAACGGGAAGAAATTTCCGGAGATTAAAATAGTATTGGGGTAGGAGAAAATAGTATGATTATTGACTGATTTTAAAGAAACCCGTGCTGAATATGGAACAGAAACAGCCTCAGAAAAATACGAATGAGCACCTGGCCAATGAACGTACTTTGCTGGCCTGGGTGCGCACCGCCATCGCCATTATCACTTTCGGATTTGTGATCGTGAAGTTTTCTCTTTTCCTCCGACAGATGGCCATCGTGACCGGCAATGAATCCGCCGTTCCACGCACAGGTTTTTCCGGACCGGTAGGTACTTTACTGGTAGTGCTGGGCGCGCTGGGGTTGGTGTTCGGCACCATCCGTTACAGAACGGCAGAAAAGCAGCTTAACCGCGGGGAATACATGCACCGCTCCGGATGGTTGTATGTATTCATCGGCTTTATGCTCGCGATAAGTCTTGTGCTGGTGGTATACCTCGTGGAGACTGCCTTCTGAATTTCAGGTAAACAGTTTTTGGAGGATAAGCTCCATCGTGTCTTGCGCCTTCATGAGGTGAAGTTCATTTGCAGCCTGAACAGTAGGTTGAATATACTTTCCCGATGCTGGCACATCTCCGGCATGTATGTACATGCCTTCTATATCTTTCTGCTCAACTTCAGGATGAAACTGAATACCCACGACATTTTCGCCGATGGTGAACACCTGATTCCTGCATGCAGGAGAGGAGCATTGAAGAACAGCGTTGGGTGGAAGGTGGAACGTGTCGCCGTGCCAGTGAAAGTAAAATTGCTCCTTTACAAGCGGGGTGTTTAACCATTCAGACATAGCATCGTGCCAGTAAACCGGAAACCAGCCTATTTCCTGCTCCTCATTTTTGTATACTTCCGCACCTTGCGACACGGCAATCAGTTGTGCACCGAGGCAAATGCCCAATACTGGTTTTCCTGCTTCAATCATTTCTCGGATAAAACGCTTTTCGTTGATCAGCCATGGGTATTTCGCTTCTTCGTATACATTCATCGGGCCACCCATAATGATCAGCGCATCAACTTCATGAATGGGCGGAAGGGTATATTTCTCTTCAAAAAAATAAGTGTAGGTTAAACGATGGTTCCTCGCCAGCAGCCAGTCTTTCATCATGCCAGGTCCTTCAAAATCCACGTGCTGGAAAATGTGTACGTTCATTTGCATGTTTTGTGATTGTAAAATAGTGTATTCGTTCTGAATGATAATAGAGAAGAAACCCTAATTGCCAATGCGGCCGATCTTGAAAACTTCCTCATTCCCGTTACAAAAACTTCCGGCTTCCATTTAAAGTAGTTTCAACCCACAATGAACACACAAGTGGTTTAGGGGGACATGTTTTTTAACGGCACCAACCACGTTTTTTCCCCAGCATATAAACAGAAAAAAACGAAATTTCGGGGTAAAAAACATACCCGGTGGCACCGGTTCCCGGTGTTTACACCGGGCTTCCGGCTTTGCACCAGTAAATTGGTTACCGTGAAACCACTGTAACAAATCATGGTGACAGCACCGAAACAAGCGCCAGAAAACCACTGCTTTTCGCTTCGGGTTTCCCCTTTTATTTCTTAGCTGCAGTCCTCTTCTTTTTTACCGGCGTTTTCTTCGCTGGAGTTAAACTTTGTTCCAGTTGTGCGATCAGGTCGTTGGGGATAGATTTGGTTTCTTTTTTCGGCGCAGCAATCTTTTTGCCGGATGCTTTTGCTTTGATGAACTTCATCAGTTTTAACGTGTACACATCTTTGTAGTTCCTGATATCAAACTTTCCGCCCATGTTTTCTACAAGATTTACCGCCATGGTCAGCTCATTTCGTTTTACCGATGTTTTTGTTTTGATGAGTTCAGCGGGATTCCTGATTTCGTTGATGAAACGAAGGGTATGCAAAATAAGGATTCCATTCGCCGCACGCAGGGAGACAGGGCGCTCTTTGTTGCGAAGAACAAAAGTTCCTATCCCTGTTTTGCTGGTTTTTCTCAGTGTTTCCTCCAGTAAAGCGTAGGCCCTTTCCCCGCCTTTGGCGGGTTGCAGGTAATAGGCGCTGTCGTAAAGGATTACATCAATTTCCCCGGGATGCACAAAGGTTTCGAGCGTGATTGTTTTTGTTTTTTCCGGCAATGCTTTTTCAAAATCAGTATCATTGAGGATCACATATTTTCCATTTACATCGTAGCCCTTTACGATGTTGTTCCAGGCTACTTCTTTCCCTGTATGCTCGTTTACTCTTTTGTATTTGATGTGCGAATGGTCTTTCTTATCCAGCATATCAAAGTCGAGCCTGCTTTCGTTCACTGCTGAAAATAATTTGACCGGGATATTGACCAGTCCGAATCCTATTGCGCCACTCCAGATTGCTCTCATGAATTTTCGTTTTGTAGGGTGAAATTGCTTTTGATCTTTTTTAACGCCTGTTGAAGGCTGATGCCTTTGCCCAGTACGCCTTTAAATACATCTCCTTTTTCCTGCAGGATCTGCATCATGTTTTTTATGGTGAAGCTTTCCATCTTTAGTCCTTTTTTCACTTCTTCCCAAAGCAGTGGCATGGATACCGTGGCAAAAGGTTTCGGACGTGCGGAATAGGGGGCGGCTAGTGTTGCCTGCGGGCGGTTCTGTAAAAAATCGAGGTATATTTTCCCTTTGCGTTTATTTACCTGTCTTTCAATGCTGGTCAGTTCAGGCAGTTCCTGCTGCACGAGGGTGACGATCAGGCGCGCGAATTCTTTTGATTGTTCGTAGTCGTATTTGCTGTGCAGCGGAATATAAATGTGTATCCCGGTCGAACCCGAAGTTTTACAGAAAGAGGGCACTCCGGCCGTTTCCAGGATATCGTGTGTAACACGCGCAGCTTCAATCACTTCATCAAAACTGTTTTTATCCGGATCAATATCAATGATGCACCAGGTAGGGTGATCTGGTTTTTTAACGGTACTGCTCCAGGGATTCATCTCTATACAACCGAGGTTGGCCATGTAAAGCAAACTCGCTTCATTCGTGCATACGAGAAAGTTTTTTTGTTGCGGTTCATCTTCTGTGCGGTAAGGAAGCGTTTCAATCCAATCCGGTGTTTTCCCCGTAACATCTTTCTGGTAGAAGTTTTTTCCGGCAAATCCGTTGGGGTGCCTGTTGAGCGAATGCGGCCTGTTCACCAGGTATGGTAATATGTAGGGGGCTATCTGGTAGTAATAATTCAGTAAATCCCTTTTCTCGAGCTTTAGTTTGGGCCAATAAAATTTGTTCAGGTTCGTGAACTTAAGCTGATGGCCGTTGATGGTTTTTTCCTGGGTTTTTTCAGAAGGATTCAACAGTGTTTTTCTATCCGGTTCCGGGGTGATTTTCTTTTTGGAAGAAGCTGTTTTTCTTTTCACAGAAACTGGCCTTTCTTCTTCCACTTTCAGCGCGGGTTTATCCGTTCTTAACCCTTCAAAAGAAGGATGCCGCATCAATCCGTCAGCCGTTACTTCTGTATAACTCACCTCACATACCAGTTCAGGCTTCACCCATACTGCTGAAGCGTTGGGCGGGTCGGGTCGGAAGCGGGATGGTTTGTTTACATCAGGCAGTTCAGTAAACGGTGTTTTTTCGCGCTCCAGTGACTGAAGTTTTTTCAGCATTTCCTTTTGCAGTTCAACGGAAAAACCGGTTCCGATTTTTCCGGTATAATGGAGTTTTCCTTCTTTGTAAATGCCCACCAGTAATGAACTGAACGGTTTGGGTGAGCCATCGTTCTTCGTATAGCCGCCAATCACCACTTCATGACGTTTGCCTGTTTTAATTTTCAACCAGTCGCGGCTACGTTCACCAGGCATATACACGCTATCGGCTTTCTTTGCGATGATGCCCTCAAGCCCAAGCTTCGTTACTTTTTTCAACAAACCCTGAACTGTTCCGCTGAAGTTTTTGCTGAAACGGATCAGTTCCGAATCTTGTTGCTGAAGTATTTCTTCGAGTATTTTCCTTCTTTCCGAAAGCGGCTTTTCAGTCAGGTCTTCTCCGTTCAGCCATAAAATATCGAACACATAATAAAGCAGGTGGCCATCGGCTTCGCTCCGCCAGTTCTGCAATTGCCCGAAGCTGGCTGTACCTTTATCGGTTACCACCACAACCTCTCCATCCACAATTGCTTTGGTGTTCCATTGTGTGATGGCATCGTAAATCGGGTAGAATTTTTCGTTGAAAGATTTGTTGTTCCGGGAAAGCAGTTTACTTTTCTTTCCATCGAGGTGCGCGATGGCGCGGTAGCCATCCCATTTGATTTCATACAGCCATCCTTTCTCCTGGAAAGGTTCCGAAAGGGTCGCGAGCATGGGGGGCATGGAAGCAGGTAGTTTGGCGGAAGATGTTTTCCTGGCGGAACTCTTTTTAGTAGAAACCAGAGCTGATTTTGTTTTTTTAACCGGCTGTTTCCTGTTGTTTTTCTCGAGTTCTTCCAGTGTTTTCCCGGATTTAACAGAGCGTGTTTTTCTGGTCACATCCGTGGACGTGGCATACGCATCTTTGTGCTTGATCAGCAGCCATGATTTTTCAGATTGTTTGGTATGTACAAGGGCGTATTCACCTTTCAGTTTACTACCGAAGAGTCGAACTTTCAGGGAACCATTCTTCAACTGTTTGCTCAATTCCTTTTCTGCTGCTTTCTTTGACTTTGCAGGCGTTAATGGTTCATAATAACCTTCGTCCCAAACAATCACCGTTCCGGCACCGTAATTACCTTCGGGAATGATGCCCTCGAAATTGCGGTAATCGAAAGGATGATCTTCCACCATTACCGCCAGGCGTTTGTCGGAGGGTTGAAGGGAAGGGCCTTTGGGAACGGCCCAGCTTTTCAGCACGCCGTTCATTTCCAGGCGGAAATCATAATGGAGGGAACGCGCATCATGTTTCTGGACCACGAAGCGCAGTTTCCCGGAGGAAGTGGCTTTTCCTCCCGCGGGCTCCGGTGTTTTCCGGAGGTCCCTTTTCTTTTTATATTGGGTCAATGGCATAAGCAAAGGCATGTAAAATCCGTGCCAGCGGCGGGTTATACAGTTGCCGCCTTAAAGGGTTGGACCTCAACTTGTTCCCATACTTTTCCCAGCATATAAGGTTCTGTACGCAACCACTCGTCTACGGCTGCACGGTCGGGAAACTGCACCACCATCATAGAACCTTTCATATTACCCGCTTCATCTAAAAGCGCGCCGCCAAGGATAAAGTTTCCGGCTACTTTTAATTGTGCCGCGCGCTCAAAATGCGCCGGACGCGCCGCCATCCTTCTTTCCAAAGCATGTTCATCCCGGCCATCATGGGCAATGAGTAGAAACTGTTGCATTTTTTGAAGGAAAGGTAACAAATCGTGTTGTGCATCTACCTGAAAAGTGCGGATTCATCCCTTCAACATTTGCATTTAACCGCGTAAATTGCCTGCATGAACCTGATCAGTAATATAGAAACGCCTTTCCAGGTGCAATTCAGTTTCGACTCAATAATCGCGTCACTGGAGAAGAAGGTGGCAGCAGAAGGGGAGAAGGCGCTTTCTTCTGACCGACAGTTACTTGAAGCTGTCCAACAAGCGCCTGAACTGAGCACTGGTATCACCGATCCGGCGCAATTGGCACAACACGAACCATTGATCAGCGCTTTGCTGACACCCTTGTTTCCTGCTGCGCTCACGATGAATGAGATCAAGGCAGTCAGTATTCCGTACACCAATATTGTATTCAACCATACAACACGGTTCCATAACCTTTTAAATGCTGCGGGACCGGACTTCTCCATCAATATCCGGGATTTTGATGAAACACAGTTTTATATCCAGAGTTGCTGTATTATACTGAACGCATATTACGGCACACGGCTTGATTTCAGTAAACCCATTTTCTATGATATTCCTACATCAGATGGTATCATAAGGCATTACAGGATATTGTACAATGCGGATTTTATCGATATACAACCAACAGAGAAAGCTGTTTTGCTCACGGAAGCAGACATAGAATTACTGCTGAACAGTTATGATGATATTGCGCTTTGGAAAGAAAAGTTTCCGCACGAGAGCTGGATTTTAAAAGGGTTCGCCATGATGAACCTTTTTGATGCGACAGTAGAAAACGCGGTTTCTATATTCAAGGAGAAATTGCTGGCGCTCAATACAACGAATTTTCAATCCAGCGTGGAGTCCATTTTTAGGTCAATATACCGGATTCCTGATATACGGGTAGGCTTTACCGTCTTCGATAGAAACGAGTCCGTTTTTAATTTGAACGCTTTAGGCCGACAGATGCAAAGTTTTATACTGAATACTACTGAGCGTGCGGCGGCCAAAGAAGTGCTTTGTGCCCCTTCTTTCTATTGCCTGGTGGATCAACGGCATTTCTTCGCCATATCCGATACTGCTGTTGCGTTGAAACATTATCCTGAAAGTTTGCTGATCAGCAATTTTGCTGCACAGGGCATCGAAAGCTTTATCCTGGCACCTGTTGTGAAGAATGAAGTCATGCTGGGGGTATTAGAAGTGGTGGCGTTTCGGAGCAAGGAACTGAATAGTATCAACGCGAATAAACTGGAAGTGGTGATGCCGTTTTTAACGGACACGGTTGAGCGATTGATTGCCCAGTTGGAAAACCGTGTGCAGGCCGTGATACAGGAAAAATATACATCCGTGCACGCAAGTGTTCACTGGCGGTTCCGGGAAGAGGCGCAAATGCTGATACAGGAAGAAGCTGCCGGTCATGAATATGCGCTACATGAAATTGTTTTTACAGATGTTTACCCTTTGTATGGGCAGGTAGATATTAAAGGCTCTTCCGAAGTCCGTAACGCAGGT
Source organism: uncultured Flavihumibacter sp. (assembly GCA_946482545.1). Next base: position 1,421 of record CAMLRX010000005.1, on the reverse strand, counting down.
GTTCAAAAGGACCTCACAACACAATTGAATGCGCTGCTGAACCTGTTGCCCCAGTTGGAGGTCAATACTTCTGAAGCTATTGCTGAAGTACAAAAACACCTTCACGCTTACCTTGAAGAAGTTTCCGTTCCATTGAAAGCGGGTACCGAACAGCATATCACAAACTTTTTGAACGAACGTGTTCATCCATTGCTGGAAACTGCTTCCGATGCTTCGTTGAAGGTTGCTGTAGCCACTTACTTTTCCGGCACATTAAAGGAGACCGGCGTTTTCCATACCCACCGTCGGATGTACGAGCAAACAATTAGTCTGATCAACAATAAGATGGCCCGTGTAATAGATAAGAGTCAGTTGGAGGCTCAGGAAATTTTTCCGCATTACTTTGAACGTTTTAAAACGGATGGGGTGGAACACAACCTGTATATCGGTTCCTCCATCGCACCGGCATTGAATTTTAGTGCAGCACATCTGAAACAGCTCCGTTACTGGCAACTGGAAGTACTGTGTAAAATGGAGGCTGCACAGCACAAATTGAAACCCTCGCTGCCCCATCCGCTGGATGTTACCACGCTGGTGCTGGTGTACAATGCCACCATCTCCATCCGCTTCCGCATGGATGAAAAACGTTTTGATGTAGATGGCAGCTACAACGCGCGTTTCGAGATCGTAAAAAAACGAATCGATAAAGCGCATGTCAAATTGAGCGGTGAACGTATTACACAGGCGGGGAAAATAACCATTGTATATTCGGATGATGCAGAAGAAACGGAGTACAGGGGCTATCTGAAGCGGTTACATGAACAAGGGTATGTGGAAATTGAAGTGGAGTGCTTTGAGGTAGAGGATTTGCAGGGTGTTTCGGGGTTGAGGGCGTTGCGGGTAGGGGTGATGAGGTAGTTTCACGCAAGGGGCTTGGTATGTGCTGTTAGCGTTTTTTCACGCAACTGCTTTGTGCTTCGCACTGCGCAGCGCGAAGGAGCAAGGACGCAAGGCCTTAGTTGGTTGGCTGGAGTTTCTTTTGGGTAGTTTTTTTCATTTCTCGCAACGACGCTACGGCGCAACGACCTTGATCGCTTGCAGATACGTTGAGTCTTTGGCTTTTCTTTCAAAGATTATCTTATAAATACAAAGTGGGTGCCGAACTAAGGCACCCACTTTGTATTTATAAAATAGCCTGGTAAATCATGGTCCAACGTTGCGTCGTAGCGTCGTTGCGAGAAATAAAAAAACGCTACGGCTTAATCCCCACAACCCGCTAAACACAAACAACGCTTTGCGTCCTTGCTCCTTCGCGTCTTTGCGAGAAACGTTTCCCTACAACTCCAGCAACGTCCTCAACGGATCTTTCCCAAACAACAGCAACTCCGGATTCTCCAGCAATTCTTTCACCCTTACCAGGAAAGAAACGGATTCCCTTCCAT
>CAMLRX010000004.1 GCA_946482545.1 uncultured Flavihumibacter sp. | reverse complement strand
AAAAACTGCGTGAAATTCGTAACCAACCTGTACAACGCTTATGTTGGACTGGATTGTGCGATGCTGGAGATCAACCCGCTCTTCAAAACCTCCGATGAAAAGATCATCGCGGTGGATTGTAAGATGGGACTGGACGACAATTCGCTGATGCGTCATTCCGACCTGGAAGCGCTCCGCGATATTTCAGAAGAAGATCCCACAGAAGTGGAAGCTGGTAAATTTAACCTGAACTTCGTTAAACTGGATGGTAACGTGGGTTGTATGGTGAACGGCGCCGGGCTGGCCATGGCCACCATGGACATGATCAAACTGAGCGGTGGCGAACCCGCGAACTTCCTGGACGTAGGCGGTACCGCTAATGCCACTACTGTTGAGGCCGGTTTCCGCATCATCCTGAAAGATCCCAAAGTAAAAGCCATCCTCATCAATATATTCGGTGGTATCGTTCGTTGCGACCGTGTGGCACAAGGTGTAATTGACGCGTACAAATCCATCGGAAACATTGAAGTGCCCATCATCGTTCGTTTACAGGGTACAAACGCGGAGGAAGCGAAAAAACTGATCGAAGAAAGCGGACTGAAAGTACAGAGCGCCATCTTGCTGAGCGAAGCAGCGGCGCTGGTGAACAAAGCAGTAGCTTAGAAAGTATAATTCTGAATGTTGAATTTTGGATTTTGGATTGTAGTTGCTGCAATTCAAAATCCAAAATTGTTTATGGGGGTGGGTACATTCAAAATGCATCATTCAAAATTCAAAATTCATGAAAGTACTACTGGTAGAAGATGAACCCAACGTAGCCAGCCTGATCAACCGCGGTCTCACAGAAGCGGGATACGGCATCACCGTGGCGCCAGATGGCAAAATGGGCCTTACGCTCGCTTCCCAGTATGAATTCGATGTAATCATCCTGGACATTATGCTGCCCGGCATCAGTGGCATGGAAGTATGCAAAAGACTTCGGGAAGACCAGGTGCATACACCCATCCTGTTCCTCACCGCATTGGGTACCACCGAAAACATTGTGGCTGGCCTGGATGCAGGTGGCGACGATTACCTCGTAAAACCCTTCAAATTCGCTGAACTGGAAGCCAGGATAAAATCCCTCACGCGCCGCAAACACCTCGCAGTGCAGGAATCCAACGTATTACAGGTGGCAGACCTTGCATTGGACCTGGGTGCTAAATCCGTTACCAGAAACGGTAATTTCATCGCCCTCACCTCAACCGAGTTCAGGCTACTCGAATATTTCATGCGCAACAGGAACCGCGTACTCTCCCGCATCGAAATACTCGAACACGTCTGGAGCATTGATTTTAATATGGGCACCAATGTTGTGGATGTTTATGTAAATTACCTCCGTAAAAAGATAGACAAGGAAAGCGATCATAAACTCATTCACACCGTCATAGGAATGGGTTATATGATGAAAGCATGATAACATGCAGATACAAACGAAAACTGCCATACTGTTCACCCTGCTTACCGCCACTGTAGTATTCATACTCAGCATGGCCATCTATTATTTCTCCAACAAATACGCTTACAACGATTTTTATAAAAGACTGGAACTGCGCGCCCGCATCTCCGCCAAGTTCCGCTTTGAACAGGATCAGGTTTCCACCGAAGCGTTCCGCGCCATTCAAAAAAAATACCTGGAAACACTGCCGGAAGAGAAAGCATTTATCGTAAAAGTAAACAGGGAAACGGGGCAGCCACAGCCGGCGAAAGACAACCCGCTGCCTATGTCGTACATGCGGAACGTCATTAAAGCAAATGGTGAAACAGTATACCACCAGATAAAGCTCCGCCATTTCGCGGGCATATTGTACAAGGACGAAACGGGCGACTACCTGGTGATCAAATCAGCAACCAACAACTATGTGAACGAGAGCCTAGAGCACCTGCGGGATATCCTGATCGTGACCTTCATCTCTTCTGTGATCTTCATTTTCAGTGTGGGCCTTTTCTTCTCCCGCCGCACTTTCCAGCCCGTACGTGATATTACGGCACGTTTTAAGGAGATCAGCGTGGGCAACCTCCACCTGCGTTTACCCGAAACCGGTAGTACCGACGAAATAGCGGAACTCACCCAAACCTTTAACCAGATGCTCGACCGGCTGCAAACGGCCTTCGAAACGCAGAATAATTTCATCAGCAACGCATCGCACGAATTCCGTACCCCCCTTACCACCATCATTGGCGAAGCCGATTACGCCCTATCAAAAGAACGGAACGCGGAAGCCTACCGCCAAAGCCTTACCACCATCGTTTCAGAAGCCGAGAAATTGCAACAACTCACCAGAGGCCTGCTGGCGCTCGCGCAATCAGGGTTCGACGGGAAAAAACAACAATGGGAGACCATCCGGGTGGATCAATTGTTGTTCGATGTAAAAGAACATGTAGACGCGATAGACCCCGCCAATAAAGTGCATATCTACATGGGGCAACTCCCAGCCGATGAGAACGAGATCACCACACACGGAAGTTACAGTCTGCTCAGAATCGCAGTCGGCAATATCGTCATGAACGCCTGTAAATATTCCGGTAACCGAAAGGTTTCCGTTAAAATGGAAGTGGAAGACGGCTTCATACATGTGACCGTGGCCGATAGTGGAATCGGCATCCCTTCTGCTGAACTGAAACATATTTACGACCCGTTCTTCCGGGCCTCCAACACCGGCAATTATGAAGGGTATGGCATCGGCCTTCCCCTCGCCAACAACATCATCCGCATCCATAAAGGCAAACTGGAGGTGCAGTCGCAGGAGAAAATTGGTACCACCGTCCGCATTTCCCTCCCCTGTATCTAAACATTTCTAATCCTATTCTAATCCGATTATAATCCATCTCTAACCGTTCATTTAAGCCATTCTAATGTTACAACATCAGATTTGTGGTAATAAAAACATGGCAAATGAGACATATTCTAGTACCTACCGACTTCACGACCGCTTCCCTCAAAATGGTGGAACAAGCCGTTAAAACGCTGGATGGCCAGAAGTTAGATATTATACTTTTCCACGCCTTTGAACTCCCCTTTTTCGTTTCCGACCTGGTGGGATCCGCCAAAAGACAGCCTTACCACGACCTGGTAACAGACGAATTCAGAAATGCCTGCAAACAATTAAAAGACCAATACCCCCGCAGCATCCACCGCATACAATTCCGTTTTATGCAGGGGGATACCGTATCTCTCTTCCGTAATTTCCTGGATGCCAACGAAATAGACATGATCGTTTGCCCGGATTATTACCAATACCGGAAAGTACACGAACGCAGCATCAACCCTACTACGTTCTTCAAAAAAGCCGGTATTCCCGTATTGGCAGAACTGGAGCCGCGTAAAAAAGAAGTGACCTATACTATTCAGAAAGTTATTGAGCCGACGCTGTCCTTTGTAAGGAACTGAGCCATGTTGGGGCGAAGCAGTAAAACCGAGGAATTATGCTATTGAAGAAAAACATACCGTTTAAATACACATTCGGAAAAATAAGGTACGAGTTGCTGGTGATACTCCTGTATGCCTCGCTGATCGCGATCGTATATGATACTTACCATTTCACAAGAATTTCCATTCCCATTGCGGTACCTACCATCCTGGGCACGGTAATCTCCCTCCTGCTGGGTTTCCGGAGCAACCAGGCTTACGACAGGTGGTGGGAAGCCCGTCACATCTGGGGTGCCATCGTGAACGATTCCAGGACCCTGGCCCGCCAGATTATGAATTATACACGCGCCCAATATGAGACCGATGAAGTGGCACGATTCCGTGAACGCGTGGTGCGCAGGCAGATTGCCTGGAACTACAGCCTGGGGCAACACCTCCGCGACCAGCCTTCGGCCAGGGGATTGGAAAAGCACCTCACCAAAAGAGACATCGAATTCATCCGGGAAGTGGACAATGTGCCCACCGCGCTGCTGGAACTCCAGGGCCGCGACCTCGCCCTCGCCCTGGAAGAAGGTTGGATCAACCGGTACCAGCAGGTGGAAATAGACCAGACGCTTTCTCGCCTATGCGATGCCATGGGTAAATGCGAGCGCATCAAGAATACGGTGTTTCCAAGTACCTACAGCCTTTACATCCACCTGGCGCTGATGCTGTTCATCTGCCTGCTGCCTTTCGGGGTGATCGAATATTTCGGCCTTTTTGAAGTGCCGCTGGTGGTGGCCATATCCGCCTGCTTTCTGCTCATCGAGAAAATGGCCATCCACCTCCAGGATCCATTTGAAAATAAGCCCACGGATACCCCGGTTACCACCATTGCCAGGAGTATTGAAAAGAACCTGCTGCAACTCTGTCAATTTGAAAAAGCAGAAGATCCGCATGAGCCTGAAACACCTGTTGTTGAAGAGAAGGAGCATTATTTTGTGATGTGATTATACAAGAAGGAAGGATGCTTTATTGAATGCTGTTTTTCATGAAATAAGCAGTGTCCAATGCCGAATCCTTCCTAGTTTTGCGCCATGATCCAGGCATATAACTTCTTAGCAAGCTGGCAATTGTTCCCTGAAAAAGGTGTGTATGAAAAAGGGGAACGCCCGAAATCAGGCACCTTCCGCATCAGTAAAGGACAAGAATCGGAAAGCAATAGTATTGTAGTGGACATGAGTTGGGTAACGCTGGAAAACCAGTCGTTCGCTTCAGCCTATACGGTTCCCGCCGATGGAACACGTTATCCCGCAGCAGACAATGCCTGGGCAGATGAAGTTGCAGCACGTTTTCCAGACAGCATTACCTTCGAAACCATCTTTTACAAAGCTGAAAATCCCGTAGTTGAGATACTGCACGAGATTATGCCGAACGGCTACCTGCGCGTGACCCGCAAACACCTTGGCCCGGAAGCCTTCACCAATGTGGAGTATTACCACAAACAAATGAATGTATTGCCTTATTCGGCCTCCGTTTCAGGCGCGGTGATCAGGCCCACAGAAGAAGGAATGATCCGCCACAAGGCGCTAACCGCCATGGAGGAACAGACCAATATGCAACTGGAACAGATCAGGAAACAGATTGAATTGCTGGCCTTGCAGGCACAGGAGATACAGAAGAGAAAAGAATTGTCGATGATGATTTATGGAGCGAAACTGAGTTTTCAACCTGTGATCGGACAGGTATACCACCTGTATGAAAAGAAAGATGGGAGTTACACCATTTCCATGATCAGTCCTAAGGAATGGGGCGGTGGTGCCGGCCCATTCCTTAGGGTAATAGCTCCTGTGAAGCTATTGGCCGATCATACATGGATGGAAGTTTCTTAAGGTTTAATTGGCGGTTTCAGTAAAATAAAAGCCTTCCTCGCTTAATACGAAGCCGGGAGGAACAAATGAAAAGAACGCTTCATTGATCAACTCCATGATCTCTTTTTTGTGGTGCGCTTGCTGCGGTGGTAATGCACAGGCCCTTTGCCAGGAGTGCACTTTATACAGTGCGATCTTACTGGTTTCCTGTACCCAGGATTCCGCGATCAGAAAACGATCGGCGATGTAATCCTGCTGGTTGAGTAGCAGTTGGTTCATAGTTAACCGGATTTTAGTTTTCAAAAGGTATGTAGGATACAAAAAAATAAAACGCAAGGCCCTTTTCAAAATTGTGCAATGTCCAATATAATCCCCAAAACACCGTTAATTACAGGCATTCCGTTAATAGGCGGTTAACATGCAAACCTTTGCGTAAAAGGGACATGTTAATGGCAGGTTAAGGCCGCCACTTCAGGCACCTCACCCTTACGATTTTCCCTAATTTTTGTATTGTAAAACAAAGCTGGGTTCGTTACTATGTTGACACTTGTTTCCACTGTTGATGGCTTTTCGATGGATTTGCTGGACCAGGTAAACGATGCCGTAATAGCATTGGACAATGAATTCCGTATCGTATACAGCAACGCCGCGGCCGCGAAATTGTATGAGCTTATCTCCAAAAACGGACTCGGAAAAAGACTTTCCGAGCTGCATGTATTCCAGTACGCTGAAGGATCAAGAGATACCGTCATGCAAGCCCTCCTGGAACAGAAAGTATGGAAAGGTGAGATGAGCTTCGTCAATGGCGCCGGAGAACAGATTCACCTGCTGAGCAGTGTGAACGAATATTATAAGGATGGAAAGAAAATCGGTTATATAGGTATCAGCAAAGACATTACCGCACTAAAAAGTTCCTCACACCAACTGGAGCAGACTTTGGCCCACAACCAGCAGATGCTGGACGGCATCAGCGAAGGCATCGTTTTATACAACAGGGATGGCGCCGTGGTAAGTTGTAACCAGAATGCGGAATATATCCTGGAAATGGATCAGGCCACCATTGGGCAATGGTTTCACCCTCCAATAGAATGGCACGTGTACAGGAAAGACATGAGTATGGTGCTGTTAACGGAACATCCCATTTACAAGGCTTTTCTAGCGGGCACTTCTCTCCGCAACCAGGTGATCGGTATTGAAATAAATGAACGCATCAAATGGCTTTCGCTGAACATCAGTCCGGTGCTGGATCCAGGAAACAGCAATCCCGTTGCCGCAGCCATCAGTTTCCGTGATATATCCCGCCAGGTAGAACTCGAAAACAAATACAACCAGGGGGAAACCATGTTCAAATCGTTCATGAACAATACCCCTTCCCTCAACTGGATTACCGCGGCAGATGGCAATATGATTTTCTTCAACAGGAAAAGTCTGCGGGAGTTCAGGTTTGATACGAATGTGATCGGAAAAAACATTTATGAACTTTTCCCCAAAGAAGCCGCGGATGATTTCCAACGCAACAACAAAGAAGTCCTCAAACAGAACCGGACCATTATCGCTGTTGAAAAAATCACTTCCCCTGCGGGGAAAACACGGAGCTTCCTCGTGATGAAATTCCCCCTGCGCATGAGTGATAACACCATCGCCATCGGCGGTACGGGCATGGACATTACGGAGCAGCTAGAAATGGAAGAAGCCCTGCGCAACCAGCAGCTTTCCTTCCAGAAAGACATTACCCGCGCCACGATAGAGGCCCAGGAAAAAGAACGCGCCGAAATTGGCCGCCAGCTCCATGAAAGTGTGGGCCAGGTACTTTCCACCACCAAACTCTATATAGACCTGCAATTGCAGGAAGGCAACCTCAATGAAGAACTGCTCGTAAAAAGTACCAAATACCTCAGCGACGCCATCGAAGAAATCAGGTTCCTCTCCGGTGCGCTTACTCCGCAGGTATTACGCGATATCGGCCTTACCGCCTCCATCCGTGAACTCACCGATCCGTTGATCAATACCGGGAAACTGATGGTAGAACTTGATATTGATGAGGATGCCGATTCCGCTACAGATATCGATTCAAAACTCACCATCCTCCGCATCATCCAGGAGCAGTTGAACAACATCGTAAGGCACTCCCAGGCCGCTTCCTGCCGTATTTCACTGCAGCAAAAAGGCAGCAGGTTAACACTTTCCATTACCGACGATGGTATTGGTTTTATACCCGAACTGGAAATGAGCAGCGGGCTCACCAACATCAAATACAGGGTAGACTCCTATCATGGTGATTTTAACCTGGACGCAGCACCGGGAAAAGGATGCACGCTCAGGGTTAGTCTGCCCATTTCCTGATAATTCTCTACCTTTCAGGAAACCTTTTTATATGAACAAGTTCATCGCTATGGTATGCTGTGCAGGCATACTTTCGTCCTGTAGTGAAAGTCAGCAAGAGGCCGCCAAACGCGCCGCGGAAGAAACCAAAGAAACCGCCAGCACACTTGTGAACACCGTGGCCAGCGGCGGCGTAACAGGCATATATGAAGGGCTGCTCCCCTGCGCGGATTGCGCCGGCATTGAAACCCGCATCTACCTTTTTGCCGACAGCAGTTTCGTGGAGAACAGCCTTTATCTCGGTAAACCCAATGCCACCACTTTTACTGCCAGTGGAAAATGGAGCCAGCAAAGTGGCACCATCACTCTTTCCCAAACAGGTTCGTCCAGGAAATACAAACTGGGCATCAGCAAACTCACCCTGCTCGATACTGAAGGGAAGGAAATCCAGAGCAGCCTGAAAGACCGCTATATTCTGGCCAAAACCGGCGACTTTTAGTCTATATTTGCCAGCTCACCATGATTACCCAGGAAACCATACAACAGATCATTTCCCGCATCGACGTGATAGATGTTGTAGGAAGTTTCGTGAAGTTGAAAAAACGCGGCACCAACTACATGGGGCTGTGCCCGTTCCACAACGAAAAATCGCCTTCCTTCACGGTATCTCCCGTAAAGGAAATCTACAAATGTTTTGGCTGCGGTAAAAGCGGCAACGCCATCGGCTTCCTGATGGAACACGAGAAATACTCGTATGTGGAAGCGCTGCGCTGGCTCGCCAACCGCTACAACATTGAAGTGGAAGAAACAGCGGTGAGCCCGGAAAGATTGCTGCAGCAACAAGCCGCGGAAAGTCTTTACATCCTGAACACCTTCGCCCAGAAATTCTTCTCCGATTTTTTATGGAATGAAGAAGAGGGCCAGGACATAGGATTGAGCTACCTGAAAGAGCGCGGCTTCAATGAAGAGATCATCCGGAAATTCCAACTGGGTTATTCCCCGGAATCCAGGACGCATTTCTCGCAACACGCCCTCAGAAACCAATACAACCCGGAGCTTTTACAGAAGTCGGGGCTGGTCGTATTCCGGAACGATGAAGCCATCGACAACTACCGCGGCCGGATCATCTTCCCTATCCACAACCAGACGGGAAAAGTAATCGGTTTTGGCGCCCGCATCATCAAAAAGAACGACAAAGCGCCTAAATATATCAATACCCCGGAGAACGATATCTACGTAAAAAGCAGGATACTCTACGGTTCTTACTTCGCAAGGCAGGCGATCGATAAAGCCAATGAATGCCTGCTCGTAGAAGGTTATACCGATGTAATCTCCCTGCACCAGGCCGGTATTGAGAACGTGGTGGCCAGCGGGGGTACTTCCCTTACCGTGGACCAACTCCGGCTCATCAGGAAATACACCCCTAACCTTACCATCGTGTACGATGGTGACGGGGCCGGGGTAAAAGCCGCTTTGCGTGGACTGGACCTGGCCCTGGAAGAAGGGTTGAACGTAAAACTGGTGCTCATTCCCGACAAGGAGGACCCAGACAGTTACGTCAATAAAGTAGGCGCCACCGCTTTCCGCGAGTTTGTGGCCACCAACAAAAAGGATTTTATTCTTTTCCAACTGGAAGTAGCCCTGAAAGACGCGGGTGCCGACGCGGCAAAGAAATCGCAGGTGGTAAGCCAGATCGCGGAAACCATTTCCAGGATCAACAAAACAGAAGATTTTACCAAGCAGCAGGATTATATCCGGCAGTCTTCGGAAATCCTGAAAATTGATGAATCAGGACTGCACAACCTGGTGAACAAGTTCATCCGGGATCGTATCGGCAAAGAAGAAAAAGCACAGTTCCAACAAGATCAGGGGCCGGCTTACACCGAAATGCCGCCCGATGAAGTATTCGCAGATGAACAAACCGACAGCTTCCAGCTCCTCTACAAAGATGAACAGCAGGAAAGAGCCGTGGTGCGTGCCCTGCTGGAATTCGGCCTCAAAGAATGGGACGAGACCATTAAGGTAGCCGATTACTTCTTTACTGAAAATGTGGAAGACGATCTGTTCGACAACAAACAACTCCTGAATGTTATCCACCTGTATAAACAATGGTACGATGCAGGAAAGGAACCCGTTCCCAAAGACTTCATCTACGCCGAAGACCGCGACATCAGTACGCTGGTGGTGGGTTTGATGGACTTCCCTTACGAACTCAGCGATAAGTGGAAAGAACAATTCGATATGCCCGTGCAGGAACGTGAAGCCCGTTACCGGGAAGAAGTGGAAGGCACACTGAACTACCTCAAACTAAGGAAGATTAAGCGCCTGATAGACATGAACCAGCAGGATATGGCGCGGCCACATTCACTGGAAGAGCAGCTTACGCTCATGCAAACGCACCAGCACCTCAAACAACTGGAGATAGAACTCACCCGGCGTTCAGGCACCGTCATCGTTAAATAGGGCCGCCACTTTGTTCGCCTGCAACAGATGCCTTTCATGGTGGGCTACCATCATCCGCAGGTTATCTCCCAGACGGAGTTGCAACATGCCCGTCATAGCGAACGGCACTTTCAATTGCTGAATGTTAACCCTTCTGGCACGTTCCACCACGTCTTCCAGTTCATCCAACTGGTTGTAATACGTATTGAAGATTTCTTCCATTTCCCAATCCGATGGTTTGGGTTGCAGAAACCGGGGTGTTCTCATCCGGCTGATCTGCCCGTTTTCACCGGGTAGCGTTTTCTGGTAGAGCCAATTTCCCAGCCAGCCTGGTTTAAAAAGATCGGAGTGGTCCAATGGCGCATTATCCATTTTTTTGGCGATGGTGCGCAGGTAAATGCCATGGCTGATGTTGAGGTGGTCGAATATCTCAATGATGCTCCATTGCTGTTCGCCAGGCTTTTTTTTCAACTGCGTGGGATGCATGGATGAAAAAGCGGATGCTGATTTACGGATAAGGTCGATCCTGTCGGAAAGTTCGTTCAACAGCGCGTTTTTGCTGAAAACCATAAGCACTGTGGTTTGGGGTTCCCTGCAATATCCGTAATTACCGCTAACGTAAATGGGTATTTTAGCCGATTACTTGTCGGAGGGATTCTTCTTCCCTTCCACCAGCATTTCCAGGGTAGCCGATACGCGCCGCAGGCGGGTTTCAGGCTTTCTTGCCGTATTGATCCAGGTAACGAATTCCTTTTTATTGGTGAAAGAAAGCGTTTCGAAGAATTGCTCCGCTTTGGCATTCTTTTTCATTTCCTCCAGTAGATCCTCCGGGATGGAAACGGTTCGCTTTTTTACGTCAACCCCCTCGGCGGCTACTGCTACACCATTATTCGCGGAAGCACGCGTCATCACCGGGATCATTTCTTCCTTTTTGAAACGCAGGGCGCTCCACACATTGTCGATGGCCACCTGCCTTACCGCTTCATACCCACTCTCCTTCAGCGTATCCCAACTGCAATCCCTGTTGAGGTCGCACACGATTTTGGAAGAAGATTTCGGGTAGCTGATCCACAGTTTGGATTCGCTGTGTAAAGCGGGAAGCACTTCCTTTAAAATGGCGTTCAATTGGTTACCGTTCAATGCGAAAACAAGCGCGAAATCGATCTTCTTGTTTTTCAGCAATGGCGTAACGTTTTTCGAGAAAGTCATCTTTACGAATAACTTCTCAATGGCGGAAGGAAGCCCTTGAATCAGTACGTTTTTTTCGTCCTTGTATTGGAGCTTTTCGAAAAGGGTCTGCGACATGCCAGACTAGATTTGAGTGATAAGATGCTGCAAATTTAAGAAAAAAAGAGGGCCTGCCGTAGTATTGGCAGGCCCTTCAGGAGAAATATCGTTTTTATTTTACCGGTTTATAGAACTTCAGTGCTTCATCCATTTGCTTTTCCAGTTCCTGGATTCGGCGTTCCGGATCGGGGTGCGTACTCAGGAATTCGGGTTGTCCCCCACTGCCGCCGGCGGCCATTCTCTGCCATAATCCTATGGCTTCCCGTGGGTTATAACCGGCCATAGCTGCAAACCGAAGGCCCAGTTTGTCGGCTTCCAGTTCCTGTTTCCGGCTGTGGGGCAACGTGCCGAAAACGTTACTGCCCACCCCGTATGCCGTCATAAAAAGATTTTGTGTAACGGCTGGTTTACTGGCCATGGCTACTGAAAGCGCCGCGCCACCTACCTGCTGTAAAAGTCCCTGGCTCATCCGCTCGGAACCATGTTTGGCCAATGCGTGCGCAACTTCGTGCCCTACCACCACCGCCAGTGCGGCTTCGTTTTGTGTGATGGGCAACAAGCCGGTGTACACTACTATTTTTCCTCCTGGCATACACCAGGCGTTCGCTTCATTAGAATTTACCAGATTGTATTCCCATTTGTAACCGCTCAGTTCTTCGCCTAAACCTTGTTGTGTATAGTAAGAAGTAACGGCATTGGCTATACGCTGACCAACACGACGTACCATTTCTGCGTCCTTGCTGGCTGAGGGCGCTACAACTTTGTTCTGGGAAAGAAATGTGGTGTATTCCTGCTGCGCCATGGTCTGCAATTCGGCTTCAGGTACCAGCGAAAGCTGGTTACGGCCTGTAATGGGGTTTTTGGCGCAGGATGCCAGGAAAGAAATGGCTACCAGGGGAAGTATAATACGTTTCATACCTTTAGTTTCTTCGTTAAATAATGCTGATCGTTCAATAATATCCTACCAGATTCAATTTTCGTACCAAGCCCCTGCACTGCCGTATTAAAGTTCGCCCCGTCTTCTGTCCCTGCGTTTGTCCCTGTATTTCAGAATGGGTACTTTGCTCTCGTTTCCACGTAAAATGCGGCCGATGTTCTTTTGGTGGGTGAGTATCACCAGCAATGCCACCACCACAGCGAAGATGCGGTAAGCGTGGTTGTCTACATTAAAAATAATCAGGATAAAAACGGGAAACGCCAGACTGGCGAGAATAGAACTGAGGGAAACAAAGCGGGTGAGGTAAAGCACGAAGAGGAATACGCCCACACAACCGAGTGCTGTCCAGGGCGACACGCCTAATACAAGCCCGAATAGTGTAGCCACTCCTTTTCCGCCCCTGAACTGTGCCCAGATCGGGAAGATATGACCTAATACCGCGCACATCCCTAAAGCGATCTGGAAGTTGGTGCGTGCAAATTCATCAATGGCATAGTCTGGCAGCAGGAAAGCCAGTTTTACGGCCAGGAATCCTTTGAGCATATCGATAACCATAACAAGAGTGCCCCATTTTGATCCGAGTACACGATAGGTATTGGTGGCGCCTGCGTTGCCGCTGCCATAATCGCGGATATCGATCCCGAAAAATGACCGGCTCACCCATACTGAAGTGGGAACAGAGCCTATCAGATAAGCTGCGATGACGAGTAAAATTTGATACATGCCTGCTACTACTAATTTAAAGGAACTCTAAGTTAAGAAATTCCGGCTCAATTCTTTACAGAAAAGAGTAAAGAAATCCACTTATCCTTACTTTTTTCCGCTTGTAAACTGAACCGGGTTTCGGGGAAAACAGCCAGGATGTCTGCCCTGTCTTCCTGCAACAAACCGCTCAACAGCACATAATCAGTGGCCGCAGCCTGAATGGAAGCCAGGTTTCCCAGAATAATGTGCTTGTTGATATTGGCCAGTACAATGGAGAACGTTTCATCAGCCGGAATATTATCCAACTGGATAAGTTCGGTGCGGGAGCAGGCATTCCGTTCCAGGTTTTCGGCGGCGTTTTCGATGCTCCAGGAATCATTATCGATCGCCAGGATGCGGGAGGCCCCCTCTTTTTCGGCAAGAATAGCCAGGATACCGGTTCCTGTGCCGTAATCCACTACCGAAGCGTCTTTCAGCGGAAGGGTTTCCATGTGGGCGATCATCATAGATGTTGTGGCATGGTGCCCGGTGCCGAAACTCATTTTGGGTGTAATCAGTAGTTCGTACCGCACATTTTGCAATGGCGCATGGAAATGGGCGCGGATACCGCAGTAATCCCCTACCACTACGGGATCGAAGTTGGATTCCCATACTGCGTTCCAGTTGGTGGGAAGAATGGTTTCCGTAGTAAAAGCAACGTTTTGCGCTTCCAGCAATGTTTTTACTTCTTCTGCCAACAGATCAGCTTCGGGAATGAAGGCGATCAGTTCCGAAGGATGTTCTTCAAACCCTTCGAATTTCAGTTCCGAAAGTTCGGCGATAAGGATTTGCTGCAGTGTTTCTTCAGCGCTTATGGTGTATTTGATGTAGTTCATTTCTATTATTAAAACTTCTTTGGCGCCGGCATCCGTTATTTTCTGTTCAATTGCTGGTGAAAAAACATTTTTAGTGTTTTTTTTAATGAAAACCTACTGCAACTCAAACAGGGTAAGGGTTTCAGGGGAAACCGGGGTTGAAGGACCGGTGCCACCGACGTTGTTTTCCCTGGAGTGCTACCGTGTTTTGCGCTGGAAAATACCGTTTTAAAACATGAATAGTTGCTCCCAAATAAGATCAAAAAAAGAGGCCGCACCGTTAAGGATGCAGCCTCTTGTATTTTCAGCGAAGCGATCTGCTTATTCGGCAGGCTGCCTGTCGCCTCTTTGTTCTCTTGGTTCGCGTTGTGCCTGCTCTGGTTTTGGCATCAGCACTTTACGGGAAAGTTTGAACTTACCGGTTTTCTGGTCGAGACCGATGAGTTTTACTTTAATGGATTCACCTTCTTTCAAAACACCTTCCAATGTTTCAAGGCGTTTCCAGGATACTTCACTAATGTGAAGCAATCCTTGTTTGCCAGGCATGAATTCAACGAAAGCGCCATAAGGCATGATAGACTTCACGGTGGCTTCGTACTCCTCTCCCACTTCTGGAACAGCAACGATGCCTTTCAGCCATCTAACCGCTTTATCCAACCCTTCTTTAGCAGGGCTGAACACGCTTACTTCACCCTGGTTACCCACTTCTTCGATATTGATCGTGGTACCGGTTTCACGCTGGATCTCCTGGATCACTTTACCACCTGGCCCGATTACCGCACCGATGTATTCTTTATCGATGAACATTTTGATCATGCGCGGTGCATGTGGTTTCACCTCTTCACGGTGTGCCGGTGTGCAGGCGTACATCTGCTCCAGGATGTGCATCCGGGCGTCTTTGGCCTGGTTCAACGCTTCCATCATGGTCTGCATGCTGAGGCCATCAATTTTGATGTCCATCTGAACACCACAGATACCATCACGGGTACCGGTTACTTTAAAGTCCATGTCACCGAGGTGATCTTCATCACCAAGGATATCGGTCAGAATCGCGTATTTGCCATCGGAAGGACGGGTGATCAATCCCATGGCGATACCGCCCACGTGTTTGGGGAAAGGAACACCGGCATCCATCAGGGCGAGGGAACCCGCACAAACAGTAGCCATGGAAGACGATCCGTTGGATTCGAGGATATCACTCACTATACGAACAGTGTAAGGATATTCGTTGCCCGGCATCATTTGCTTCAGCGAGCGCATGGCCAGGTTTCCGTGTCCAACCTCACGACGGCCGGGACCGCGCATCATTTTCGCTTCTCCGGTAGAGAATGGCGGGAAATTATAGTGCAGGATGAATTTGGTATAGTTACTTACCGCGGCGCTTTCTACCAGCAACTCATCGAGTGGTGTACCGAGCGTAACGGTAGTGAGCGACTGTGTTTCACCACGGGTGAACAGTGCGGAACCGTGCGGCGTGGGCAATACATCGATTTCCATATCGAGGGGACGCACCTGGTCGAGCTGACGTCCGTCCAAACGGGTGCGGTCGTCAAGGATCATGTTACGTACCACTTCCCACTGGAGGTCTTCGAAATATTTCTTCGCGAGTTTTTTATCAACATCGGTAATTTCCTCACCGAAACTGGCGATGGTTTCTTCTTTCAGCAATGCATAAGCGTCGGAACGGTCATGCTTCGCGGAAGCACCTTTGGAGATTTGGTACATCCTGTCTTTGGCGAAGGCTTCCACTTTCGCTTTCACTTCTTCGTTCTGAACAGGCTTCGTGTAATCGCGCTTGGTAGTTACACCCACTGCGTCGCGGAGTTCCTGTTGCGCTTTGATCTGAATTTTGATGGCTTCGTGGGCGATCTCGAGTGCTTTCACGAGGTCGGCTTCAGCGCATTCTTTGGATTCACCTTCCACCATCATGAGGTTCTTCTCAGTGGCGGCGATGATGAAATCCATATCGGCAGTGGCGAGTTCAGAACGGGTGGGATTCACTTTGAATTCACCTGCGATACGGGCCACGCGTACTTCTGAAATAATTTCTTTAATAGGCACATCGGAAACGGCGAGTGCGGCGGAGGCTGCGAGACAGGCCATAGCATCGGGCAGTACCTCAGCGTCGGAAGACACGAGTGTTACCAGTACCTGAACATCGCAGAAATAATCTTCGGGGAAGAGGGGGCGCAGGGCACGGTCGATAAGGCGGCTCACCAGCACTTCGTAATCACTGAGACGGCCTTCTCTTTTGAAGAAAGAGCCGGGGATACGTCCTGCAGAAGCGAACTTTTCGGTATAATCCACAGTAAGGGGGAAGAATTCCTGCCCTTCGCGTGGTTCTTTGTTGGCCACAACGGTGGCGAGTATGATACAATTACCCTGGCGAACGGTAACGGAACCGTGTGCCTGGCGGGCGAGGCGACCTGTTTCGATGGTAACGGTACGTCCGCCACCCAGGTCGAAGGATTTGCTGATAGGCTGAGAAAGCATAACTTTTTTCAGTTTACTGGAGCGGTCCGTATTTTCCGGCAAGTGGGAACAATACTGGCTCCGGATGAAGGATCTGATTCAAAGGATCGGTCAGAAAATTGTGCATATACAAAAAAACGATTCCCAACCGGACATAGCGCAGTTGGGAATTGTTAGTATCATATATGGGAATTATTTTCTGAGACCCAGCTTTTCAATCAATGCACGGTACCCCTGGAGGTTGTGCTTGCTGAGGTAGGTAAGCAGCCTTTTACGTTGACCAACCATTTTCATCAGACCACGGTGGGTTGAAAAATCTTTTTTGTTGGCCTGCAGGTGCTTCGAAATGTGCGAAATACGCTCAGTGAGCAAAGCAATCTGCCCTTCAATAGAACCGGTATTGGTAGCTTTCCCGCCAAACTCTGCGAAAATATTCGCTCTTTTTTCAGTTGTTAAGTAAGACATTTTGTCAAAAATAATTTAATCTCTCTATTTTAATCGTCTGCAAAGGTAAGCCCTGATTTCGGTTTGGCAAAATTATTTAAAACCAACCTCCCAACAAATTTCACCAGGTGCGATAAACTGCTTCAATACCCTTAATTTTGAACGCATTACAAATATGAGTGACCCATTTTTTTTCGCCATCATCGGATGCGGGCGCATCAGCCGCAGGCACGCCGCTGCCATGAAGCGCACCGGCACTATTTCGGCAGTATGCGACAGCGATTTTACCGCCGCTGAAAAACTGGCGGAAGAAACCGGTGCAAAAGCCTATACTTCTGTTGACGAGATGCTGGCGGCCCACCCCGATGTTCAACTTGTGGCCATTTGCTCTCCCAATGGCTTTCACGCGGAGCACACCATCAAAAGTTTACAGGCGGGCAAACATGTGCTCTGCGAAAAACCGCTCTGTATCGATTCCAGAGCCGGATGGCAGATGCTGGAAACCGCCAGGTTGTGTAACCGGTATTTGTGGGTGGTAAAAGCGGCGCGCTATTTCCCGGCAGTGATTGCACTGAAACAAGCCATCTCCGAAGGAAAAATGGGAAAACTGCTGAGCTTCCAACTGAACTGCACCTGGAACAGGCCCGTTGCTTATTTTGAAAACACCTGGCGCGGCAAACAGTTCCCCGACGGCGGTATTCTTTATACCCAGTTCAGTCATTATATAGATGCGCTGTATTGGCTGGCAGGAAAACCTGTTTCAGCGAATGGGTATCGTACCAACACACTTCATAAAGATGTTATAGAAACCGAAGATACCGGCGTGGCAGTGTTGCAGATGGAAAATGGCGCCATAGGCAACATCCACTGGACCGTGAACGCCACGGATAAAAATATGGAAATCTCCCTGCTGCTGGTAGGTGAAAAAGCCACCGTAAAACTGGGTGGAAACAACATGCAGGAACTGGTTTTTCAACAATGGGCCGATCCGGAATTTCAACTTGCTGAAGCAGGTGATTTCCCCCCAGTACACACCATGATGTATGAAGAAATTCAGATCGCGTTAAACGGAGGAAACACCCAATCCCTTACAAACGGGTACGAAGCGCTCGCAAGTGTTGAAATGATTGAGCACATCTACAACAATTGTCCGCTAACCCATAGCGCGTTATGATGCGTAAAAAAATCCTTTCCATTACCGGAACCCGCCCCCAGCTTATAAAGCAGGCCGCATTAACGCGGGCCGTTCCCGCACATTATGAGTTGGTAATGGTGTATACCGGCCAGCACTACGACGCCTCGCTCTACGACCAGATCGCCAGGGACCTTACACTGCTCCACGATCACTCCTTCGATACCTCCGGTCAACACGGTGATGACAGGCTCGCGTACATGATCTCGGCCATATTGCGGGAGATTGAAGCACACCAACCTTCGGCCATTGTGGTATTCGGCGATACGGATTCCACCCTGGCAGGCGCTATCGCCGCAAACCGGAAGCGCCTCCCGCTGATCCACATAGAAGCAGGTGAACGCAGCGGTAATTTTGAAATGCCGGAAGAATGGAACAGGTGCATTACCGACAAACTTTCGGATATTTTATGCTGCGCCTCTGAAGACGCACGCATACACCTTGAAAAAGAAGGTGTCGCCAGTCATGTTGTTTATACCGGCGACCTGATGAAGGACCTGCTCCTGCACCAATATGCGCTGGCCACACAACCACCTGTAGCTTATCCCTACCACCTGCTTACCCTGCATAGAAATTATACGCAACAAAATAAAGATTCCCTGCTCAGGCTTTTTCAATCACTCAACAACCTGGATATACCGGTTGTATTTCCCATGCATCCTTCTACGGAAAAACACCTGCAATTACACCATATTCACACTTCAGCCTATCCGAATATTCAATTCATAGCGCCCCTTTCCTATTCGGCCTGCATTCAATATGCCAAATTCGCCAACACTATACTGACCGATTCCGGCGGGCTCCAGAAAGAAGCTTACTGGATGAAGAAAAAATGCATCACCATCAGGAAAGAAACGGAATGGAAAGAAACACTTGAAGGCAACTGGAACATGCTTTGGTACGACTTCAACACCGCTCCCCCCATACATATAATACCGGACGAACACGCCTACAATAATGCGCTTTACGGAGACGGTTCTGCAGGAAAGAAAATATTCAGCACGTTAGATATTTTTCTACCTTAAAACACCCGCTAAAATACGTTCCAGTTCCACCAACTGGTGTTCCCAACAAAGCTCCGGCGCAGCTTTTTGTGTATTCACCTTTCGTTCCGCCACCAAGCCACTGTTTGAAAACACTTCCATTATGCTATGGGCAAGGGAAACCGGATCTACCTGTTCCAGGTAAAAACCAATTTTCCATTTATCCACTACCTTCCTGATCTCTGCGCCAGGAGCCGCCAGCACAGGTATTCCGGCATGTATATAATCGAAAAGCTTATTAGGCGAGGAATACAAACTATTCAGGCTCCCATCCGGCGCATCGAGGTGAAGTCCCAGCGCCGACGCTTTGGTATAGGCCATCATCTCACGGTAAGGCATACGCGGAAGAAAGACTACCTTCTCCTCCAAAGCTTTTTCTTTCACCATTGACTGCATCAATGGGAGGGCATCGCCTGTACCAATTATCACCAGCAGGTACGTTGCATCGAGGTGCGCCATCGCCGCCACAATTTCAGGGCCACCCCTGCCCTTATGTATACCGGATCCTTGCAGGATAAGGATTTTCCGGCCCGGATAAAAATCCGTAACAGGAACAATATTTTTTGTAACAGAAAGCAAGGGCATATTCATGACCACACCCACACCCTTCCCATACTTCTCCTTGTACCAATCCGCGATACTTCCATTTACTGTGATAAAACGATCAACGCCCGGCATGCACCAACGCTCCACGGTTTCCCATATTTTCTTCTTTGCGTTCTTTCCCTGCAGCGATGGTTGCTCCGTATACAATTCATGGCTGTCGTACACGATCTTTTTACGCCGCAGTTTCGCCATGAGATACACGGGCAATAACGTATCCAGATCGTTCGCCCAATACAGGTCAGCTTTCCTGAACAGCATTTTCAGCAATACATTCAAATTGAAAGAAAGGAAAAACAATAAGCCCTTTTGACGCCATACCTTCACCTGTTTTAACGTTACAGGTATTTCAGCGGGTATTGCTTTGCCTTTCAGGCAATAAACCGTCACCTCATACTCTTTCTTCAGCAAAAACGAAGTGGTTTTTATCACCCGTTGATCGGTAACAAAATCAGACATTACGCAAACGAAAGCTTTTTTCCCCATATCAGTTTTCCTTTTCAATCGCATACCGGATCAGCGCTTCATACAATATTCTCCATCTCTTACCAACTGCATCATCTTTCAGCAGGTGATTGTGGAACAAAGAAATGAAGATACCGCCATATCGGCCACAGGCATCTATCCGTTGTTGTGCTTCTTCCAGCATTTGATCCATATTATCGCCGCAACTTTCCAGCAAAGTACCATCCATACAGGAAAGTGGGAACACCCTCAGCGTTCGTTTTTGATTGGTAGCCAGATTGAACCAGGTGAACGGCTTGCAGGTGCCGGCTCTGAACCCGTTGAAGCCCGCGTACCCCATAGCATATTCCTGTTGTATGCCCGCGGCCTCCAGCGCCCGATAAGTGTCCGGTAGTGCAAAGCGCAGAAAATGCTGCCGGGAGGCTGTCACCGGTTTTCCGGTAATGGACTCCAATACATTTTTTTCCTGCGCGATCAATTCTTCCTGTTTTGAAGACAGATAAGAAGGATGCAGCCCCACCTCACAACGGGCCATATACTGCTGGATCAGTTTTTTGAGGTGAGCGGAACCTGCGGGCAGTCCGGGATCGAAGCCGGAATGCCGACCCACCAGAAAAAAAACTTTTTGCCTGAAATGGTATTGCTCGTGTATAGTATGAATGAAGGCGTGCGTATCAAAAAAGTCTTTCCTGAAAATCGCCTGCATTCTACCCCATACCGCAGGCCAATCACCTTTCACGACATTCTTAAGAAAGCCACCCGCATTCCTGAAAAATCCTTTTCCCCGCGACTGGTAAGCCTGGTCTATATCCAGGGTATGTTCGAAACGATACCCGCGTTTGATGTGTTCCAACACAATTTCTTCAGGAAGTAATGTAGCATATAGTTGTACGGCGAGTTCGTCAGCAAACGGGAAATGAAGAGCGTTCAACTGCCACAACACACTTGCCGTATGGTGAAACCTTCCATGGTTATCCTTTATGTGCGGCAGGTATTCCTCGTAACGGCTCACCAGGTAAAATATGAAAGCGACCACATCTCGGTCAGGATTCAAAATAGGCGATAGGCTTCGATCTGCATGCATTCTTTCCCGGAAAAAATCAAGATCAAATGCTACTGGAACTATTCCTTCATTCAACATAACGGCATGAGGGGTAATACAGCAAATACCCTCTTCCTTAACGCCGGTATAATTGAGCTTTAAACCATTGAAGTTGCTGTAAACAGCAGCGTCGGCTGTGGGGGAAAACAGGAGCAGCCCATTGTTACCGGATAGGAACTCGAACACATAGCTTATCCGTGGTGTTACCGCGGGAACCAGCACCAGCACTTCATATTTATAATCACTTGGTTTACCAGGATTCATTGAGGCGATTCAATAGGCAATAATAATCCGAAAGGCCTGTAAATTAAAAAATTATCGTAATTAGCTGTAATATGTTGTTATACTTGCGTTCTTTTAAACACTTTAAACGAAATCACCTTCCGGGTGTTATAGATCAGTGAAGAAGAGAATACATATTGTTTCCCCCTGTCCGGTTACGCATACTTTCTACGGGCTGGGCAGTTTGTTGTATTTTGAACTGGAAACACTGGCCACGGAGCCGTTGGACATTGTATTGCATGTTTTTGGAGAGGAGCCGGTGAGTGAGCGGATCAGCCGTTGCTGCGCCGAAGTGTATCATTATCCTATTTGCTCCGGGCATAAAGCTGTTGCTTTTGGTATCCCTTATGAAGTTGCGGCGAGAACGCACCCATTACTGGAAGAAAGGCTCCGTGCTGATACAGCCCCCATATTATTTTACAATTGGGAAAGCACCGGTGTGCTGCTTCAGCCCGGATGGCAACCCAGGCCGCATACCTATCTCAGGTTGTTGGGCATTCCTAAAATCCAGGCGAAGGAATCCGGCGCGTTCAGTAACGGACTGGGTAAAAAACTTTTTCAACTCAACGAATCACGCAGGATAACACAATACGAAAAACAACTCGCCTCAGCATCCTCTTTCCTGGCTTTACACCCAAAGGATCACGACTATTTCAGGAACGAACTCGGAGCTGAAGCAACTTTATTTCCAATGCTTTTGCATCCACAGGAAAGCAGAAGCACACCCGGAACAGGAAATTACTGCTTTTACTTCGGCGATTTTTCGCTCCCTGAACATGAACGTTCTGCCATCTGGTTGTTGCAGGAAGTGTTTGAAAACAGCGCCCTGCCTTTTGTATTGGCAGGAAAGGCCCCTTCGGCTTCGCTGAAAAAACTGGTGGAGCGCAATGAACTGGCTTGCCTGGTGGAATCTCCTTCTGAAGAAGAAGTGATCGACCTTATCCGCAAATCACATATTCAGCTTCTGCCCTTTCTTTCCGAAACAGGTTTAAAATCTGAAATCTACAATGCTTTAATGTATGGACGGCACTGCCTTTATTATGGAGATGGTTATGCCTGTCCACTGGTGAAAGAAAGTTGTCACCACATTGAAAACGCCGCTGATGCCAGGATTCTGATGGAAGGTCTTTTTGATGTGCCGTTTCATGAAGAAGCGATTGCGCTTCGGAACAAATACTTCCTTACACTTAACGATTCCGGCGAAAGAGCGAAGGCGTTTGTAGAACAACTTTCTACCGTTCCGACTTTTTAAGAAGACTGGCGGCATACCCGAGCTTATACAAGTCAAGCCAATACAATGAAAGGTTTCCCCTTGTAAGTTTTCCGCGTAGCACTTTACCGGAAGTGTTGTGTAAAAACGCGAAGAAGCCCGTAAGCCCAAGCCCTTCAAGCCTTTTAAGCGATTTCAATAGAGAAGAGTTTTTGAAAAGAAACGCGGCAGCTTCGTTCTTTTGCCGATAAAGGTAGAGCAGGTTCTCCACCGCATCTTCCTGGTGCCGTAAAAAAATATCGGCATCTTTCAGTCCGAGGTGGTAAACCGGATTATTTATAAAATGAAAAACAGCCCTTTTTGAACGCAGCCAAGCTTCCATCCAACTGTCTTCATGCCCGTAACCTTTTGGAAGTTGAAGGTCTGGCACCTGCATCATCAGTTCTTTCCGGATACAAAAATTGGAAGTCAGTAAGGCATGTTTTGCAGCCGGAACCTCTCTTTGTATGCCGTATTTCCAGTGCAGTTGTAACGCAGGTTTTTCGGGCATCGCCTCATACAGCAAGCCACCACAAACAATATCAGCGGGAAGAGATTTTAGGTATACGCCAATGAAATCCTCTTTTTGTGGCGTGCAATCTGCATCAATAAAAAGAAGAAAGGGGTATGCTGCTTTTCGGGCGATTGCTTTCCGGATCTGGCTTCTACCAAGGTTTTCAGGGTAACGAATGAATACACCACCCACGCCATGCACTGCCGCCTCGTTTTTCGCTGCAATATCCTTATCGGGACTTGCATCATCTGCCACCAACAATTCAATAGGTACGTCCGAAGCCTGTAAACCTGGACGGAGTTTTTCAACAAGCCCGGTGATATCCCTGTTGAACACGGGGATGCAGACCGAGATCATAACATGGTTATGGATGCATTGTCGATCACCTTACCCCGTTCGGTGCGTAACGTCCTTGCCGGATACTTGTTGATCACCATATAATCGTGCGTGGCCATAATGATGGCCGTTCCGTAATCTTTAGCGATATGGAAAAGCAGTTGCATGATTTCGTCGGAAGTTTCAGGATCGAGGTTTCCGGTAGGTTCATCGGCAAGAATAAGCTTAGGGGAGTTGAGGAGAGCGCGGGCGATGTCCACCCTTTGTTGTTCCCCGCCACTCATTTCGAAGGGCATTTTAAATCCTTTCGATTTGAGGCCCACTTTATCGAGCACGTCGGCGATCTTTTCGTTCATCAGTTTATCGTCGGTCCAACCCGTGGCGCGCAGTACAAACTTCAGGTTATCGTTCACGTTACGGTCGGTGAGCAACTGGAAATCCTGGAATACCACGCCCAGGTTTCTGCGGAGGAAGGGCACTTTTTTCCAATCCATTTTCCGGAGATCGAAACCCACTACCTGGCCCTCTCCTTCTTTAAGCGTGAGGTCGCCATACAGCGTTTTCAGCAAAGAGGATTTACCGGATCCGGTTTTTCCAACTAGGTACACGAATTCTCCACGACCGATCGAAATATTCACATCTTCCAGGATCAGTGATTTCCCCTGGTATATATTGGCCTTTTTCAGGTATAAGATTGCTTCAGACATATTGCGAATGTAAGAAAATTACACTTATACCATCCCGCTGAACAGTAAATTACTAGCTTTGAAAAATATACAACACCCATGGCCGGAACGATATTACTGGTGGATGATGAAGCCAAACTACGCAGTTTGCTGAAGCGCATCATCACGCTGGAGGGATTTGAAGTACTGGAAGCCGACACCTTGAAACAGGCCGGAAAAATACTGGAGAGAACGGCTGCGGACATCATTTTATGTGATGTGAAATTACCCGATGGAAGCGGGGTGGATTTCACGGTGGAACTGAAAGAAAAACACCCTTCAGCAGAAGTAATCCTCCTCACCGCCTACGGAAATATCCCCGATGGTGTGCAGGCCATAAAAAACGGGGCTTTCGATTACCTCGTAAAAGGAGACGACAACAACCGGATCATTCCACTGCTCAACCGGGCCATGGAAAAGGCCGATTTGAAGATACGCATTGAAAAACTGGAAAAGCAGGTAGGTAAAAAATACAGTTTCGACAGCATCCTGGGCCATGCGCCTTCCATTCAATCGGCCATCGACCAGGCCAAACGTGTGGCCGCTTCCGATGCTACCGTGTTGTTGCTCGGTGAAACCGGGACAGGAAAGGAAGTATTCGCGCAAGCCATCCACCACCAAAGCAAGCGAAACGCCAAACCCTTTGTGGCACTCAACTGCAGCGCCTTCAGTAAGGAGTTGCTGGAAAGCGAACTCTTCGGCTACCGTGCAGGCGCCTTCACCAATGCGGTACGGGATAAAAAAGGACTTTTTGAAGAAGCCGATACCGGCACGCTGTTCCTTGACGAAATCGGGGAAATGCCCACCGATCTTCAAAGCAAACTTTTACGTGTACTGGAAACCGGTGAATTCCTGAAAATAGGCGACACCAAACCCTCCAAAGTGAACGTGCGCATCATCGCGGCCACGAACCGGGACCTGAAAGAAGAAGTGCAGAAAGGCCAGTTCCGCGAAGATTTGTTCTACCGCCTGAACGTTTTCTCTATCCATCTCCCACCCCTCCGGGAACGGAAAAAAGATATTCCCGCACTCACCAAACATTTTGTAGCCCTCTTCGCCGCAAAACTCAACCGCAAAACACC
This sequence comes from uncultured Flavihumibacter sp., assembly GCA_946482545.1. The sequence goes on along the minus strand of CAMLRX010000004.1, from coordinate 37,443 downwards.
CTCCATCAGCGATGCATTCCTGGAAAAAATGCAACAGCATACCTGGAAAGGCAACATCAGGGAACTCAGGAACGTCGTGGAAAGAGCGGTGATCATGGCCGGAACGGATACCCTCACCGAAGCAGAACTCCCGGAAGACATCCGGTTCAGCGCCCCGGTGGGAGGAACATTGTCTGCCTTCGACCTGGCCAGCGTTGAAAAACTACATATCCTGCGTGTATTACAATATACGGGCAACAACAAAACCGAAGCCGCCAGGTTGCTCAACATCGGCACCGCCACACTCTACCGTAAAATTGAAGAATACAAAATATAAACCAACCGCATCATTTTGATAAAACCCTCTCATTTTGAGAGGGTTTTTCTTTTGCCAAAATAATGGAAACTAAAACATAAATGCCTTTAAACCCACACCAGGATTGATTTACAGGAAACAACAGGTTTCAGCCTGCCAAACAGGTATGCCGTTTGGCTGATACGCTGCGTAAATCAAAATGTATGAACCAATATGAAGCGGTGGCCGAACTGGCCGATGAGTTTCCCGAACTGAAAAAAGAACTTTCACACGTTTCCATTCTGGGCAATGCGCACCAGGCTATGCACCTCTTGCTCCACCACACCCGCGAAATGATCCGCAAAAGAAACTTCGCCCAGGTCAGCAAATGTATGCGACTGGCAGAAAGAATCCATGCCAGGGGAAATTCGGCCCTGAAAAATGCTGTGGAAAACACCTATGTCTATTCTTTCTCCATGCTGCAGGCGCAATGCAACCGGACCGAATGGCGCATCATAAAAGCCGGAATGCCCATTGTACTTTTCTCCATCTATATCCGGCAGATCATTCAATCGCACTAAAATCACCTTATGCTCACCACCATTCTTTTTATCGTGTGTTTGCTGGGCTTCTGGCTCCTCTTCAAATGCATCAGCTTTTTCGAAAACATCTAACCTCAAATCAAAGACCATGATGACGGTATTCCTGATCGTATCCATTCTTGTTTTTATCTACCTGGTTTATGTGTTGTTGAAACCAGAAAAATTCTAACCTTAAAACACCGAACATGCAAACCGAATTATACGGCGTACTGCTCTGTTTTTTCCTGAGCGTACTCATTGCTTTTCCACTGGGTAAATACATTTCGAAAGTATTCCACGGTGAAAAGACCATTTCTGATTTCATGCTTCCCTTCGAGCGGCTCATCTACCGTGTTTCCGGCATTGATCCGAACCGGGAAATGAACTGGAAGCAACAACTGATGGCCCTGCTCTCCATCAACCTGGCATGGCTGGTGTATGCCTTCTTTCTGTTGTTGTTCCAGGGAGAACTCCCGTTAAATCCCGATGGAAATCCTGGTATGTCACCCGACCTTTCTTTCAACACCGCCATCAGCTTCCTGGTGAATTGTAACCTCCAGCACTACTCGGGCGAATCTGGCCTTACCTATTTTACCCAACTGATGGTGATCACCTTCCTTCAATTTGTTTCCGCCGCCACCGGTGTGGCAGCAGTAGCGGTATTGTTCCGTGCATTTGCGGGAAGAACCACTGAAAAACTGGGTAATTTTTACTTCTTTTTCACGCGCACCATCACCCGTATTCTGCTGCCACTTTCTATTGTGCTGGCCACGGTGCTGGTACTCAACGGTACGCCCGCAAGCTTTGCAGGCAAAGACAACATCACCACGCTTGAAGGTGATAGTGTTCAGGTGTCCAGAGGACCGGCAGCGGGCATGATCGCGATTAAACACCTTGGCACCAATGGTGGAGGCTGGTTTGGCGTGAACTCAGCACACCCGCTGGAGAACCCTAATTACGGCACCAATATGGCTGAAGTGATCGCCCAGGTGATCCTCCCCATGGCACTTATTTTCGCCTTCGGCTTCTACATAAGGCGGAAGAAACTCGGCTATGTGGTATTCGGCGTAATGACGCTGGGCATGCTCACCTTTATGGTTCCGAACATGCTGAGTGAACTGAACGGGAATCCTGTTTTCCACCAGCTTGGTCTGGCAGATGCCACTGCTATGGAAGGCAAAGAAGTACGCTTCGGCGTAGCCGCTTCCGCCTACTGGCAGGTGATGACCACCATCATATCAACAGGTTCAGTCAATTCAATGCACGACAGTTCCATGCCACTTTCGGGCGCCATGCAAATGCTCGGTATGATGACGAACTGCTTTTACGGCGGCAAGGGCGTTGGGCTGCTGAACTATTTTATATTCCTCATCATCGCAGTGTTTATCTCTGGCTTAATGGTGGGAAGAACACCGGAGTTTCTCGGTAGAAAAGTAGAAGCCAGAGAAGTGAAAATAGCGGCGCTCATCGCGTTATTGCACCCGTTCCTGGTGCTGGTGGGAACAGCGTTATCTGCTTATTTCGCCGTACATCATCCACAAATCAACTGGGCCGTGCAACCGGCGAACTGGCTGAATAACCCCGGTAGTCATGGGTTTTCAGAAATGCTGTATGAATACACTTCCGCTTCGGCCAACAATGGATCCGGGTTTGAAGGACTGGGCGATAACAATATGTTTTGGAACATAAGTACCGGACTGGTAATGCTTTTCGGGCGGTTCATCCCCATCATCGGACCGGTGGCCATCGCCGGACTCCTTGCAAAGAAGAAATACATTCCCGAATCAGCCGGCACATTGAAAGCGGACACGGCCACCTTCGGTATCATGACCTACGCCGTGATCATGATCCTTGCGGCACTGGCATTTTTCCCCGCATTAACACTGGGTCCCATAGCCGAATTTTTCCAACTGAATTAAACACCTTTTCTCAACTATAACACCATGCAAAAGCAACACAAACTGTTGGAGTCTTCGCTGGTAAGTACCGCGCTCAAACAGTCATTCACTAAATTATCTCCGGCCCTGATGTTCCGGAACCCGGTGATGTTCACCGTAGAAATCGGCACCGCCATCTTGTTGTTCGTTACTTGTTACAGCGGGATCACCGGCGACGCCACACAAGGTAGTTTCGGCTATAACCTTGCCGTATTCATCGTTCTTTTCCTGACCCTGTTGTTCGCCAATTTTGCGGAAGCCATCGCCGAAGCAAGGGGAAAGGCCCAGGCAGAAAGCCTGCGGAAAACACGGGAAGAAACACCCGCAAAAAAAGTGTTCCCCGTCGGTGAAATGTACACCGATGAAGTGAAGACAATTCCCTCCTCTTCCCTCCGGAAAGGAGATGTATTCATCTGTGAAGCAGGAGACACCATCCCGATGGACGGAGAAATTATTGAAGGATTAGCTACCATTGATGAATCAGCCATTACAGGAGAATCGGCCCCGGTAATCCGCGAAGCGGGTGGAGATAAATCCTCTGTAACAGGCGGCACCAAAGTATTGAGCGATCATATAAAAGTGCGTGTAACCACCGATCCGGGTGAAAGTTTTCTCGATAAAATGATCGCCCTCGTAGAAGGCGCCAGCAGGCAGAAAACACCCAACGAGATCGCGCTCACCATCCTGCTCGCTAGTTTCACATTGGTATTTATCATCGTATGCGTTACGCTGAAACCCTTTGGCGACTACGCGCAAACCCCCATCACCATTGCAGCATTTGTATCCCTGTTTGTGTGCCTCATCCCCACCACCATCGGCGGATTATTGAGCGCCATCGGCATCGCCGGCATGGACCGTGCCCTTCGTGCCAACGTGATCACCAAAAGCGGCAAAGCAGTGGAAACAGCAGGTGATATCGACACCTTATTACTCGACAAAACCGGCACCATCACCATCGGGAACAGAAAGGCCACCAATTTCTGGCCGGTAACCGGCATTACCGAAACTGATTTCATGGAAGCCTGCGCACTTTCTTCACTCGCCGACGAAACACCTGAAGGCAAATCAATCGTGGAACTCGCACAATCTTTGGGTGTAAAAACCACCACCCTGCGCAAAGAAAATGCCCGATTCATTCCTTTCACAGCGGAAACCAGGAGCAGTGGTATAGACTTCGGGGACACCCGGATCAGAAAAGGCGCTTTCGATGCCATCCGGAAACAGGCCATTCAATCAGGAAACGGGTTCCCGGTTGAGACGGAGGAAAAAGTAAAAACAATCTCCTCTAATGGCGGTACGCCCTTAGTGGTGAGCAGGAACAACCAGGTGATGGGGGTGATTGAATTGCAGGACATCATAAAACCAGGTATTACGGAGCGGTTTGAAAGGCTGCGCAGAATGGGTGTAAAAACGGTCATGGTTACCGGTGATAATCCCCTCACCGCAAAATACATCGCAGAAAAAGCCGGTGTGGATGATTTTATTGCGGAAGCCAGACCGGAAGATAAAATGATCTATATCCGGAAAGAACAGGAAGCGGGAAAACTTGTCGCAATGATGGGCGACGGTACCAACGATGCCCCGGCACTCGCACAGGCAGATGTGGGCGTTGCCATGAACAGCGGCACCCAGGCCGCCAAAGAAGCAGGCAACATGGTGGACCTTGATAATGATCCCACCAAACTCATCGAAATCGTGGAAATCGGTAAGCAATTGCTGATGACACGGGGTACCCTGACCACCTTTTCCATCGCCAACGACGTGGCCAAATACTTTGCCATCGTTCCTGCCTTGTTCATCGCTTCCATACCCGCTTTGCAGGGACTGAACATCATGCGGCTCGGTAGTCCGGAAAGCGCTATTCTCTCCGCGGTCATCTTCAACGCCCTTATTATTCCGGCGCTGATACCACTGGCATTGAAAGGTGTGGCCTACAAACCAATCGGCGCAAGCGCCCTGCTCAGACGCAACCTGCTGGTGTATGGACTTGGCGGCATGGTCATTCCCTTCATCGGCATCAAACTGATCGACCTGTTTATATCCTTATTTATCTAACACCTCAAACATCAGCAAATGAAAAAGTATTTGCTTCCCTCCATAAAATTAACCATCGTACTCCTCCTTATTTGCTCCGTACTTTATCCCCTGCTGATCGCCGGGATCGCAAAACTGGCTCCAGGGAAAGGCGATGGCGAGACAGTTCAAAAAAACGGCAAAACAATTGGCTATGCCAACATCGGCCAACAATTCACGCAGGATCGGTACTTCCACGGAAGGCCTTCAGCCGTAAATTACAACGCGGCTGGTTCAGGCGGTTCCAACAAAGGACCATCGACTCCCGATTACCTGAAAACAGTGCAGGAAAGAATCGATACATTCCTTGCGCACAATCCTGGTATCAGCGTGAATGAGATTCCTTCGGAACTGGTAACCGCGTCCGGAAGCGGACTGGATCCCCATATTTCCCCGGCATCAGCCATGGTACAGGTAAAAAGAGTGGCAACAGCGAGAGGTCTCCCGGAAAAGACCATCACGGCGCTCGTGAAAAAACATACGGAGGGGCCGTTATTCAACCTGTTCGGCACTAGCACTATCAATGTATTACAACTCAACATCGCCCTGGATCAAATTCAATAAATAAATCCCAAAATGAGAACATTTCTTTTCAGCGCCTGCCTTCTTACCGGCAGTGCCCTTTGCGCCCAGGATTCCACAGACAGGTTTTCAATAACCGGTTATGTGGAAGCCTATTATGGTTACGATTTTAACAAGCCCTCTTCCAATACCAAACCATCCTTTCTTTACAGCCACAACAGGCATAACGAATTCAACATCAATCTCGCTTTCCTGAAAGCCAGTTATCAGACGAATAAAGTCAGGGCCAACATTGCGCTGGCCGCCGGAACTTATATGAACGCCAATTATGCCGCGGAACCTGGCGTGTTGAAAAATGTATTCGAAGCCAATGCCGGTCTAAAACTCTCAGACAAAAGAGACCTATGGCTTGACGCGGGCATATTCCCCTCCCACATTGGTTTTGAAAGCGCCATTTCGAAAGATTGTCCAACGCTTACCAGAAGTATCCTTGCTGAAAACTCACCCTATTATGAAAGCGGCGCTAAAATCAGCTACAATACCCCGAATGGAAAATGGTTCCTCAGCGCCCTCGCACTGAACGGATGGCAACGCATACAAAGAGTGGAAGGCAATTCGTTGATGAGCTTCGGTACTCAGGTGCAATTCAAACCAAGTACCAATACAACACTCAACTACAGTACATTTATCGGGACCGATCAACCCGACGACACACGGCTGATGCGTTATTTTCACAACCTTTACGCCGTGGTAACAAAAGGTAAAACAAGCTTTACCACCGGCTTTGATATTGGTGTGCAGCAACGATCAAAAAGCAGCAATGATTTCTATATATGGTATGCTCCGGTACTCATCGCGCGGTATGCCGTAAACGAAAAATGGAGTGTGAATGCAAGAGGTGAATACTATTCGGACCCGAATGGCGTGATCATTGCCACCAGCACGCCAAATGGCTTTCAGACCTTTGGTTATTCGCTGGGGTTGGATTTTTCACCAATGCCTGATGCTATGGTCCGTTTAGAAGGACGCGCCTTCTCTTCGAAGGATGAAATATTTGAGCGGAAAGGTGAACCGGTTTCGGGGAACGGAATGGTCAACTTCAGCATTGCAATAGCATTCTGACGATCAGCAAACTTATTTCCGGCAACAACCATTTATACTTCATTATTCACAACAGTACAATGCCTTCAAAAGAAACATCCGCGCAACATTTCCTGGAACTGATCCGCCAGTCGCGGCGCGGCAAGTTCAAAATATACATCGGCATGAGCGCCGGGGTAGGCAAAACCTACCGTATGCTGCAAGAGGCGCGCACCCTCCTGAGAAATGGTGTGGACGTGAAGATCGGATATGTTGAAACGCATAACCGTGCAGAAACACACGCGCTGCTGGAAGGATTGCCAGAAATCCCAAGAAGGCACCTGTTTTACAAAGGAAAAGACCTGGAGGAAATGGACCTCCAGGCCATCCTGAACCTTCACCCTGAAGTGGTGATCGTAGATGAACTGGCCCACAGCAATATAGAAGGCAGCAAAAATGAAAAAAGATGGCAGGATGTGATGGAAATACTGGACGCGGGCATCAACGTGATCAGCGCTGTGAACATCCAGCATATTGATGGCTTACAGGAAGAAATCAAAAACATCACGGGCGTGCAGGTTTCGGAACGTATTCCCGATACCGTATTACAGCAGGCCGATGAAGTGGTGAACATCGACCTCACCGCGGATGAACTGATTACAAGACTGAAAGAAGGAAAGATTTACGCGCCCGAAAAAATCAGTATCGCCCTGAATAATTTCTTCCAGCCCGAAAAGATCCTCCAGTTAAGGGAACTCGCCCTGAAAGAAGTGGCCACACAGGTAGAGCGGAAGATAGAAACCGAGCTGCCCCGTTCCGCCCAATTGCGCAGTGAACGTTTCCTGGCCTGCATCAGCACCAACCACGATACCGCCAAAAAAGTGATCCGGAAAACTGCCAGGCTCGCGGCCTATTACCATTCAAAGTGGTACCTCCTTTATGTTCAGACACCAAAAGAAAACAGCGACCGTATCGGACTCGCCGCGCAGCGGCACCTCATTAACAACCTTAAACTGGCCACGGAATTGGGAGGAGAGGTAGTGAAAGTGAAAGCCGACAACATCGCCAAAGCCATCATCGCTGTGGCTGAAGAAAAAAATATCACCACCATCTGTATCGGGAAACCTCATTTCAACCTGTTGGGCATTATCCTGAGTACAGCAGTATTCAACCAGTTGCTGAATAAATTATCCCAATCAGATACCGACATCGTAATTTTATCCTGATATGCGCCTCAAAACAAAACTCAGTCTGGGAACCGGCTTCCTCTTTATCGCGATCCTGATCTCGGGTATCCTGGGCATTATTTCCATCCGGCAACTCAAAAACGATGCTGAACAGGTATTGGAAAACAACTACGAGACACTGGTGTACAATACCAACATGTTGTATGCACTGGAAGCGCTGCCGCAGGATAGTACCGCACGGAAAGTTTTTGAAGAAAGCCTGTCCGGACAACTCGCCAACATCACCGAACCCGGAGAAGCCAGTTTTACGGCGGAGCTCAGAATGGCTTACGAAGGGCTGTTCGTGCGCGGCAACTCCACGGATTCACTCAAGGCCATTATCCGGAACGCGTTGGTGAACATCAACAAAGTGAACCAGAACGCTATTTTCCGGAAGAACCTGGCTACGGAACACAACGCTGAAAAATTCAGCACCTGGCTGATGATCATTTTCGCTGTGCTGGTATTGCTGGCCTTCACGCTGGCAGTGAATTTCCCCAACGTGATCAGCGCACCGGTGAAAGCGCTTTCGGATGGCATCAGCGCCATTGTGAACAAGGATTATTCGAAGCGCATCCACCTCCAGCAAAAAGATGAGTTCGGCGACCTGGCCAATGCCTTCAATACCATGGCCGAAAAACTGGACGAATATGAACACAGCAACCTGGCCAGGATCAAATTCGAAAAGAGCAGGATTGAAACCATCATCAACCAACTGAACGATGGCATCATCGGCCTGGATGAAAATATGCGTGTGCTTTTTCTCAACAAAGTATCGGAAGGATTACTCGGTTTGAAGGAAGCCGATATCACCGGAAAATACGCCCCGGATATCGCGTTGAAAAACGACCTCATGCGAACATTGCTCCAGGAGCATCCAAAAGGAAAGGAACTCAAGATATTCGCGAACAACAAAGAGAGCTATTTTCAGCCGGATACCTTCAGCGTCACCAACAATGAAAAAACAATTGGCCAGGTGATCGTACTGAGAAACATCACCCCGTTTCATGAACTGAACGAGGCGAAGACCAATTTCATCGCCACCATTTCCCATGAACTGAAAACACCTATCGCCTCCATTAAAATGAGCGCGCAACTGCTCACCGATAACCGCATCGGCACCATCAACAAAGAACAGGAGGACCTTGTAAAAAGTATCCATGACGATGCCAACCGCTTACTCCGGATCACAGGTGAACTACTGAATATGAGCCAGGTGGAAACCGGCCATATTCAATTGAAACTTCAACCCGTTGCGCCGGAAAGTATCCTCGACGAAGCCATTTCAGCCGTACAGTTCCTCGCGCAGCAGAAAGGCATCAGTTTTCAAAAGCATTACTTTCACCACGACCGGCGCATCTTCGCTGATCCCGAAAAAACAGCCTGGGTACTCACAAATTTTTTGTCGAACGCCGTCAAGTACGCGCCCGGGCACACCACGGTGGATATTACCACTTCCCTCCAGGAAAACCGGGTCATCTTCACCGTTAAGGACCAGGGAATGGGTATTGATTCCAGGTACCTGCCCCGATTGTTCGACCGGTATTTTAAAGTACCAGGTTCACAGGAAAAAACGGGTACAGGACTGGGCTTATCCATCTCCAAAGAGTTCATGGAAGCCCAGGGCGGCAGCGTATGGGCGGAAAGCAGTCCAGGTGAAGGCAGTATTTTTGGCTTCTCTGTACCGGTTGCCTGAGGAACATCAATCCTTCAGCCTACCAATTCGTCAATGCCTTGATCACTTTATTTTTGGGATCAAGCCAACCTGGAAATTCTTTTGCGATTTCATCTGCATTCACCCTGTGCGTTACCCATTTCAGCGGCTGTATCTTTTGCTGCTTCATGGCGTCGATCACTTCTTCAAAATCTTCCCTGGTCGCATTCCTGCTGCTCATCAGGGTACTCTCCCGCTTATGAAACTCCGGATGACTGAAACTGATGGCCTCTTTCTGCAATCCCACCAGCACGTACCTTGCGCCATGTGCCATGCACGGAAATCCATTGTGGATGGCGCGGTTGCTTCCGGTGGCATCAATTACAACGGTGGCCATTTCACCATTGGTTAATGCCCCGAGTTTATCAGTCAGTTCCTCTGCAGCCGGATTAATCGTATGCTGAACACCCAGGTTTTTCCTGCACCATTCCAGGCGATCCTCGTTCACATCGGCCACCACTACATTTCCACCGTACATCCGGGCAAATTCAATGATACCAATTCCTATAGGACCTGCTCCCATAACCAGCACCCACTCTCCTGCTTCCACGGCCGCACGTTTTACACCATGCAAGGCGATAGCCAGCGGCTCCACGAGCGCGAGTTCATCCAGCGACAGTCCGTTGCCATGCACGAGTTTATCGTCCGGCACAAGCAGGTATTCCGCCATTCCACCGTCAAGGTGCACGCCGCAAACCTGCATCTTCGTACAGCAGTTGCCTTTCCCGCGCCTGCAGGCCACACAGGTACCGCAGTTGAAATATGGAATAATCGTGACCGCTTCCCCCGGTTCAAAGCCGTCGGCTCCTGCTACAAATGTGCAGGCCAGTTCATGCCCCAGAATGCGGGGGTAACTGAAGAAGGGCTGAGTACCTTCATAAGCGTGAAGATCCGTGCCGCAGATTCCCACACGCTTCACATTTAATAAGGAGTAACCCGGTGCAACCTCCGGCTTATCCTTTTCATCATAATCAAACTTTCCTGGCGTAGTACAATATAAAACTTTCATGATTACTCGTTTTTCACCGACAATCGTTCTTCGTCAGGCAAACGCAACGATAAAACTATTTATGGTACCCGTTAATGCCATCCTGCACCAACAGGTTCCACAAATGTAGCTGCCGCATACAAAAAAAAGTGGGTGATGTTAAAATACCGGGAATAAATAGCCAAAAAACGGGAACATTATCCGTTAAAATACTGAGGGATAAAAATAGTCTACTAGCAGTATTTTAACCTTATTTTACCCATTTTTCACACCTAAAAGCTAATATTGTATAAATAAATTAATTTGGAGATGTTATCAGTCAGTTTCACCAGCCAAAATAAACTGTTATGAAAGTCCTTCAATTCACCCTTCCCGTTCCGGGAGAAAAGAACATCATCGTTCAAAAAGATGTGCTTCCTTTTTTCTACCAGCACCTGCACCGCCACGATGAAATGCAGTTGACATGGATACAGAAGGGAGAAGGGACGCTGGTGGTAGACAATAACATGTATCCTTTCCGATCCAACGAAATCTATTGCATCGGTGCCAACCAGCCACATGTATTTAAAAGCGACCCTATTTATTTTAATGCGAAAAGCAAAAAGAAAGTGCAGGCGCTCACCATATTCTTTAATCCAAACGGGAAACTTCAATACCTTTTTGAGCTTTCAGAATTGAAATCGATCCGGACCTTTCTTCAAAAGCACCGCAGTGGGTTCAGCATTCCAGAACAATATGTAGCGGATATCGGCCACAAAATGAACCAGCTCAGCGAAGCCTCGGGTATAGAACAGTTCCTGCTTTTTGTGGAGATACTGAAAAAATTCGCCGCTATCCCGGATGTGAAAGAACTGGCCACTGTAACCGAACTCTCCAGTGTAAGTGAACATGAAGGCATCCGCCTCAGCAATATCTATCACTTCATTATGACCAATTACGCGCAGCCCATCACGCTGGAAGATGTGGCCAAACAAGCGCACATGACCCCGCAGGCCTTCTGCCGGTATTTCAAAAAACGTACGCTGCATACTTTCGTTTCCTTCCTCAACGAAGTTCGTATCAACGAAGCCTGCAAAAAGCTCACCGATGGTGGATTCGACAGCATTTCCACCATTGCTTACAACTGCGGGTTTAACAGCATCACCAATTTCAACCGCGTGTTCAAGAGCATCGTAGGCCAGGCACCCAGCGAATACGTGGAAAGCTATTACAAGAACGCATCATAATAACTCCGGATAGCAAAGCAAGCGCTGTTCCTTGTTAATATTCGCAGTATTAAAAAGAGGGTGTATCATTTTTTTGATACACCCTCTTTTATTTTTTGATTGCTGATGAGACAATTTTTGTTTATACGGTTCTCTGCGCCTTCATTTTAAGTTCAGTGGTCATCCTTCAAGCTACCGTTTTTTAACGGGTACCCGGTGGCACCGCTATAGCGGCACCGCCGTTGCGGTCAGGCGGTTCAGCGCCCAGCAGATTTTTCACGAAAAAGTCACGTTTTTTCACCCGCCCGTATGCGCCTCCATCACTGTGCCCCATACCCGGAACAGCCAGGAAATCGAATGTTTTTCCCGATTTAATGAGTGCGTCCGCCACGCGGTAGGTAGATTCCGGCGGCACATTGGTATCCGCTTCCCCCACGATAAGGAGTAATTTACCTTTTAACTTATGCGCGTTGGTGATGTTAGACTGCTCCTCGTAATGTTTTCCAATGGGATACCCCATCCATTGCTCGTTCCACCACTGCTTGTCTACCCGGTTATCGTGGCAGCCACAGGCGGAAACCGCGGCTTTGTACCAGGTGGGGTGAAACAAAAGTCCGCCAAGTGCGTTCTGTCCACCTGCAGAAGTGCCATACAATCCAACCCTTGCCGTGTCTGCCTGAGGGTACCGGGCCGCCAGTGCGCGCATCCAGGCGATCCTATCGGGAAAGCCCGCGTCGGCAAGGTTCTGCCAGCATACATCGTGAAAAGCTTTTGACCTGTTTGCGGTACCCATACCATCAATCTGCACCACGATGAATCCCAGTTCAGACAAACTTTGCATCTCGCCCGTTGGGGTGAATGATTTCGGCACGAAAGCATCCTGCGGACCGGCATAGATGTTTTCGATGATGGGGTATTTCTTTGTTGAATCGAAATCGGAAGGAAAATAGACCACGCCCCAGATATCCGTTTTACCGTCGCGTGCTTTGGATACAAATACTTCGGGCAAACGGAAACCTTTTGCCAGGTGCCTGCTGACATCGGCCTGCTCCAGTTGCAGCACGGGTTTTCCATCAGATACACGTCCAACAATACTTACCGGAGGAACATTCACGGAGGAATAAGTATCCACGAAGTATTTTTTATCGGGAGAAAAACTAAGCCGGTGGTTACCAGGTTGCGGCGTGAGCGCTACCAGTTTTTTTCCATCAAAGCCGATTCTGTAATAATGAATATGATAAGGATCTTCACCAGGATTCATACCACTCGCCTGGAACCATATTTCACGCTTCTTCACATCAATACTATCTATGTTTCTTACCACCCATTCTCCTTTGGTTACGGCATTCTTAATAGTTCCGGCTTTGCCGTCTACCAAGTAAATGTGGCGCCAGCCGTCTTTTTCGCTTACCCACAGTATTTCTCCGGTATCGGGCATATAATGGGTAAATATTCTTTGCTCGTAGATGAAGGTATTTGTTTTTTCATCCACGATATTCCGTGTGGAAGCGGTGGCAGCATCCACTTCAATGATGCGGAAACGCTGGTGTCCACGGTCCACTCTTTCGTATAGGAATTTTCCGGGAATATTTTTGAACCACTGCAACCTGGGGGCGCTGAAAAAATCGATCACATCGGTATTTACCTTTTGTGTCGTTTTATTTTCACGGTTAACGATGTACATCTCGTAGGTGGAAAATTCATCGCCTGGTTGTTTGTAGTGGTGTGATTTCAGTTCTCCCCTTGAGGTTCCTTCCTGCGCCGTGAGGATGTAATACACGGGTTTGTCTTCCACCCGGTGTACCCTGTAGCCTACAAGGTAGCTGCCATCGGGAGACCATGCCAGGTCACCGTAAGGTTTTTCCGAGTTGCCATCAGTGGTGTATTGTACGGCAGCTCCGCCATCTGTTGGTTCAATGAAAATATTGTTGTCGCGGACAAGCGCCGTATATTTTCCATCGGGGGAAACACGTGGACTTCTAAACCATTCCCACCTGCCGCGCGTGCGCAATAACCCCGGGTAAGTGGTGGTATCTTTTGGCAGTATATCCGTTTTTTCCACGGTATAATCAGCGGGTTTAATCTTCCAGAAATTTCCATCCAGTTCCACCACCGCATAAGCCGCACCTGGAGCAACGTACATATTTCTGAGCTGGAAACGGTCCTTCGGAATACTTTTACCTGAAGCTGTTTCCAGTGCCGACACCAGTTTATCGCCATCGAACAAAGGGATACGTTTGTTTTTTTGTGTTTCAACATAAACATATTCCGTTCTTCCCTCGGGTAGCCTGTTGGCGTACCAGAATGCAGAAGGGCCCGTCCATTGAGGGTTTACACTCGTCTTAAAAACAGTTTGCCTGGAAATACTATCACGTACAGCGGCATTCGCATACCGTTGCGCCATTTCCTGGTCGGAAGGAAAATACGGGGTTATCTGAGCGGAGGCATCATTCAGCAAAAATGCTGCCGCCACCGCGAGCATGGAACGAAAGATCATTTAGAAGGGTATTATGTTGTCTTTCAAAACTACCAAGATAACACAGCTTGGAGTAAACGGATTTTAGCGTGAAGAAGTTGGATTTTGGCCTGATCACCTTACCTGCGCACAGGTTTCAACCGTAAAACAGTGATGGAATAAGGTGCAAAAGTGTGGGAGAAAGTCTTTCCTTTTGCGCCCAATGTTGTTTTTAAAGGGATGTATTGCTTTGGTGCAGAAAAACTGTTTTCCACCTCCAATGCAGGAGCGCTCAATACATACGCGTCTCCGGAAGCCACTTCAAAGCCATCCAGGAGCAGATCGGTGGTACAGGCTTCTTCATGGCCATTCACCATCTTCACGATCAGTTCTCCGGTAGTGGCATCTTTCCCGGCCAGGCCAATGAGTTTGGCGGGTTCCTCGTAAGTCATCAGCAACCGGTCATTAAGGTAGCACTCCACTTTATCGGCACCTACTTCCAGGCGTATATCGTACCATTTTCCGTTTTCTATCGGGGCAGGAAGCCGGCGTTGCGGCGTTACATCAGCCACGGATTCTCCGGACACGATTTCAAAAGCGGAATTATTGTTCACGTGTGAGCCGATATGTGCACGGAGGTGTTTGTTTTCATCTTTCACCGCAAAAGGGATGATGAAAGCATTGTAGCCGCTTATCTTCCGCGCCTTCAACTTCAAGGTGTACGTTTCGAAATGCTGCCCCGTAAGGATATTGAGCCGCTGTGCGCCCTGCGCTGTTTGCGCCATTGCACCGTTCTTCACCTCCCATTTGCCGCGGACAGCTTTCCACTCGCCCGGCTTGTTGTCGAAATCACTCCTGTACACCGTTTTGCCATCGGCAATTACTTCTATATCGCGGTATTCGGTTTCTGTGTCCCAGGTAGCCAGGCCAATACTACCGGCATATTTCGGACGAACATTTTCACCCGCAATCATTTTCAGTTCTGTTTTCAGGTTCTGATCGGCCCGGTGTTGGTTCATCATCTGAATCGTATAATAAGATATCCGGGCGAAACTTTGCGCAGCATTGAAATTGATGAGATTTACGGGCCAATGGCGTGTATGCACATTTTCGAAAAGTGGCGCGTAACTCGACATTTTCACGAGATCGCCATTGTTTTCCATCCCGAGAATGTACACGGCATCATTCAGCGCCGCGAGCATATTTCCGCTTCCCACACCACCATTGGTGGCATATTCACCCACATACACTTCATAATCCCCGCGTTTGTAGCGGTCGAAATGATTGTAGTTGGAAAAGGCCCACCACGCGGCTTTGTAAGCATGTTCATCGGCGATATCAGTGGTATGAATACTGTCGAGTGTGTGCCGGTTGATGTCCCCGATGCCCATGCTGGAGATGATCTTCAGTTGGGGATATTTCTTTTTGATGGCATCGTGAAATTTGTTGTACCGTTTTGCATACCAGGGGCCATGCTGCTCGTTGCCCACCTCCACATACTTTAAAGGGAAAGGTTTGGGATGGCCATTAGCGGCGCGCACCTTACCCCATTTGGAAGTAACGGGGCCAATGGCATATTCGATGCCATCCAGCACATCATCTATTACCGGTTGTAGTTCAGCGTCAGGAATAAACGTACCGCTTCTGAATTCGCAGGAAACACCAGCATTAAATACATAGAGGGCGTCAGCGTTAATATCTTCGCAGAACTGGAGAAACTCGTGGTAACCGAAGCCATCACTGGACCAGTAATCCCATACACTGAAGGTGCCTGGTCTTTTTTCTACCGGACCAATAGAGGTCTTCCAGTTGGGTGCGCTTTCTACGTTAATGCCTTCTACAAAACACCCTCCCGGCCACCGCACAAATGCCGGTTTCAGATCGGCCAGGTATTGCGCCAGGTCCTTACGAAGCCCATTGGGCCTGTTTTTGAAGGTTTCTTTCGGAAAAAGCGATACGAAATCGATCCATAATTTCCCTGTACTGCCAAAGCGGAAAACGAACTGTGCTTTACCATCGGTAGCATTGGGGGTTAGGGCGCAACTGTACTTTTTCCATTGCGTATCTTTAACGGCATTGAAAGTATGCGCCGCCAGTATTGTTCCGTCCTCCGATTGCAGCGCCACGGTAAGCGGACCAGTGTAATCGCCTGCGGAACGGGCATAAAAGTTAAGGTTATACTGTTCTCCTTTTTTGGCGTTGATACCCCAGAATCCTTCGTTTAAAAGATCGTTCTTTCCGGAGGTACTGAGTTTTTTCACCTGCACTTCCATGGAATTGGGCGTGGCCGTATTCAATGGATTTTCCTGAGTAACGCGAATATTGATTTGCGCGTCGGGCGCTGCATTTAACCGCCAGTAAGGGTGTTCCGTTTTACGCCAGGGCATGCGCCAGTCGGAGGCCCGGCCATTCAGGTTATAATGTGGCGTGCGGTTGGGAACGATGAAACCGTTCTCCAACGTGGTGCCAGGTGGCAGGCGGCTTTCTTCAAATCCCCTGTTCTGGATCATTTCAGCATACAAACCACCTTCTCCCCCATGACTGATCTCTTCAAAAAATATCCCATGCAGGTTGGGCGAAACCGTGTTTTTTACTGTTCCCGTATGGATCACCATGGATGCCCTTTGCTGGGCGGTAACATCCATGCAACTAAACAAAGTTTGCACGCACAGCACTGCCATGCATATATTCCGGTATTGCATCCGTGAGATTGTAAGGTGATTCTTATTTAACGATCCATTCATGTACACCGGTGGCATGGTCTTCCGGCAATTGAATTTCGATACGGAGCGCCGTTGTTTGAACGGGTTCAAACTTCACGACGTTGTATTTGTCTTTCTCCGTTACATAAGGAGCAGTGGTTTTTACCGGCACCCAGTTGTCGCCATCTTTGTAAAGCACCTTCCAGGAAGCGGGAATACGGCATCCACCGAACGGACCATCATCGAACCAGTAAACACTAGATTCAGATACGGTGGTGGGCTGACTGAAATCGTACTGAATCCACTCCTGTGTATTCTTTTTGGGCCACCAATGCATATAAACAGCACTGTTGTCAAGTGAGTTCCTGGGTTCGTACTGGTCGTTCAGGGCCGTCATCATCCTGCGGTCGCGTACAGAGGCTGATACTTTGGCTTTAGAAGCAATAGTGGGCGCGGGCTTTGGACGGGCGGCAGATTCCAGGTAAGGAATCCATACCACCATTTCTCCCGGTCCGCGGTTGTTCCACGCGTAGTAAGGAATGGCTTTTACTTCCTGCTCTTTTTTGATCAGTTGATCGGAGTTCAACTGGCGGCTGGTAGAACTTCCTTTAGCGGAAAGTACCAATACGCCATTGAACAAATCTTCGTTGAATTGTGAACTTACGGGCGCTTTTTCATTCACTACAATATTCTGCACCACGCTATCAGTATTGTCAGGACCTTCCAGGCAATACACGAGGGGGCCACGTTGCAATGCGAAGCGTCCTTTATCATCTTCCACTTTTGCATTGGCCAGCACCTTCTCCACTTCCATTGGCAACTCCAGACTCACTTTATCTCCTTTCTGCCAGGTACGGTTGAATACCACATATCCTTTGTCGAGTTTATATTGAACGGGTTTGCCATTTAGTTTCACCACAACTTTTGAGGTGGTGGTATCTGCGAAACGGTAAAGATCGCCGGGAACAGCTTCCTGCCTTGCCCAACCGGGTATGCGTACCCGAAGTGCGAAAGTGGCTTTTTTAGCAGGATTCACGAGCAATTCCACATTTCCTTTCCAGGGATATCCGGTCACCTGTTCCAGAGAAAGTTTTGTGGCTGGCAACGTAATATCAGATTTACCTGCAATGAACAGGTTTACGTAAAGATCATTGTTACTTTGCGCATATACGTACCCGGGAACAGAAGGCATAAAGCGGGTTACGTTGGAAATGCAGCAGGCGCATCCAAACCAGGCGCTGCGCTGGTGTTGCCCCATAGAGGCCAGCGGATTGGGGTAGAAGAATTTCTTTCCATCGGCCGCGATACCGGAAAGCAGGCCATTGTACAATATTCTCTCCATCACATCCACATACTTCGCATCGCCATTCATGAGGAACATTCTGTTGTTCCAATACACATTGGCAATAGAGGCACATGTTTCCGCGTAAGCCGACATATTCGGCAACTGGTAAGCCGCCCCGAAAGCTTCTCCGGCACCCGTTGCACCGATTCCTCCTGTGAGGTACATTTTCTTTTCCACCACATCGTGCCAGATGTCATTGATGGCCTTGAGGTAATCGGGATTACCAGTAAGCGCGGCTACATCTGCCATACCGGTATACATGTAAGTAGCGCGAACGGCGTGCCCCACCGCTTCGTGCTGGTCGGTCACCATTTTGTGCGACTGACTGTATTCGGAACCACGGCCCACGGAACTTTTTCCGCGTACATCCAGGAAGAACTTGGCCAGGTCGAGGTATTCTTTTTTACCCGTAACCCTGTAAAGACGGGCAAGGCCCATTTCCACCACCTGGTGGCCGGGGAAGACATCCAGTTTGCCGGGACCAAAATCCTTTACGAGGAGATCAGCATTTTTGATGGCGATGTTCAGCATCGTTTTTTTACCGGTGGCAATATAGTGGGCAACAGCCGCTTCATACAGGTGACCGCTGTTGTACAGTTCGTGGCTCAGGTCCCAATCTTTCATCCATCTTTTTTCGCTGATCCAGGGGTGCAGCTTTTCCGGCTTCATGGTCCTGAAGGTGTACAGGTACCCATCAGGTTCCTGGGCCGCCCCGATGATCGCGATCAGTGAATCCAGTGATTTTTCCAGAGACGCGTCTTTCTTAACCTGGAGCGCGTAGGATGCGCCTTCAATCATTTTGTAGATGTCCGTATCGTCGAAGGGGTATTCGGTAATTTTCCCCACGGGCATCTTGCCGGCGGCTTTCAGAAAGTTGTCTATCCTTCCCGTTTCCCGGCATTTTTCGAGCACGTACGGAATGGTAACATTGGCGTTCACTTCAATTTTCGGCGCCCAGAAATCGTCGTGCAGGTGCACGTGCGTGAAGGGAACCGGCTGAATGGGGTAATCGCGCTGCATCTGTTGTTGCGCTTTCATGCCTGCTGCGGGCAGCAACAAAACGGCGAGTAGTCCCGCATGGGAAATTCTTTTTCTCAACATAATGGTATTTCTTTTTCCTCCTGTTCCGCCTTTGGCCCCGCAGGAGTCTGAATGAAACGGCTTTCGTGATTGGTTTGTAAATCTAATTTTCTTTGCCCACACAGGGTAGGCATATATTAACAGAAGATAAGCAGATATTAAAAGGCAAATTCCAGTCCGAAACGCAGCGTATTAAAGGCTGTGTTTTGGGCAATTCCCTTTCCTGAAGGAAACAGACACCCCAGGTTGACCGATGTTTTGCGGTACATTAATCCTATACCGGCTGTAAATGCCGGCGTTCCGCCTTTTTCCCTGCTTTCCAGCAGGTATCCGCCACGGAGGCGAAGCACTTCTTTGTACCCGTATTCCACTCCGATTCCCAGGGTCATTTCTTTCAATTCTTCACTGAATCCTTCAGGAGCATCGGAGAAGGAAGTCATCCAACTGCCGGGAATACTTTTGTTCCGGTACTGCTCCAGTTGAGCCGCATAATCTGAAGCGGAAGGATCAGGTGGGGTTGGCACAAGCAACTTGTTCAGGTCCGCGGCGAATTCGAGACGATGGTCCTCTTCTATTTTCACTGTATAAGCCGCGCCAATGGCCAGGTTCGCCGGGATATAGTTCTTCGTATTACCCGCCCCGTAAGCAATGCGTGTTCCCAGATTGCTGATGGTGGCGCCAAGGTTCAACCCTTCGCCCTGCTGGTTCCGACCTGTATAAAAGAACGCGATATCGCTTCCAAACGCGCTGCCGCCTTCCATGGTTTTCCCTTCAATGGTTTGGCTACCGGTAAGGTTGGAATGAATAAACCTGAAACCGATTGAGGCAGAAAAATGATCAGAAAGCTGCCTTGCATACGCGCCATCTATGGCGAATTCCTTTGGCGAGAAATTTCCTGTGGTATTGCCCGAAGCATCCATGAACTGAATGTTACCCGCGGTGTAATACCGGAGTGCGCCTGAAAGTGCTTCTTTCTCCCCTATCTTTCCGTAACCGGTTACCGCGGCCATATAAGTTCCGCGGAACCCATCTTCCGTGGCGCCTGGCATATACATCAGGCTCAATGCCCCCTTTTCCGGAGCAAAAGCGAGTTTGGCATTGTTGAAAAACACCGCACCGGGCGTAGCTGAAGTAGCCACGCCTGTTTCTCCCATGCCGCCGGACCGTGCGTCAAGCGGGTTCCTTAAAAAACTTGCACCGGTAAGCACAGGACGATAGGTTGTGCTGGTTTGCGCGACCGCCGGAGCAGACAAAGCCAGGATGGCTGCCATCGCCCCTAAACCGAAATATTGTTTGCATGTAAGCATTGTTGCGGATTTGGAGTAATGGTTAATGTGCCACTACCAGTTTGCCAAAATGTTTTTTCCCATCGGTGTCGAATAACCGCACGTGGTAGATGCCTGCGGGCCATGCTGAAACATCGATTTCCGTAGTACTGCCTGCATTCAGTTGTTGCTTTTTAAGCGCCTTTCCACGTGCATCCGTAACCAGCAGTTCTCCGCCTGTAATGCGGGGGTATCTTATTTTTACTGTTCCCACACCGGGATTTGGCCAGAACTGCAAATTAGTGATATAATCTGTGCCCGGGCCATTGTCAATGGGCACTACAGGTTCATCAGGTGCCTTCAACACAGTCACTTTTACTTCGGCACTGGCAATGGCTCCGTTGTTATCCGTCGCCCGCAGGTTGAATACGTAAATGCCTTCCACCAGGTTACGCACCATTACATCGGCGCTTCCGGGGTTGATGATGGTGGCCGCAGGACCAGAAACCTTAGTCCATAAGGCAGTTTCCACGGTACCGTCCGGATCTGAAAATGTTCCGGATAACCTTACATAGTTCACGGGCAGTGTGATGGTTTTTTCAGTACCGGCATTTACTACCGGAGGCATATTTTCTGCTTCTCCTGTTATTTCGCCACAACTCACTCTTTTGGAGAAAGCCATTTCGCTGGCTGAAAACAGTTGATAAGCCTGGTTTACATCATTATTTAGCGCATGTTCTGTTTGCCCGTCGCAAGCGGGCCGCGCGGGCGCACCCGGTGCGGTAATCAGCCAGGGCACCTGGAGGTATTTACCGGCAGTGCAGGTTCCACCTATTTCAGCATCGCCACCTATTTCTATGGAGCCGCCTAAATTATCGGCACCCCAGGTGAAGGCGTTTCCACCTATCAGTGAATTGTCATTGATGTTGGCGTAAAACATCACGGCATTGCCTTTCAGGGTGGCGTTTCCATTCACTCTCGTGCCAAAATACGCAGCCCCCTGCTCTATTACTTTGGCAGTTCCGCGCACTTCTGCGTTACCTGCTACGATGGCGAATCCGCCTACAATGGCATTGTCCATTACCCGGGCATCATCGCCTACCATTGCCTTTCCTTCAATGCGGGCGTTCCCGGTAACCTGCGCCCTGTCAAGGACAACAGCGCCGGGCGCAACATAAGCGGTTGCGGCCACAGATGCAGTTGATGCCACGAAACCACCGCCATTGGCATGGGCCGCTCCGGCCACACCATTCATCATTCTGAAGCCAGGTTGATACCCTTCAGGTACCGCTCCCTGAATATTTATTTCCCAGGGATACCTGTAAAGTTTCGGGAAACCAGGCTCAAACAAGTTGTAGTTATGGTGCACTGTTGGCGCGCCCATTACTACCAGGTAGGTTTCCGTAGTATTGTCGGGTAAGGTGTACAAGAGTTCGCCATCTTTCATGGTAGGACTATACGTAATACCGCCATCCTGTTGCACGGTAACAATACCAAAACGCCATCCAGAGTTGGCTCCGGCATCCACATGCCCTTTAAAGCGGAGGTACACGTATTCTTTATCACAGCCCTGCTCTTTTTTGGGGAACAGCCGGATCACGTTGGTGCCGTAATCCTGTGGTGCCAGCCGGTCGGGAATTGCGAATCTCCCGGGCGCGAGGGAATCAAGCAGCATGTATCTTCTCCAGAAGTATTCTTTGCCGAGTCCGTTTTCAGCAGCAGTCATTTGCGCGCGGTTGCTGAAATCCCACTTCGCGCAACGCAGGGCATTTTCCGCCATCAGGTCATTCAATCCTTCCTGGGAAAGACCGAGTAATCTTTTCACAGTTTGAAGCGGGTGTTCTTTACTGTTAGGATCAGATTCCTTCCAGATACGGTTAATAAATTCAATCCCGTATTTATCTTTAAAAAGTTGCAGGAAATACCAGGAGGCATAGTGTTTTCTGGCTGAACCAATGTAATAATGGTTCATGTTCATTCCCCTTGGCATATCCGTGTTTCCCACGAGTTCAGGGTAACGTTGCAGGGCCATGAAATTGGCATGTGTTTCCCAGAAGAAGCCGCTATGGTCCACACCCATGTAACCGTGGCCGGGATACAACACACTCACCATGTACTGAATGGTGTGCATGAATTCGTGTGAAAGCACCCAGCCGCTGTTTTTTGTGGCAGCGGGCGCTACCCACATTCCACCTATCACCATATCCCATCCGCCACCGAAGGCCCATCCGGTGTACAGTCCGGGCCGCCAGGTTTCGTTCATGGTAATCATGATCTTGTACTTGCTGAGGTTTCCGATCTCATCCACCACTTTAAGGTCCCTGATGTAAAAGCTGTAAATGCTTTCCAACGTATCCAGCACTTCCTGCGGATTGAACCGGAGATTGGGGTCAGTAGCTGTTTGTGGATCGTTGCCCACCAAAGGCCCCCAGGCCACTACAAAGTTTTCTGATTCCCGGGAACGGTTTTGCAGGTCGTAAGGAATGTTTGCCGCGGGATTTTTCCATTCATTGGGAATGTACACTTCTTTCTGGGCGCGGGCGGCGGTTGCACAAAGCAATGCCAGCCCTGCCGTCAGCAACAGGGAAAAAGGTCTCATGATTTATCGGTGGTATTATACGATAAGGAAGGAAAAAGTGACGGCTATAATTTAGCCGCCACAGAAATATTAATGGTTACGTTCCAGGTACCTGGCGCGAAGAAGCGCATTTCAAATGCATTGTTCAGGTTCTTTCCAAGGTCAATTTTTCCACCGGGAATACGGTAGTAGTTAAGGTAGTTGCCATAAGCGCCTTTCTGCACCGGGAAAGCAGGTACCGTGGGGTATTGGAACACCAGGGCAGTATCTGTTTTTTCCTCCGGGAAATAGGGATTCATGGTGGCGAAATGCGGACGGTCGCCGCGCAGCACCACATCACCTGCTTTGGGATTAAAGAATCTGCCGTTCTTATCTTTCCATTTGAAGATGATCTTGTTGGGACCAGCAGGATCGTGCTCCACTTTCATGGTCATAGGATCAGAAATGGTATAGAATACAGCTTCAGAACCTACATCAGACAACGACCAGAAAGGTGGGTTCAGCAAATACAGGTCGGTAGGAAGTGGCGCCTGAATCCTGATCTCGCAGGCATCTTTCATGATCCTGGTTCCTCTTACGTTAGAAATTTCAAGATCAATAGTGTACACCCCGGGCGTAACATAAGCGGTTGCCGGAGAGAACTCCAGTCTTCCGCCAATGGGGTTCACATTGAAAGGCTTCACCATGCTTTTCTGCATTTTAGCGTTCAGCTTCTCAATGGTATTGTCTGTTTCCAGGATTTCAGACAGAAAAGTGGTGATCTCTCTTTCTTTAAGTAAATCATCAGCGGATTGTCCTGTTGCCTTATTGCGTATAGCCAGCAATTTAACGGAGAGTGGTGCGGTGGAACCATCGGTTTCCAACGGAGCTGAAGCATACACCAACCCTGTTTTCGCCACGAAGGGATTGGAACGGTAAAAGATATTATCGCTCAGAAATCCAACTTCGGGTTTCATACAACTGTTAAAAGAACCTATGAGGAGCGCCGCGGCCAGCAGCGTACGTATGTGTTTCATACTTTAGAGTTTTGGTTGTGAAGACTAGAATCTTACAAATACATGTTGGTTGGACAGCACATGCAAGGAGGTGGTGCCGTTCCGGGTTTCAATGCCGGTGGTCTGACAAATCACCTTTTTATCAACATCGGTAGCTCCAGGTACAGGTGGTGCAGTAGGGTCGTCAACCGTGCCGATAATTTTGATGTAATAAAGTGAATACACCGGCGTATTGCCCCAGTTGTAGTATCCGGAATTGTTGGGTTGTCTTTCTTTCACCACCGCGCAGGATGTTTTTCCAAGCGAGGAGCCTGCGGTAATGGTAGATGCGGCATTGTCGAGCGTGATCTTCTGCCCCAGGAAATACTGGCGCACGGAATCGGCAGAAAGCCCCTTACACAAAGTATCAATGGTAAAAGGAAGGTTTTCATCGCGCTGTAACTTCAGGATCGCCACGTACCTGCTGATGGAGTAATTGGTTACTGCAAAAACGGTGGGCGCGTTATTGAGTTCTTCTTTCAGCCCGAAATAATCCACGATCATCATCATGGAATCGAAACTTTTCCAGGAATGCTGTTTCAGGTAATCGTAATTGGAGAGTGGCGTAGTAGCTGTGTGCACACCTCCGTCTGTAAAGTATTCAGATTTACTGCAGGAAGTGGCCAGTATCATCAGCAGGCACACCACCGGGAGCATCCATATTCTATTTGATTTCATACGTTTTACTTTGATGGTTGAAATAAGGGGATCACATTTTATCCTTCCAGTATTGCGTTTGCTCAAGTCTTGGATTGAGCGACATCAGGTAAGGATCTATCGGCCACTGGTATTTTCCGGCAGTAAAAGCGGCTTCGGGCATTCTGCTGCCGCCGAAGCTCACTGTACCTGTGGCCTTTGCCTGACGAACAAGGTCGTAGTACCTGTGTCCTTCCAGGAAAAGTTCTCTGCCCCTTTCATCGAAAATAGCCTTCAGCATATTTGCATCAGCACCAGTGTACATACTTCCGGGCTTTGCGAGTGAAATGATATTATTCAACAGGGGGCGCGCATCATTGTACCTCCCGGTGGCTGCCAGCGCTTCAGCACGCAACAGCGCAATGTCTGACAAACGGAACACAATGATATTGTTCAGGGCGATAGGACCTGTATTGTTCTGCCCTGTGTAAAGGATATTTGAGTATTTGATACAAAAAGGATCAGTGGAACTATATTCTGCAAAAGCTTTCTGCACCCTCAGATCGGTTTGGTCGGGAAACTTTGCGCGGAAAGCCGAAGCGTCCAAAGGATGTTGTGTCTGTGTTCCGGTATATGTCCTAAGATAGGTGCCGCGTAATGTATAGAAAGAAATGGAACCGGCGCTGCCTTCATTGTTTGCATTCTGGGCAATCTCGAAGATACCTTCGGAAGATTTTCCTTTAAAAATATCAAGATAGCTCTGGCGGGAAACATAAGAATAATTGTTACTCAACAACACGGAATCAGCGGCCTTTGCGCAATCCTCGTAGTTCCCTTCCCAGGCATAAGTATGGGCCAGCAGGGAGAATGCCGCTCCTTTGTTGGCGCGTATTGCCCGGCTGCTTTCACTGCTGTATCCCCAGGAAAGGCGTTTGATGGCTTCTGTAAGACTCGCTTTTACTTCAGCCAGCACTTCTTCTTCCGTGGAGCGTGGTAATTCCACCGCCTCAGTAATCTTACCGGCTGTTTCTTTCACGAGCGGAACACCGCCCCAAACACGGGCCATATAAAAATAAGTGAAGGCTCTCAGGAAATACGCTTCTCCCACCAAACGCGCCCTGTCGGCTTCAGCCGTGCCCTGGTTGGAGAATTCTTCCAAAGGAATTTGTGGAATGTACTTGATGCAACGGTTGGCTTGGTCAATCACCCGGTAGAAGTTATCGTAGCGACGCAACTTCATCATGGGGCGCCAGGTATCGTTGAATGAGAAAGAGAGGTTCCAGGTCATATCACTGACCTGCCCGTAATCTCCGCCAAAATTATACCTGAACTGATCGGTGGCATAGTCGCCATACGCATAAAAAGCAAGTGCATCATTAAAAGAAGTTCTGAGGAGTGCATAAGCCCCTGAAATCGCACTTACGGCTTCGGCCTCACTTTTCCAGAAATTCTCGTCTGTTCCGGCACTGATGGGTTCCCTGTCCAGGAACTTGGAACAGGATCCAAGCATCAGGCCCGCTGTTATTATTGAAAGGAATATTACTTTTTTCATTTGTCTGATTTTGGAAGCGTACCTTAAAAACTGATATCAATACCTACAGTAAATTTCTTTGGCATGGGATAGTCGTTACCGCTGGAATAGCCGTTCGGCTCCACCGCCTCAGGATCCGGAACGGTAGCTCTTGACAGCACGAAAACGTTGTCGAGCAAACCATATACCCTTACCTGCTTCAGTTTGGCTTTATTCACCAGTGTTTGCGGCAATGCATAGCCCAATGATATGCGCTTCATCCGGAAGAAGCTGGCGTCTTCCACGAACATGGATTGCGCGATATGCCATTTGTCCACCGTATTGGTAATGAGTGAAGGATAAGTGGCATTGTCTCCTTCTTTGGTCCAGAAAGTTGCGCCCTGGAAATCCATTGCCGGCCCTGCGCTTCCGCCCCAGATCCAGTAAGGATCAGCAGTTCCCGCATCCTGCAACCTGTCGGAAAGGTACCCGTTCCAGAGTTTTCTTCCGGAGATGAAACTACACAGGATATCAAGAGAGAAGTTTTTGTAGCTGAAAGTATTGGAAATACCACCTGCGATATCAGGATTGGGGCTTCCCATGGTAATGCGGTCCAGGTCGTTGATGACATAATCACCGTTCATATCCCTGCGTGCGGGGTCGCCACCGGAGAAGAGCGGACCATTGGAGTTGGCCCAGCGCATCCTGTCTCCCGTAAGCGGGTCAACAGGCACGTCCGAAGTACTGGCATACACACCATCCACCTGCCATACCTGGAAGCTGAAAAGCGGTTGGCCTATGGAGAGTGATCTTCTCATCCACGGTGGTCCGTAGAAGAAATCGCGACCACCGTCGGGCAGTTTGGTGATATAGTTGTCGTTGTAAGCCACGTTGAAGTTCAGGTTCCACCTGAGTTTAGAGGCTTTCGGAAGCATATTCGCGTTGATGGTAAATTCCAAACCGGTGTTGCGCAGGCTCACATAGTTATCAGAGGCAAGGGTGTAGCCGGTTGTAACAGGCACCGCTACATCAAATACTTTGTCCTTGGAATCCCGCACGTACCAATCTGCGGTAATGTTGATCCTGTCGTTGAACAATCCCATATCTACACCCACATTGTATTGCGGACTACGCTCCCAACTGATGGATTTTGTAGCTGCTGGTTGCGTATAGTTTGGATAGGCCACGGTTACGCCATTGTAGGTGCTTACGTTTCCATTCCCTACGAGACCCAGCGATGAGCCTGGATAAGAAGCGTTCGTGGTGAGCTGAAGGTATTGCGCGTAATAACTTCCAGGATCAACACCTGTAATACCATAGCTGGCCCTGAACTTGAGGAAAGAAACCACTTTTTCAACCGGCTTGAAGAACGCTTCATCAGAAGCTACCCATCCTGCCGATACAGCGGGAAATTCACCCCAGCGATTGTCTCTTCCGAAGCGGGAAGAAGCATCCCTTCTATAGTTGAGGTCAAGCATGTATTTGTTTCTGAAGCTGTAGGAAGCCCTTCCGAAGAAAGAGAGGCGACTTCTCTCCTGCGTGGAGGTGTAACCAAAGAGATTGGGTCCGGCAGGAACGCCCTGAATTGTTTTGATGGCGCTGAGTGTGATATCTGTTCCGCTCATATAAGTACTGTTCACCACCTGCTCCTCCGCACCTTGTCCAACAATGAAACTCAGGTTATGGTCCTGTTTGATTGTTGTATAGTAGGTAAGCATATTGGTAAGCTCATACCTGCGTGTCAGAAATTCATTGTTGATTGCGGTAGAAACTCCAGCAGGGTTTACTGCGCGGTCATAGTACCAGTCGCGGCGGTTGTTGTTAAAGTTGTAGTCGAGCGTAGAACTCAACAACAGGTTTTTGGCCAGCGTAACTTCAACTTTGGTGTTGCCGTTGATGGAACTGGTGCGGTCATCATCCATCAGTTCATCCAGCCTGCCGGTATACGCTTTGATGTTTTCTTCTGAAAGCGCCCAGAAAGAGGATGGGAAGCCCCATGCATAGAAAGGGTATCTTCCTCCGTCGCCTGTGCCATGTTTGGATTTTTGAAAAGACATGTACAGGTTATTAATGATCTGTACATTTTTAGCAGGACGCAGTTGCAGGAACAACCTTGGCGCAAGCCGTTGAAAATCGTATCCTTTCATTACCCCTTCTTCAGTATACCTGTTGATGGCGAGGCGGTAGGCATATTTTTCTTCATTCGCTGCCACGCTGGCATCGATGTTGGAAACATGCGCTTTTTGAAGAAACATGCCCTGCCAGTCAACATTGTTGTTGAATGCGGGGTTCAGACTGTCCGTCAGGAAAAGGTTCATGTTTCCTGCTGCAATACGGGAATAGTCACCACCTGCACGCAGCAGATCCATTTTCATCCTTCGTTCGGCAGCGCCCGCCACTACAGGCTTCAGCGCCGGACGATCGGAAACACCGGTATAAGCGGAGATGCGCATTTCAGGCTTACCGCTTTTGGGGCGTTTTGTTTTCACGAGTATCACCCCATTGGCGGCCCTTGCACCATAAATAGCGGAGGCAGAAGCATCCTTCAGGATATCTACGGATTCAATATCATTCGGGTTAATGGAAGTAAGCGGGTTGCTGTTGCCGTAAGCAGCAGGCATATCGCCAACATCAAACACAATACCATCAATTACATACAAAGGCTGACTGATGCCGTTCTCCTGCAAACTGGTGGTACCCCGGATGTTTACAATATTATTGGAGCCCGGTTCACCGGAAACACTCAGTACGGTAAGTCCGGCTACCCTGCCCTGCAGCATCTGATCAAAAGAAGTATAAGGTGTATTCTCGAACTCCTTCCCTTTCACCGAACCAACGGCAGCCGTGGTTCTGCGGCGCTGTACCGTTTGGTAACCGATCACCACTTCGTCCATTCCTTTAATATCTTCTTCCAGTTCAAGATTAATCTCGGTACGGGAACCTACCGTAACCTGTTGTGCGGCATACCCTACAAAACTGAATTCAAGTACCGATCTGGAAGAAGGAACAGTGATAGAATAAATACCCTCGCTGTTGGTGGAAGTTCCGGTGGTGGACCCTTTTAACCTGATGGCCACACCATCCATTGGCGCTTTGGTACTTTTCTCCAGTACCTTCCCGGAAATTTTAATCTGGGCTGAAGCGATCTTCCCCATACACGTTGCCAGAAAAAGCAACATCAATGATCGGGAAAAATGCTGAAATAGCACTTTCATAATACAGTTGGTTTTGGTTTTGAAAAATGAAGGTTTTCGCTCAGTATAACACACACGACATTGCAGTAGCAAAAGCGTAGAATCATAGCAGGCAATTGTTTCGTTAGATGTTTGATAATTAAACAGCGATAATTAAAACGTCATAGTGAGCCATCATTACTGTAATAATTACACCTAAAATTATTTCATCCTGCAACCCTGTATTTCATGAGAATTAACTTATCCTAATTGTATTTTACCTTTTGAAAAAACAGTGCGCTTCTCAATGCTTGTATAGTGAAAATCTGTCCAACACCGGCGAAAATACGGATAGGCAGATCACACGCGGCACCGATAATATTCTTTAACTTTCCTCCCTAACCAAAATTGAACAACAAGCATTTATGAGTCAATCCAGTTTCAAGCCCACGCTATCCCTTTTCGACGGCACCATGGTAGTGGCCGGTTCCATGATCGGGTCGGGTATATTTATAGTAAGCGCCGATATCATGCGTTACACCGGCAGCGCGGGCTGGCTGATCGCCGTATGGGTGATCACCGGCTTCATGACGCTTACCGCCGCATTGAGTTATGGCGAACTGAGTGGTATGTTCCCCAAAGCGGGCGGACAATATGTTTACCTGAAAGAAGCGTACAATCCGCTGATGGGCTTCCTGTATGGATGGAGTTTTTTCGCCGTGATCCAAACAGCAACCATCGCCGCGGTAGGGGTGGCCTTCTCCAAGTTTCTCGCTTATCTCGTTCCTGAACTGGGCAATACGTATTTCCTGTTCAACATCGGACCACTTAATATATATGCAGGACAACTGGTCGCCATCTCCATCATTATATTACTTACCTATGTGAATTCACGGGGGGTGAAGGAAGGAAAATTCATCCAGACCATATTCACGTCTACCAAATTGCTGGCGCTGTTCGGACTCATCATATTCGGGTTCCTGCTCGTGAAAGAAAGTTTCTGGGCGGAGAACTGGCAGAACGCTTTCCAGGCACGGCAGATAGAACGCGATACCTCTGGCGCGTTTATCACCGGTGGGGGCTGGACAAACATCAGCGGAACCGTATTATTGGGCGGTATCGCCGCGGCTATGGTGGGCTCTATTTTCAGCAGCGATTCCTGGAACAACGTCACCTTTATCGCGGGAGAAATGAAGAACCCAAAACGTAATATAGGATTGAGCTTACTGCTCGGCACCATGATCGTGACCATCATTTACATCCTCGCCAACCTGATGTACCTTAATGTATTGCCATTGAATGAACTGGCTTTTCCTACCGATGACCGTGTGGCCATCGCCGCAGCCAATAAAATATTCCCGTCCTTCGGTACTTACGTGATCGCGTTCCTCATCATGATCTCCACATTCGGTTGCAACAACGGCCTTATTCTCGCAGGCGCAAGGGTTTATTACACCATGGCGAAAGATGGACTTTTTTTCAAGAAAGCAGGCAACCTCAATAAAAACAACGTACCGGCATGGGCACTCTGGCTGCAATGCGTTTTCGCTTCAGCGTGGAGTCTTAGCGGGCAATACGGTCAATTGCTGGACATGATTTCCTTTGTGGTGGTGGGCTTCTACATGCTTACCATCGTGGGTATTTTTATCCTGCGGAAGAAAAGACCCGATGCGGAAAGGCCTTATAAGGCATTTGGCTATCCGGTGTTGCCCATCATTTATATTATCATGGGCCTGAGTTTCTGTATACTGCTGATCATTTTCAAACCGGAATACACCTGGCCCGGATTAATCATTACACTGGCCGGAATTCCAATCTATTATTTCGTTCGCCCTGCACAAAAAACAATATCGGAATCCTGATCCAAACAGTACAATACAAGATTAAACAGATATGAGAATCACCCTTTCTACAGCGGCCCTGCTCCTGCTCACCGGTTCACTGGCCGCCCAATCACCTTACAAGCCCACTACGGCTGCACAAAAAACGGAAAGCGAACAGCAGCGTGGCAAACTGGCCAATGCATCCTGGCTCTCGGCGCTTCCATTGAAGAACGTTGGCCCCACGATTATGAGTGGCCGCGTAACAGATATTGACGTGAACCCTGAAAATCCGGTTGAATTTTATGTAGCCTATGCCAGTGGCGGCTTGTGGCACACCAAAAACAACGGACAAAGTTTTACGCCCATCTCCGATAACCTGCCCCACACCTTTATGGGCGATGTTACCGTAAACTGGAAAGAACGCATCAT
The DNA here is from genome assembly GCA_946482545.1 of uncultured Flavihumibacter sp. Next base: position 5,813 of record CAMLRX010000004.1, on the reverse strand, counting down.
CTGGCTGGGAACGGGTGAACCCAACGCCCAACGTTCCTCCTATGCAGGCACGGGTGTGTATAAAAGCGAAGACAACGGTAAAACCTGGACCTTCTGCGGCTTAGCCGAATCGCACCATATCGGCGGCATCGCGCTTCATGCAGGCAACAAAAACACCGCACTGGTGGCCGTTACCGGAAAACTGTACACCAACAACAAGGAACGGGGCGTATTCAGAACAGAAGACGGCGGAAAATCCTGGCAACATACACTATACATCAACGATAGTACCGGCGCCATCGACATCACCAGTGATCCCGTGAATCCCGATATCGTTTATGCCTGTATGTGGGAGAAAGGAAGAAAGGCCTGGAACTTCGTGGAATCCGGTGAAGGATCAGGAATTTATAAAAGTACCGATGGCGGCAAAACATGGAGCAAGCTCAATACGCCCGGCAGCGGCTTGCCCTACGGCAAATACGTTGGAAGAACCGGGATAGCCGTGTATGCAAAAGACCCTTCTATTCTATATGCCGTGGTTGATAACCAGGCGCCGCGCAAAACAACATCTCCAAATACCACGAATGAAGAATATTCCCCAAAAGACCTCCTGAAACTTACCCAGAAAAGTTTCGACACACTGGATAATAAAAAACTGGACGCCTTTATACGCCGCTACCGCATCCCGAATGAAACTGCGGTTTCCGTGAAGGAAAAAGTAAAGAACAGCACCCTCTCCTCCACCGCGCTAACGGACTATATCGCAGAAGACAAATCCACCTTCACCGATCCGCCTGCTGATGTTACCGGCGCTGAAATATTCCGAAGCAACGATGGTGGTAAAACCTGGAAGAAAACACACGACAAATACATCGACAACGCCTTCTTTACCTATGGCTATGTATTCGCCCGTATCTGGATATCCCCGAAAAATCCCGATAAAATCGTGACCGTGGCCGTGCCATTGCTTTGTTCCGAAGACGGTGGGAAAACCTTCCGCGACCTCGGTAAAGAAAATGTACACGTAGACCACCACGCGTTCTGGTTCGATCCAAAAAACGACGAACATTTTATCAACGGGAACGATGGCGGCATCAACATCAGCTACGACAACGGCACTACCTGGTTCAAAGCCAATACGCCGCCGCTGGGACAATTCTACGCCGTTACCACCGACAACGCCGTTCCATACAGAATTTATGGCGGCATGCAGGACAACGGCGTTTGGTACGGCCCCTCCACTTATACCTTCAGCTACAACTGGACCGCAGACGGCAACTATCCCTATAAAAGTATTGGTGGCGGCGATGGCATGCAGGTACAGGTCGATCCCCGGGACAACAGCACCTATTATACCGGTTCCCAATTCGGGTACTACTACCGCAATAGTCTGGATCAGTCCGTTCCGTACCTGGGCATCCAACCCGGGCACCAGTTCGGGGAAAAGCCCTTGCGCTTCAACTGGCAAACGCCTATTCACTTATCCGTGCACCAGCCCGATGTATTGTACATAGGCGCAAATAAAGTGTACCGCTCACTGAACAAAGGCGCAAACATGACCGCCATCTCCCCCGATCTTACCCATGGTTTTGTAAAAGGTGATGTCCCTTATGGCACCATTACCACGCTCCATGAATCGCCCATGAAATTTGGTCTGCTGTACGCGGGCTCCGATGATGGCAGGATTCATGTAAGCAGAGACGGAGGCTTCTCCTGGACAGATATAACAGGTAAACTGCCCGCACGTCTCTGGGTATCCAGGGTGCAAGCTTCAGCGCATAAGGAAGGACGCGTGTACGCTACTTTAAACGGGTATCGCTACGATCATTTTGAACCTTATCTGTATGTAAGTGAAGATTTCGGCAAAAACTGGACACGCCTGGGAAAAGACCTGCCGCTGGAACCTTTGAACGTGGTACGCGAAGACTCCATCAACGAAAATGTATTGTATGTAGGGTCAGATAACGGCCTGTATGTTTCGTTTAACAAAGGGCAATCGTTCCACCCCTGGGACAACGGCATGCCCCGTGTGCCCGTCCACGATATTGCCCTGCAGCAACGCGACAAAGCCATAGTGGTGGCCACACATGGCCGTTCCATCTACACCGGGGATATCGCGTATATACAGCAACTTACATCAGAGAAAATTGCGGGAAAACCGTTTATGCTGGAATCGAAACAAACACCTGTGGCTGTGCCTCGGGGCAGAAGAAGGTTCAGTGCTCCCGCGAACGATCAGTTGCCCGCAGTAGCATTTTTTACGAAAGAACAAGGTCCAATCACGATCACTTTGGTGGCAGCGGATGGTAAAGAACTGATGCAGGTGAAAGATACCGCAGTGAACGGAATCAATGTAACTGAAGTGCCGTTGGCGATTGCAGCACCGGTACAGGAAGCATTGCATGAGCAGTGGAAAAAGCAGGGAAATTACGACGAGAACAGGTATGTGCTTCCTCCGGGGAAGTATAAGTTGAATATTGTGTTCGCGGATGGGACTGTGCTGGTGAAGGAAGTGGAAGGTGGTGTTGGGCGGAAAGGAAGGTAGTGGTTTCACGCAACGACGCAAAGGAGCAAGGACGCAAAGCCATGCTCCTTTTATTATAGCATTATTTTTTAGCATTTTACCCAACAACAGCTCATTGCGTCTTTGCTCCTTTGCGTTCTTTGCGAGAAAAAAATAATCTCTCGCAAAGGCGCAAAGACGCAACGTTCGGAACCCTGGTGTTTGGAGCGGCAGCGTTAGGGTAGAAGGAAATTCATCGGAGAGCATTATTATTAGCACAATATTGGAACTAATAATAAAAAAGAAGGCGCATCATTACTGGTGCGCCTTTCTCTTATATTACACAGCAGACTACATTACTTATAAAATCTCCAGGTGCTCTTGTGGTCCTCTTTCAGGGGCTGATTGGTGAGGATGGCGCGGATCATTTCAACGGGCATGGCGTTGAGGGAGATGATGGCGTCGTGAAAATCTATATGGGATAGTTTTTTTGTATCAACGAGCTCATTTTTCAGGGCGAAAAACTGGAGGCCGCCCATCATGTAAGCGAGTTGGTAGAGGGGGCTGTAGCCACCAACAAAGGAACGGCGCACTTCGCCTTCGGCATTGGCGCGTTCGTGCCCTACCCTATCTACAAGGAAGTCGATGCATTGTTGCGGGGTCCATTTACCGAGGTGGTAGTTCAGGGAGAAGATGATGCGCGCGCAACGGTGCATGCGCCAGAACAACATGCCGATGCGGTCTTCGGGACCTTGCGGGAAGCCCTGTTCCCAAAGCAGGAATTCCCAGTAGAGCGCCCAGCCTTCTGTCCAGAACGGGGTCTGGAAGTTACGGTAGTTGCGGTAACGGCTGTTCATGAAATACTGCAGGTTGTGGCCCGCCAGCAGTTCATGGTGTACGGTGGCACGCGAGAAATGGGGGTTGTTGCCCCGCATGCTCATGAGCCGGTCGTCGTAACTCATGGTATTGGTCGGGTAAGAGATACTGATTTCACGGCCTCCGGTAAAAAACGGGTTCACCAGTTGACGTTCTGGCGTCATCATAATCATGCCCCAGGTTTCTTCGGCTAATGGGGGTAAAGTGATGAGGTCCTTCTTCTTGATGAAGTCTACGGATTCGTTGTAGAGCCTTAGAATGAGTTCAGGTTGTTTACCGGCGGGCACGTAGGATTCTTTTACTTTTTCCAGCGCAGCTTTCCAGTTGCTGCCAAAGCCCAGTTCTGCAGAAGCTTTCAGCATCTCTTTGTCGCACCACGCGAATTCCTTGTTGGCCACTTCTATCAATTCCTCCGCGGTGTAAGGCATCATTTCATAAGCCAGTTGCCTTTCGATTTCTTCTTTTCCGATTGGCTTGCCCACGATGCCGCTTTTGTCCTGCTGCAACGCGTCGTTGTTCATTTTGGATTGCCAGGTGCGGCCATACCCCGTAAGGGCGTCATTCAGCTTTTCGTAGGTTTTGGGGACCCACCACGTGTACATCGGATCATAGCCGTTGTAAAATTCGTTCACGCTCCACAAGGCGCGTTTTACCCCCTGGATCATGGTTTCTGCCCGACGAATTTCCAATACGCCGATGTTCTTTGCCTGCTTCAGCTTTTCATCCAGTTCCTTTATCTGCTTTTCCACCTTTGCAAAATCGGCGGCAATCTTTTCACCGCTGACGGAAGCACCTCTTCTGCGTCCTTTTTCCAGGTCGTAGATGGGGGTTGCGAAACCGAACCATTGGGCGATACCGGCGATCTCTTTTTTATCGGCGGCGAGTAAACGCAGTCTTTCTGCAAGATCCCTTTTGAAGAGGATGTAGTCTACTTTACATTCCTGCGACAGCGTGGAGAATTTTATAGTAGCCAGTTGTTTTCCGTAATCGTTGTACAATTGCTCCATCCGGGCCATGCGTTCAGGAGAACCTTCCACGGTATAAAAGCGGGAGAGTGTATTTTCATCTACCCGGAATTTGTTCAGAATATCTGGCATCACCTGGCAGGGCACATAATCTTTCACGGTTTGGGCGAAAGTGGCCGCGGGCAACACCATACAGCCTGAAAGGGCCAGCCATGTGCCGATCGCAAAATGCTTTATCATACGCAGTTGTTTTTATCAGGTTAACCGAACCGCTCCGGATCGAATGCAGCCACGGGAATGCTGGAGGGTTTGTGGCCGGCCAGTTCCGCGATCAGTTTGCCAGTAGCGGGTCCCAGGCTTAATCCCATCATCGCGTGTCCCCCGGCAATCAGCAGGTTGGATACTTTCCGCGAAGCGCCGATATAAGGGATGCCGTCGGGAGAACAGGGTCTGAAGCCATGCCACACGTCTTTTTCAGCGGGCATCTCCAGTTCCAGTCCTGGGAAATAAGCTGGTACAGATTCTACAATGCCCTGCACACGCGTCATGTTCACTTTGTTGTTCACAGCGCCCAGCTCCATCGTACCCCCGTAACGCATCCTTCCGCCCATAGGCGTAATGGCCACGCGGGCTTCACACAATATCGCGGGGATGTTGAGCGCCTTTTCAGGAGATTCCAGGGTGAAAGAATAGCCCTTTCCCGGCATCAGTGGAATAGATACGCCCATCATACGGGTGATTTCGGGCAACCAGGAACCGGCGGCCGCCACCAGCACATCGGTGGGAATCTCTTCTTTGGCCGTGATGACTTTTTTAACTGAACTTCCTTCCACTACAATTTTACGGATATCCGAACCCGTTACGAACTTCACGCCGTTTTCGCGGAGCCATTGCACCAGTTGCCGGTTCAGGGCGTTGGGATAAATATGCGCATCACATTTGTAATGTACTGCGCCCAATACATCGGGGTCCATCTGTGGTTCCAGCGCCTTCACTTCTTCCCTGCTCAGGGCCACAGCATCCAGCCCCATGGCACGGGCCTTTTCAGCCAGGTGAATTTCTTCCTCGGCAACGTGTTCCGTTTTGTAATACATCATGATCCCTTTCTTTTCGAAAGAGAAATCAAACCCCGGTAAATCTTTCAGTTCCTCGTAAAGCCCTTTGCTGAGCAGGTTAATATCGCGCAGCGGAACAGCAGCCGATTCCACGTTACGCGCATTGGCGCTCTTCAGGAATTTCAGCCCCCAGGAAATCAGGTTCATGCTGAGCGAAGGCTTTACATAGAACGGACTTTTCGCGTTGAACATCCAGCGGATACCCTGCGAAACAATGCCCGGCGCTGCCAGCGGCACGAAATGGCTGGGAACGATCATGCCGAGGTTTCCGTAGGAACAGTTATCGGAGAGATCAGTTTTATCGATGATGGTTACGTCCCAACCATCTTTTCTGAGATAATATGCGGAGCAGAGGCCGATAATGCCGCCGCCGAT
>CAMLRX010000003.1 GCA_946482545.1 uncultured Flavihumibacter sp. | reverse complement strand
AAGGGGCAATCGACGCTGGAATCTATGTGATCGTTGACTGGCATAGCCATAACATCAACCAGAAAGAGGCTGAAAAATTCTTCACACATATCGCCACTAAATATGGAAAGCATCCAAACATTATCTATGAGATTTTCAATGAACCCGATGAGGAATCCTGGAGCGAAGTGAAGTCCTATTCCGAAGCATTGATCGCAACCATACGCGCAATTGATCCGGACAATATAATATTGGTAGGCAGTCCCCATTGGGATCAGGATATACACCTGGTTGCTGAAGAGCCGATTAAGAACGTGACCAATATTATGTATACGCTTCATTTTTATGCTGCTACTCACAAACAGTTCCTTCGTGATCGTGCAGATGCTGCTTACCGTAAAGGTATTCCGGTCTTTATTTCCGAATCAGCAGGAATGGAGGCTACAGGCGATGGGCCTTTAAACGAGGATGAATGGAAGCAGTGGATCGATTGGGCTGAAGAAAGAAAAATCAGTTGGGTTACCTGGTCGGTTGCAGATAAGGATGAAACATGTTCTGTGTTGAAGAAAAGCGCGGCATCCAACGGAGGATGGAAGGAGGAAGATTTGAAGGAGTCGGGGAAGAAGGCGAGGGGTTATTTAAGGGAGTTTAATGGGTTAGAAAGATTGGTGCGGTAGTGTACTTTAGTTGATCGGCATCTGCACAAGGATCAAACAAAGTGGTGGCCCGCCTGGGGGCCGGTAGCGTTTCCGTTGTGATATTTGATGATCAAGCCCTGGAGATTTAAAAACTTTAAAGATCGGATCCATATTCCAATAGCTTATGCTTAACGGTTGCACAGCGATCAGCAAGTATGGTGCAAACGTACATATTGGCCGTTATTCTTCTTTTTTTGTTGTACGCCACCATCAGATCGCCGGCCGACTGGAGCCACCCGGCTATTTTACCAAGATCAAGGAAGGCGAAAAACGGATCATTGGAATCCCAGGTGGTTGCCGCGAATTTCTCCAGTACCTGATCGGCTGCGTGCAAATGATTCTGCACCGTTTGCATTTCACTTTTTGCATTCGAGGCCGGACCACAGCCGAAGTTGGTGACCGTAAACCATACGATTCTGTATTCCCGGAACAGATCGGCATACGCAACATTCAGTGTTACAAGGCATTTGGTAAGGAAGCGGTTTGTGTCCGCGATGTAGGCATTCGCAACGCGCTTGCTTTTAAATACGATTCTTTTCCCATTGCCAAGCACAAGAACTCTCATGTTTTGCTCGGTGCGCTTTTTCTTAATGTTAATTGAATTCATATATTTATATATTTTTTTTAGCTCTATATTACCTATAATTTATATTATGTTAAATAGAATAGTTTCATTCCTTATCCTACATAAATTCAATTCACTCTTATTCATATCCCGCATAACATTGCCATCCCAAATAAAAAAAGTCCGCCCCTTACGGAACGGACTTCTCCAATCTATCAGAATGTAATTAATGTACTTTATCTACATTGTTGTACTTCTCTTCGTACACTTTCATCTTATCTTTTGCACCTTTCTGATCGTATACAATAATCAGGATGTCCAACGCATTTTTCAACGATTGCCTTTCTTCCATTTTAAGTTTACCTTCTTTGTCAAACTTCTCAACGATTTTCTCCAGATAAGGAATAGATTCATCGTACTTCTTAATGGCTTCCGCTTTTAATTCACCTCTCTTTTTCACATCCTCTGGCTTCGTTCCTTTAAGTGCAGCCGCCTGATTCTGGATATCAACTCCTTTGTTGTATTTAACCTGACCCAGTACCAGCAATGCCTGGTGGTGATCCGGTTGCAGGGCTAACGCTTTGGTAAGGTTGGTTTCTACCTTGCCGATCAGTTCTTCAGAATTGGCCGGACGTTTAGTAGGATCAGCATTGTAAGCATATTCATACAATTCTAGCGCATAGTTGTAAGGGAACTCCATTTTATCCGGAGATTCCTGGATCGCCTGCTCGTATTTAGCGAACAATGCAGGCTTCTCGCCTTTTTCGCGCAGCATATCCAGTTCCATGCTGGTCCACCAGGAATCTTTGGGGAAAGTCTCACGACCAAGCGCCAGGTATTTTGTGGCGGAGTCGATTTTTTCATTGCGCATGTAATAATCAGCCAGCCACTTGTAGCAATCTTCCATACCGTCGCCGTTCACTTTTGCGTTGGCGAGGATGGTATAGTATTTAGCTGCTTCCGGCTCTTTTTTGGCATTCTGTGCAGATACTGCTGTGTAAAGAATCACGGTGGTATCAAGCGGCACATTCGACCAGCCCTTTTTCTGCATCAGATCACTTACTTCACCGGCCAGCAGGAAGTCTCCATAAGATTTTTCATAATCTTTCGCATTGAAGCTTGCCGCGCCGGTTTTGAAGAATCCCTGGTAGATGGACATCAGGGGCTGAAACTGGTCCAACTGCATGCTGATGTGTTGCTTGGTATCCATATCCACGTACTTTTTCAGCGCTTCGAAAGCTGTTGCACGTGCACCCGGTACTTTGGCGGACTCCGCTTCATTGTCCGCGATCGCAGCGTACACTTTGGCTTTGTTGTACCAAACATCGGGGTTCTTGGCAAATTTTTCAGTTTCCGCGATCTTATCGATCTCGGTTTTTGCTTCTTCGAATTTGTTCGATTTCAGCAGCGTTTTCACCTTGTCCAGGTTTTGTGCGCTGGCGCTGAAACCTACGACAGCAATCATGGAAGCGAGCAAAATTTTTTTCATGTTTATAATTTTGATTTCTCTGTATGTAGTTTAGTCGTTAGATGAATTTTCTTCAGGTTCCGTTGTATCTCCGCTGTTTTCTTCTCCTTCATTGGGCTCAGTTGTTGGCACATTCGTACTTCCTTCTGGTGCATCCGTTGTTACTTCGCTTTCAATCAACTCAGCTTCTTCAATTTCATCGATAGCGGTAATCGCGGCGATGGCGTCGGATTCATCGAGGCGGATCAGTTTCACGCCTTGCGTGGCGCGGCCTGCTTCCCTGATGTCCACAACAGCGGTCCGGATGGTGATACCACTCTTACAGGTGATCATCAGGTCCTGTTTTTCGGTTACGTCAAGGATGCCCACCAGGCTGCCCGTTTTATCCGTCACACTCATGGTTTTCACACCTTTACCACCGCGGTTCGTGATGCGGTAAACATCTTCCCCGCTTTCATCGGTAAGTGGCGTTCTTTTCCCGAATCCTTTCTCGCTCACCACCAGTATGGTACGGGTTTTATCTTCTTTAGAAACACATACCATGCCAATCACCTCATCGTTTTCATCGTCCACTTCGATACCGGAAACACCGATGGCGCCACGTCCGGTAGGCCGAACTTTCTCTTCAGGGAAACGAATGGCACGTCCACTCTTCACGGCCAGCATGATTTCCATGGAACCGTTGGTGAGCCTGGCTTCCAGGAGTTGATCGCCTTCCACCACCGTTATGGCGTTCACGCCGTTCTGGCGCGGGCGGCTGAATTCTTCCAGGAGGGTTTTTTTGATGACACCCTTTTTGGTACACAGCACGATGTAATGACTGTTGACGAATTCTTTATCCTGCAATTTAGCGATGTCTATGATGGCACGCACTTTATCGTCCGGCGGCAATTGCATCAGGTTCTGGATCGCACGGCCCTTGCTGTTTTTCTCTCCTTCCGGAATCTCATACACTTTCAACCAGAAACAACGGCCCTTTTCCGTGAAGAACAATAACGTATGGTGCGTAGAGGCCACGAACAGGTGTTCGATATAATCTTCTTCCCGGGTACGACCGCCTATCGCGCCACGGCCACCTCTTTTCTGCTGACGGTATTCCGTTGCCGAAGTACGTTTGATGTATCCGAGGTGAGAAATGGTAATCACCACATCTTCTTCCGCGATAAAATCAAGGATGTTCATTTCATCGGCGAGGTAAGTAATCTCGGTTTTGCGTTCATCACCGAACTTCTCTTTCACTTCTTCGAGTTCCTTTTTGATGAGATCGAAACGCAGTCCTTCGTTACCGAGCAGTTCCTCCAGTCCGGCGATGATCTTCAGCAACTGGTCGAACTCCTCGCGGATCTTATCTCTTTCCATGCCGGTAAGGCGTTGCAAACGCAATTCCAGAATCGCTTTGGCCTGAATCTCATCCAGTCCCCATCCGGCGTTCACGAGGTTGTCGCGGGCCACATCAGGTGACGGAGAGTTCCGGATCATAGCGATCACTTCGTCCAGGTGATCCAATGCTATAAGGTAACCCTGTAAGATATGCGCTTTTTTGCGGGCCTCTTTCAGTTCGTATTCAGCCCTTCTCACCACCACTTCATGCCTGAATTCAATAAACTCAGAGATCATGTCGCGGATGTTCAGAATTCTGGGACGTCCTTTTACCAGCGCCACGTTATTGATACCATAAGAAGTTTGCAACTCCGTGAACTTGTACAACTGGTTGATGACGATATTGGCTACCGCGTCGCGTTTCAGGTCGATCACGATACGGGTACCTTCTTTCTGGTTGGATTCGTTGTTGATATGAGCAATGCCTTCGATGGTTTTATCGGTTACCAGTTGTCCCACACGGTCGCAAAGCGAATCGCGGTTTACCTGGTAAGGCACTTCTGTAATGATGATCTGCTCTCTGCCCGAAGGTTTGGTTTCCACATGCAGTTTTCCGCGCAGCACTACCCTGCCCCTTCCGGTAAGCAGGCCCTGCTTCACACCTTCCATACCCCAGATGATGCCACCTGTGGGGAAATCGGGCGCTTTTACATATTTGCAAAGTTCTTCAGCCGTGATCTCGCGGTTATCAATATACGCAATACAACCTTCGATTACTTCGGTGAGGTTATGGGGAAGAATATTGGTTGCCATACCAACGGCGATACCGCTGGACCCGTTCACCAACAGTTGTGGAATTCTTGTAGGCAGTACTGTGGGTTCCTCAAGGGAATCGTCAAAGTTCAGTTGAAAGTCGACAGTATCTTTTTCGATATCGTCGAGCATGCTTTCCCCGATTTTTTTCAGCCTGACTTCCGTATAACGCATGGCTGCGGGCTCATCACCATCCTGGCTGCCGAAGTTACCCTGACCATCCACCATGGTATAACGCATGTTCCAGTCTTGCGCCATCCTTACCATGGCATCGTACACGGAACTATCGCCGTGCGGGTGGTACTTACCGAGTACTTCCCCGACGATACGGGCTGATTTCTTGTGTGGTTTGTTGGAATTCACGCCCAGTTCGTTCATCGCGAACAGGATACGGCGGTGCACGGGTTTAAAACCATCGCGTACATCAGGCAGGGCCCGGCCTACGATCACCGACATGGAATAGTCGATATAGGCCGTTTTCATCTGTTCCTCAATGTTGATCTCTATGATCCGGTTATTGTCCTGGGTCTCCTGCGGCAAATTGTTTTCTTCCATAATAATTCAGGTAATCTTGTTCGTTTTAACGCGGTTCCGGCATACACCGGAGGCGGTGGCAAATCTACTTCTTCCCCCCCTGAAAACCAGCGTTTAAGGGGTGTTTTTTTAGGGTATTTTTCCACCCGTTTTACCCGTTTTTTAACAGGAAGCTGCACCGATAAATAACGATTCTTTCACAAACTGCGGCACTGCATTAGCGTTGATAATCAAAACCCTGTTTGTATGCCTACTTATCTGCTGCTCCGCGACAACCGCCAACAAGGTCCTTTTTCACTGGAAGAATTGATTTCCAAAGGATTAAAGCCTTACGACCTGGTTTGGGCCGAAGGTAAAAGTGCCGCCTGGCGATACCCGGGAGAGATTCCCGAACTCAGTGCCTACGCCCCTTTGGTGGAAGAACAGCCGTTTGACAGGTTCTACAAAAAGCCGGAAGAAAAAAACGAAGGCGTCCCCAGTGATCCAATCTTGGCGGAATCCGCTAAAAAACAGGAGCCTGAACCGCCAAAAACTGTGCGGAGAATTTATGTACATGTTCCGGCAGGGGCAAATCCCCCAGCTGGGTTTTCGGATGAAAGAACAGCAAATAATACAGCCGGTTCAGATAGAATACTTCCGTCTAAAGCAATCCAGGAAACGACAGCGCGTTTGAAGGCAGAACAGGAATCCCGTCCTATTCCATCCGGTCACGAAAAGTTCCTTCCTGAAGCCGGAACAAATTCATCTGAAAAACCTATTGACGCAAGAACGGAAAGCAAACTGAATAAACCAGCGCACGCTTTAACCGCAACAACGAACCAACCTTCTTCTAAAAAGAGCATCAATGAACTTTATCCCGACCGATCAGATGTATACCGAAAGGAGATCGCTTTACCTGAGGACGAGATCGCAGCGCATCATACATCCCCTCTTCCCCCATCTGTCAGGCGATCCGCCATGCAGCAACTTTTACAGAAGCCCGCGTTTGTAGCCGCAATGCTGCTCGTTGTAATAGCCGCGGCCCTTGCAGCCATACTGCTGAATAATGCCGAAAATAAATCACCTGCTGTGGTGCAACAAACACCTCTGGTTCCTCCGCCCGCTCAACAAGAAGAAGTTCCGTCAGATGAAGTGGTGCAGCAACAACAAATGGTTGTTCATGGCGTAGAAGAAAACAAAGAACAGCAACCGGACCCAGCTCCCGTTGTTACCACGCAACAAAAACCTGCTCCAGCTATTACTTCAGAAAACAAGGTTCAGGGTACAGCGCTTCCACCTGTATCGGGAAGAAATAATGGTTCAGCAACTAATAACAACGATGACTATGCGAAAACTGAAGTAGCCATAGATAAGAAAGAAAAGAAGACCTGGAAATATGAAGAACTTCCGGCCACAACTGAAAACGGCGTAAGGTCAAAGTCTGCGCGGAATGAAACCACACCTGTTGTTACAGCAGAGGTTACGCCACAGAAGCCCGTCGTAAAAACGGCTGCCGTTGCGCTTGGAGATGCCGCATTTACTAAAGGTACGCTGGGCGGGATGTATGACATCAAGATACCAGTAAAGAACAATAGTGGCAACAAGATTGACCTCGTAATCGTAGAAGTGCAATATATAAAGGCCAATGGCGAAATATTGCAAACGAAGAAGCTTTCGCTTGACCATTTACTGCCAGGAGAGCAATATACACTCAAGGCTCCTGACAGTAACCGTGGCGTTAAGTTAAATTGTAGTGTAAGTCTGGTAACCGCCGGCAGTGGCATTTCCATGGTGCAACAATAAAAATCCTTTTAATTGAATCTTAATCTTCAAAAAGCCCGCAAGGGCTTTTTTGGCATAGTGATTGAAAATAGTATAGTGTAGCTGCGAAAGAAACAAAGCACTACGACACCAGCAAACTCCAAACCGAACTTAGTGCAAAACAATTGATCGTGTAACGTTCACAAATACACGAATATGGAATTATTTTGCCAAGATTTTTAAACTATTATTATTTATATATTAAACGTTGACTTATGAAAAAGACAATCATCGGAATGGCTGCAGTAGTATTCGCAGCAACAGGAATGTACGCCTTCACAAACATCCAGGGAGGTTCTATCACAGGTAAAGTAGCACCGGCAGATCAGGCAACAGAAGTATGGGCCATTCAGGGCACAGACACAGTGAAAGCCGCCATTGCTGAAGGTGCATTTACACTCGCGGTAAAACCCGGTGAGCACACAGTGATCGTTGACGCGAAAGATCCCTATAAAGATGTGGTGAAAGAAGGTGTTTCCGTTACAGACGGACAAGCCACTGACCTTGGTGAAATTACACTTGAACAATAGTAATAACACCCATGGTTAAGTGAAAAGAGGCCATCTCGGAACGAGACGGCCTCTTTTTTTATTTGTATTGTTGAAGTAATGCTGTTAAGGTGGAGATGCCTTCTGAAGCAGGACTTTCAATCGGCGTGATGTTCCGCATGTTTCCCGTGAAAGGAATGTGCTTATCCAAAATAAATTTCGGCGTATTCATCGCCGGGTATTGCAATAATCCGGCGGCAGGATATACGGCCAGCGAAGTACCCACCACCACAAAAATATCCGCGGCCGCACTGATGTTGGCGGCCGGCACAATCATCGACACTTCTTCTTCGAACCAAACAATATTCGGTCGCAGCAGCGCGCCATCAGGCGCGGTGGCCCCGGGCAACATATCGCCCGTTATGGGAAAAACCATGGAAGGATCCTTTTCACTCCGCATTTCGAATATCTGCCCGTGCAGGTGCAGTACATTGGTGGAGCCTCCCCTTTCGTGCAGGTCATCGATGTTTTGGGTGATGATGGTAACATCGAAATCTTTTTCCAGCGCTGCGAGCCCTTTGTGGGCGGCATTCGGTTGGGCGGCTGCCACTTCTTTTCTGCGCATGTTGTAAAAATCAAGTACCAGCGCCGCGTTTTTTTTCCAGGCGCCGGGCGTCGCTACTTCCGTTACATCATAGCCGTTCCAGAGTCCGTCGCTGTCGCGGAAGGTTTTCAGACCACTTTCCGCACTGATCCCGGCACCGCTCAGCACAACGAGCTTTTTCTTACTCATAAGCATTGGTTTTTACCTAAAGAAAAAGGCGCTACAAACAGTAACGCCCCATGTACAGTTGGTTTTGGAGATGGCAATTTAAGTATTTTCCCCGGCTAAATCACAAACAATTTCCCACTCTTTTTCTGTAACCGGTTGCACTGATAACCTGCCGAGGCGTACCAGTGCCATATCTTTCAAACGGGGATCTGCTTTGATCACAGAGAGCGGAACCGGGTTCTTCAGTTTTTTATGCGGTGCGAATTCCACCACCACCCAGTTCGGATCTTCGGTTGTGGGATCCTGGTAGAATTCCTTTACCACTTTGGCAATGCCTACCACTTCCACCCCTTCGTTGCTGTGGTAGAAAAAGGCCAGGTCACCTTTTTTCATGGCCTTCAGATTGTTGCGCGCGGCATAGTTGCGCACGCCGTCCCAGAAAGTTTTTTTATCCTTTACCAGTTGATCCCAGGAATATTTAAAGGGTTCTGATTTGATGAGCCAGTAGTTCATGAAACACCTGATTTTGAATAATGAATCTATTCCCACCCACTTGCCAACACATCTGCCAGATGCATCGCCTTAATGTCCAGCTCTTTTTTGCGGAGGACACCGTCGATATGCATCAGACAGGACATATCGGTAGAAATAATATAGTTTGCGCCGGTCGCTTTTGCATTGGTTACTTTCTGTTCCCCCATGGCAATGGAGATGGGTTCAAATTTTACAGCGAAAGTGCCTCCAAATCCACAGCAGGTTTCATTGTCGTTCATTTCCACCAGTTCCAGACCGTTCACGTTGGCGAGCAATGAACGCGGCCCTTCCTTGATCTTACATTCCCTCAATCCCGCGCAGGAATCATGGTAAGTGGCCCTTCCCTCCAACTTTGCACCCACATTCGTAATGCCCAGTACATTGGTCATGAATTCAGAGAATTCAAAACACTTTTTCTGCAGGTCCTTTACATCGTTGTGGAGGGAGGAGTTGTCGAACAACTTCGAGTAATAATTTCTTACAAAGCCGATGCAGGAAGCGCTTGGCGCTACCACATAATCAGCTCCGGAGAAATCTTTGATGAATTTGGTACAGACCGTGCGCGATTCATCCCAGAATCCTGCGTTAAAAGCGGGTTGTCCGCAGCAGGTCTGGTTTTCGTTGTACAATACGTTACAACCTGCCTTTTCCAGCACTTTGGCCATGTTGAAGGCTGTTTGTGGGAAAAGCTGGTCAACAAAGCAGGGAACAAATAATTGAACGTTCATCGTTTGGTAATTGGTTGACGCCCCGCGTAGAGGGCATATATGGCATCAACGCGCTTTTCAGCGCGCAAAACTTTTCTGCAACGCGATCATCTTGATCGCCGTAATGGCGGCTTCTTCTCCTTTATGACCATGTTTTCCGCCGATTCTTTCTTCCGCCTGTTCCTGGTTGTCAACGGTAAGGATGCCAAAGATGGAAGGCGCCGGCAGGGTAAGGTTCAGTTGCACCACACCATCGGTAACGGCTTTGCATACATAATCGAAATGCGGCGTATCACCACGGATCACCGTTCCAAGCGCGATAAACGCTTTTGGACGCGTATCCCGGTATTTGTGCGCATCCCAGTATGCACGTATCGCGAAAGGTATTTCGAAGGCCCCGGGAACATTGATCGTAACGATAGAACCGGTGCCCTGTTCCTCCAATACTTTCCTGCATCCTTTTTCCAGTTCATCCACTATGGCCGCGTTCCATTCGGTGCGGACGATAACAATACAGGCATCCTCTAAAGGGATGCCTGCGGGGATATGCAATAAGTTGCTGTTGCTAACGGTTGCCATCAATTGTATGGATTAGTTGAGCTCACCCAAACGCGCGAGGTATTTGTCGATATCGTAACCACGTTGTGTATTGGGGTATTTTTCCTTGATCTTTTTGTATTGCTCGGCGGCTTCTTTGTTCTTACCCAGTGACTCCAGCAGGTAGCCCGCACGGAAAAGGTATTCGGAAGAGAAATATTCGTCTTCTGCAAAAGCGGCGCCCGCCTTTTTATAGTAATCCACTGCTTCTTCTTTTTTACCGAGTTCTGCGGTGGCATCTCCGAGCAAACCGAGTGCGCGGGACTTCATCACGTCGGAAGAAGTACTGAAATCTTTCAGGTATTTGGCGGCGTTGGTGAAATCACCCAGTCCGAGGTAGCAGGCACCTGCATAATAATGCGCGAGGTTAGCCGCGTCGGTACCACTGTGTTTGTCGATTACTTTCAGGAAACCGAGATTGATGCCGTCTCCGTTCAATGCTTTGGACAGGGAATCCTGACGGAAATAATCTTCCGCTTTAAACATGGCTTCCGCGGCTTTCTCTTCTTTGGGAATCTGTACCAGGTTTTTGTAACCAAAATATCCGCCTATTACCACGATCACGGCTAGGCCTGCGATCATGATCTTTTTGCTGTTCTTCTCCCAGAAACCGATGGCCCTTGCTTCCGCATCGGGTGTTACGGGTGTAGTATTTGGAGTAACGGGAGTAGTCTGTTCACTCATGAGTTCTGAATTGAAATTTGTGGGGTTGAATTAGTCGGTGATGAAAGGATAATCTTCCTGAACGTAAACATCTTTCAGCAGTTCATCATCGGCTGGCCAGGGAGATTCTTCCGCGAATTTCACCGATTCTTCCACCTGTGCATTCACGCGATCGTTGATGGCGTTGATCTCATCCATTGTGGCGAACTTATTGTCCATAATGGTTTTCAATACTGCTTCAATAGGATCTTTCTGCTTGTATTCTTCCACTTCATCTTTGGTCCTGTATTTCTGGGGATCGGAGATGGAGTGACCTTTATAACGGTAGGTTTTGATTTCGAGAAGGGTTGGGCCTTCACCAGCACGGGCGCGTTTTACGGCACGGGCAACAGCTTCGTGTACGGCCTCCGGACTCATCCCATCGATAGAATCGGCAGGCATATCGTAAGCGTCGGCCAGTTTATAAATGTCCACTACATTAGACGTACGTGCAACGGAGGTACCCATTGCATAGTGGTTGTTTTCGCAAATAAAGATGGTGGGGAGTTTCCACAGCATGGCGAGGTTGAACACCTCGTGCAGCATACCCTGGCGGGCGGCGCCATCACCAAAGAAAGCGAGGGAAACATTGTCGGTACCCAGGTATTGTTCCGCGAAAGCGAGACCGGCACCGGTTCCGATTTGAGCGCCCACAATACCGTGGCCACCGAAGAATTTGTGTTCTTTGCTGAAGAAGTGCATGCTGCCACCTTTTCCTTTGGCGCAACCTGTTGCTTTGCCATACAGTTCAGCCATGCAGGAATTGGCGGATACACCTTTAGCGAGCGCCAGACCGTGGTCGCGGTAACCCGTTACGAACGGGTCTCCGGCTTGTGTGGCGGTCATGCAACCGGCCGCAATAGCTTCCTGGCCAATGTAGGCGTGGAAGAAACCGCGAATTTTTCCTTGCATCTTATACATTTCCTCTGCTTTCAGTTCAAAGTTCCTGATCAGCAGCATTAACTCGTACCAGTACAGATAGGTCTCTTTTGAAAACTTTGTTGCCACGTTGCTAAAAATTTGAGGGGCAAATATAAGGGGGAAAGTTTAAAGTTCAATGGGAACGCATTTTTACACGGCAACTTTGGCCGCGGCAATTGCTTACTTTTGCGGTTCGATGACCATTCATTCCATCCGATTGTTACAATTCAAGAACCATGCTTCGGGCGAATACCGTTTTCCCGCGCGTATAACGGGTATTTGCGGCCCGAACGGTTCAGGAAAAACCAACCTGCTCGATGCCCTTTACTTCCTGAGTTTTACGCGGAGTTACTTTACCAAGACGGACGGCGCCAGTGTGCAACATGGTTGCCAGGGCTTCCGGATTGAAGCGGAATACGGAATGGCGGAAGATGCGGGAAAAGTATCGGTGGTGCTGCGCGAAACGGGTAAAAAAGAAGTGGCCGTGGATGCCGATGTGTACACACGCGTCTCCGAACATATCGGCCGATTCCCCGCCATCATGATCGCCCCGGATGATGTGGAACTGATTACCGGTGGAAGCGAGGAAAGAAGGAAGTTTACCGATAGCCTGCTTTCCCAGCTCAATCCTGAATACCTCCGGCAACTGATGCTGTACAACAAACTGGTCCAGCAACGCAACAGCCACCTGAAACAGATGGGTGAACAGAAAATGCCCGACAACGGACTACTGGAAGTATACGATCACCAACTGGCCGCGCCCGCCAACCATTTGTTTGAAAAAAGAAGATCATTCTTTGAAGACTTCGCCCCAAGGGTGAACCGGTTATACAACGAAATTTCGGGACATAAGGAAACCATAGGAATTGCCTACACCAGTCCGCTGCAACAGGATAGCATGGAAACGATATTGCGGAAAAACCTGCAACGCGATATGTTGCTGCAACGCACCAGTTCCGGCATCCACCGCGATGAACTGGTTTTCACCCTGGGTGATCAGCCTTTCAAGCAGGTAGCTTCGCAGGGACAGCGGAAAAGCCTGCTTTTCGCCCTCAAACTCGCGGCCTGCGAAGTGTTGCGCGAACAAAAAGGTTTCCCTCCCCTCCTGCTGCTGGACGATGTTTTTGAAAAACTGGACCAGCAAAGAATGCAGAACCTGCTGAGAAAAGTTTGTGTATTACAGGATGGACAGGTATTCATTACGGATACCCACCGGGAACGGCTCGAAAATACCCTGAGCGTATTGGATGTGCATTACGCCATCATCCAGTTATGAGGGAAGATAAAGGATCACGAACCGCTCACAGAATGCCGGGGACGCGTTGTAAACCGCTTCAATAAAATCTGGTCCGTATTCAGCGAAGTAAGGCAATACATTATCGGTTCTTTCCTGGAGGTTGCCGTTCGGAAAAAGTTTTGATTTCACAGCTTCATACTGCCGCGCGAATTCATCGTGTTTGCGCTTCTCCGCACGGATGATTTTTTTCTGTAAACCATCCAGTTTTTCCAATGCTTTCGTTTGAAGGGCGGAAACGTGCTGCGCCAGCGTGGCATCCACGGCGGAAGCTATTGCTCCCACCTGTTTGTACAGGGCGGCCACGGCTTGCATTTCCGTTTCAATGCTCAGCTTCCCTTCTGCCTCACGGATGGCTTTTTCCGCCAGCACTTCATGCGGAGGACGGAACATCGTTTCCATTTCAATACCGCTCTTCCGCATCTTATCGTGTACCTGTTGGGGTACCACAAGAAATGAATTCCGGAGCAGCAATACAGGGAACGGCACCCCGAACGCCTCAAACAATGATTTATATTCCAGCCAGTAAGCGAGCTCCCCACCTCCGCCGATAAAGGCGATGTTCGGAAGAATGGTTTCCTGCATCAGTCCGCGCAGAATAACGTTCGGACTGAATTTTTCCGGCTGTGCTTCCAGCGTTTCGAGCAGTTGCGCTTCGTTCCAGTAGATGTTCGTATTCAATACGTGCCAGGTATTGTTTTCTTCCTTCACGATGCGTTCACGCTGCTGGTGATCGAGGTAAAACAGGTTGATTTCCCGTGGTTGCGCCTGCACCTTAAAACCATCCTGCTCCAGATTTTCAATGGTTTCCCCCACAATACCGGAAGGTTTTTGTTGCAACAGATCTTCTTTAAAAACCGGGAGCATCTGTTTTTTAAAAACAGCGTTATCGGGGATGAAAACCACCACGCCATATTGCTGAAAAAGTGCGTGCACCAATTTGAATGTGGCCGTTTGAATGGAATCAGACTCCAGGTAACATCCTTTCAACAGCGCAATCAATTCCTTTCCGTGCGGGAATACTGATAGCCTTCCGCTCAACTGGTCGATCAATGGTTCTAGGCCCTTTGGCTGCATTCTGCCCACGGCACCGGTTTGAGTAGTGTTCCAAACCAGCTTATCGCCATCAACGAAGACTTTTCCCAGTTCATCGAGATCAGCATCTTCGCTGCCCATATAATAAACTGGCACGAAATTATACTGCGGAAACCAGGCCTTCGCTGCAGCGGCCAGCTTAACGGTGTGTAATATTTTATAGACGAAATATAAATACCCCGTGAAAATATTGGGTTGGTGCGCAGTGGTAATCGTGAAAGTTCCGGGTTCGCGGAGCAGTGCTATATTGCGGTTTACAACTTCAGAAGTCGCAACAACTTTGTATTGGTCTGATAATGCATCTGCCAGCAACGGTCGCTCCTGCTTAAACAGCAACCGCTCTCTGATAGCGGCCTCCAGCCCTTCCCTATCCGGTGTATGGGTAAAATAAGGGCGCAACTTTTCGTTGCCTTCCGCATAGTTTGTAACGATCTCTGAAAAAAAGCCTGTTTCCTTAAGTTCCAGTTCCTGCCTTGTACATTCCATTGCGGTAGCTGCTGTTACGGGTGATACATTTATGCTGTGGTAACCACTTCGCCTTCCAGGTCATAATCGTAGGCTTTGTTGATCTTCACCTGCACGAATTCGCCTGGTTTCAGGGGCCTCGCGCTTTGAATGATTACTTCATTGTCTACTTCCACACTGTCGAATTCCGTTCTTCCGATATACCTTCCGGCTTCTTTTTTGTCCACGATCACTTTGAAGGTTTTCCCCAGTTTTTCCTGGTTCTTCTCGTAAGAAATCTCCTGCTGCACCTCCATGATCTCCTGGGCGCGGGCTTCTTTTTCTTCGGAAGAAAGTGTATCCTCCAGTTCGTAAGCGGAAGTTCCTTCTTCATGCGAATAGGTGAAGATGCCCACTCTTTCAAAACGGTGCTTTTCGAGGAACGACTTCACATCTTCCACATCCTGTCTGGTTTCCCCGGGGAACCCTGTGATGAGCGTGGTACGTAAACAGATATCAGGAATTTTTGTTCGGATCTGATCGATCAGTTCTTCCATATCCCGTTGGGTGATCTGCCTTTTCATCGCCTTCAGCATATTGTCGCTGGCGTGTTGCAGCGGCATATCCAGGTAATTGCAGATGTTGGGGCGTTCCTTCATCACATCCAGTATTTCCAGCGGGAATTTGTGCGGGTAAGCATAATGCAGGCGGATCCATTCCAGTCCTTCCACATCGGCGAGGGCGTGCATCAGTCGGGGTAGATCGCGTTTTTTATAGATATCCAGGCCATAATAAGTCAGTTCCTGTGCGATCAGCATCACTTCTTTCACGCCTTTCCGCACCAATCCTTTCGCTTCTTCCACCAGTTGTTCGATGGGTTTGCTCACGTGTTGTCCGCGCATCAGCGGGATGGCACAGAAAGAACAGGTCCTGTTGCAGCCTTCGGATATTTTTAAATAGGCGTAATGTTTCGGCGTGCTCAACAAGCGTTCGCCTACCAGTTCCGCCTTATAATCTGCTTCGAATTGCTTCAGTACCAGCGGGAGTTCCATGGTACCGAAAAACGCATCCACTTCCGGGATTTCTGTTTCCAGGTTTTGTTTGTAGCGTTCGCTGAGGCAACCGGTAACATATACTTTATCCAGTTTACCCTTCCTTTTCAATTCCACCTGGTCGAGGATGGTATTGATGGATTCTTCTTTCGCTTTATCGATGAAACCACAGGTGTTCACGATAACTATATTGTGGTCCCTTTTTTTGTTTTCGTGCACCACATCAATTTCGTTGGCCATAAGCTGGCCACTCAGCACCTCACTGTCCACCATATTCTTTGAACAGCCCAGTGTAATGATGTTTACCTTGTCTTTCCGCAGCGTTTTTGTCTTCATAATAAGTGTGCAAAGGTAACAAAAGATGTGTACGGATCATTTCTGGCATTAATTTTGGCAATGCATTTTCTGAACTAAATGTTAAACCGATGAAAAAGTTATTTGTAGCCGCGGCTTTTGTGCTGGGCATGGGTATTTCCGCCGCACAGGCACAGAGTGGCAGTATGGGTTCAAGTTACCAGACGGCTTTAGGGGTTAAATTCTATCCCGGAGCACTTTCCATTAAGCATTTTGTAGGTGAGAACAGGGCCGTGGAAGGATTGGCCAGTTTCTGGCGTTATGGTGCCAGAATTACAGGTTTATATGAAATCCATGGCGATATCAACGGGGCACCCGGGCTGAAATGGTACGTAGGACCAG
This sequence comes from uncultured Flavihumibacter sp., assembly GCA_946482545.1. The sequence goes on along the minus strand of CAMLRX010000003.1, from coordinate 49,202 downwards.
GTGCACACATCGGGTTCTGGAACGACCGTGGCCGCAGGTATTACTATGACGGTCCCCGCGACGGCGGCGCTTATTTTGGCGTAGATGGAGTGCTCGGCCTGGATTATAAAATAAATGGCGCTCCGATTAACCTGAGTATAGATTGGCAACCCAGTTTTTCCTTCGGAACGGATCATTCCGGGTTTGATGGCGGATGGGGTGGTTTTGCTGTGAGGTATACGTTTTAATTGTTTCACACGATCGCTTTATTTCACGCAAGGACCGCAAAGGAGCAAGGACGCAAGGCTTTAATTGTTTGGCTGAATGTTTTCCTGCGGATGATTTTGTTTCTTAGTATTGTTTTTTACTTGCAACACAAATAAGAAACGTTTACGGGGTTTGAGCATCGCGGGAACCTAAATTGCGATCATTAAGGACTAAAACATAAAGAGAGGGTGTATCGAAAGTAGGATACACCCTCTCTTTATACCTATGCTGACCGCAAATGAACAGTTCTTTGCGTCCTTGCTCCTTTGCGGTCTTTGCGAGAAAATTTTCCCAGCGAGAAACTAAATCACAAACCCATTCGGAATTACCGCCCCTTTCTTAATCACGATTATGCCATCTTTTATCGTGTACAGCGAGTGATCGGCATCTTCGAGGTGTGGTCCCCCATTGATGCGAACATCATCTCCTATGCGGCAATTCTTATCTACCAGCGCGTTCTTGATGAAGCAGCGGTTGCCGATACCCATCAGCGGGATACCATTTTTATTGGAGTGTTCAATTTCCTCCAGGGTTTGGTAGTAATCGTTCCCCATGATATAACTGCTTACAACAGTAGTACCGTAACCGATACGGGAGCGTATGCCCGCCAGACAATGCTCCAAGCGCGATGCATTAATAATACACCCTTCGGCGATGATTGTTTTTTCAAGGGTGGTGCCACTTATCTTGGAGGGGGGCAGCATCCTCGCGCGGGTATAAATGGCGCGGGAATTATCGAAAAGATTGAATTCGGGAAGGTCCTGTGTAAGGCCGAGGTTGGCTTCAAAGAAGGAATAGATGTTTCCGATATCGGTCCAGTACCCATCATACTGATAACTGATTACCGCATGTTTTTCGAGGGATTTTGGAAGAATTTCCTTGCCAAAATCTGTATCATCCTTAAACGTATCGGTGAGCATTTCCACGAGCAGCTTCTTGTTGAAAATGTAGATGCCCATGGAAGCGAGGTGATTCCTGCCCTGCAATTTCATTTTTTCACCGGTGTCGCTGGCCCACTGCGCGAGCAGTTCTTCGCCCTTCGGTTTTTCAATGAAAGAAGTAATCCAGTTATCACTATCCGTTTTAAGGATGCCAAAATCAGAGGCTTCTCTTTTGAGAACTGGAATAGTGGCAATAGAAATATCGGCGTTGTTGTTGATATGATTCTCCAGCATTTCATTAAAATCCATCTGATAGAGTTGATCGCCAGAAAGGATGAGAATATATTCAGCTTCGTGTTGCTGGAGATGCCGCAGCGATTTCCGAACCGCATCAGCCGTTCCCTGGTACCAGGACGGGTTGTCAGGTGTTTGTTCAGCGGCGAGGATATCCACGAAAGCGCTGCTGAAAATACTGAAATGGTAAGTATTCTTAATGTGTTTATTAAGGGAGGCGGAATTGAACTGGGTAAGCACGAACATGCGGGTGATGCCCGAGTTCATACAGTTGGAAATGGGAATGTCCACCAGGCGGTATTTACCTGCGATGGGAACGGCTGGCTTGCTTCGCGTTGCTGTAAGCGGGTACAGGCGGGTTCCGGCGCCGCCGCCCAGGATTACAGCCAGGACAGATTTACTCATACTATGGTATTTGTTGCTGAGTGGTTCAGCTTATTATGGATTGATATACGTTACAATATTGTTCTGCGCTTTTATCCCAACTGAAATCGAGCTTCATCATATATTCTCTTACCTTTCCCAGTTGCTCTTTGTTTTTATACAAATCCAGTGCCCGGTACATGGCGTGTGTCAATTCCCCAACAGTGGCTTCGCGGAACCGGATACCGTATCCCTGGTGGTCGCCGATATCGATCACGGTATCACGGAGTCCACCAGTATCCCGTACCAGCGGAACGGTGCCGTAACGCATGGCATACATCTGGTTCAATCCGCAGGGCTCTACCCTGCTGGGCATCAGGAGGAAGTCGGCTCCGGCATACATCTGGTGGCTCAAGGTCTCGTTGTAGCCGATGAATACGTTGTAATCGCCGGCATATTTCTCTTTTAATTCCAGCAGCCTGCTTTCCACCCACGGTTCGCCACTTCCCAGCACCAGGATACTCATATTTCTTCCAATGTAGTAGAACGCGTCTTCAATGGCGCCAGGCAACAGATCGGCGGCCTTCTCCCCCACCAGTCTACCGATAAATACAAACAAAGGCTTCTGAGGGTTCAGTCCAAACACTTCACAAAGTGTTTTTTTGTTGCCCAACTTACCCTTAGCCATACCCGAAATATTGTAATGGTCCTGCAGATAGGTGTCTGTTGCAGGATCCCATATCTTATCATCAATACCATTCAGTATGCCAACGCTTTTCCCCCTTTCCGCACGGAGCAGGGATTCCAACCCGTTCGCTGCTCCCTGTAACTCTTCCAGGTAACTCCAGCTAACCGTAGTAACGCGATTGGCACATTTAATGCCGCAGGCCAGCGGATTGATGGTATTGTTCCAGTCCAGCATCCCCCATTTCCAGGGATCATACGGGGGAATAAGGTGTTGCCTGTCCCAGCCAAACCAGCCCTGGTACTGCGCATTGTGAATGGTAAGTACAGTTGGTATGGCAGCAAGATGCCGGTAAGCGTAGCAATGCTGGAGCATGAAAGGGATGAGCGCGGTGTGGTGATCGTGCACATGCACTACATCGGGGCGGTGGTTCCACCTTGATATCCAGTCGCAGAAAGCGATCTGGAAAGAAAGGAACCTTTCGGCATCGTCGTAATAACCGTAAATGCGTTCCCGATCCAACAGTCCGTTTACATCAATCAGGTATAAATCGAAGCCGAGTTTATTGTTCTTTTCCTTGATAACACTGTAATGGAAAGAATTATTTCCCATATAAGCGCCACCTTCATGTACCAGTTCCCATTCATTTTCATAGAGAAATTTCGTGCGGTACATGGGCATCACCACTTTGGCGATATGCCCTGCGGCATTGAGGTATTTGGGCAGGGCGCCCACCACATCTCCCAATCCCCCGGCTTTGGCCACGGGATAACATTCTGCACTAACATGTATGATTTCCATCCTTAAAATTGTTGACGTTCAGTTCCCGCCATCAATTTAAGGAAGCTATTTCTATTTACCGAAAAAAAAGCAATAAAAATGATATCTTATTTACTGGCATTCAATCCATTCATTCTTCCGGCGCCGATGTAATGAGATTTCCAGTAAGCCTCGTCGAGGTCAGAAATCATCACACCACTTGAAGTGGAGGCGTGAACGAATTTATTGTTCCGCAGGTACACCCCGACGTGCGCGATGGCGCCTTTCCTCCTTGCGGAGAAAAACACCAGGTCGCCTTCTGTAAGGTCATCGCGTTTTACGGGCAATGTGGCATCGTGTTGTTCCCTGCTGGTGCGGGGTAAGGATAGCCCGTAGACGGAAGATGCGAAGAATACGGTAAAAGCGGAGCAATCGATACCCGATTTAGTGGTACCGCCCATTCTGTAGGGCGTTCCGTACCATTCTTCGATGAAAGGAATTGCGGGATGATTCGACAGTTCTTCCACCGGAACATCCATCAAAATACCGTATTTAAACTGGAGGGAACTGCTGGTTTCAATATCGGCCAGTCCCATGCTTTTTCGGATATTGGGTTTCTCCGCCTTATATGCTGTCAGTTTCTGATTGTTCGTGGTGGATTCCTGCTCGATGGTGATGTCGAGGAATTTAGGTGAATGGCCAGAGGAAGTAGTTGCGTTCTGACCGGTTCCTTTTGCTACACGGGCGGTTCCGCATCCTGTCAATGCAATGCCGGCCGCAATAAATATGCTCAGGTATTTCAAAAGACTGATTTTAAAATTCACATTCGGTTAGCAAGAACCGTGCAAATATAGGAAAAGCGGGCCTGATACGGTGTTTTAACGGGGTTACACCGGGTCGGAACACGGTCAGGAGCCGGGGAAAATGATATCGGTGGCACCGGGTCAACTCGGGTAACCGAGACTTGTTTCAAGGCTGAAACAGTTGACCATTCTGGCTTTGGACAGCGTAAGCCGGATAAAATACATTCTCAAAAGGCAAAAAAGATTTTAACGGTATTTAAGTGGGCAAAAAACGGGGTCAGCGAGTAGAAAAACCCTTATTTCACCCGATTTTATGCTCTATCTGCATATAGCTAATATCAATGCCGTGAAACAACACATGTGCGTAACTTTAGGCCGTTTAGTCCGGGTTAACTCTCTGGTTTATTGTTTATTTGCAGTTCGCCCGGAACTTCCAAAAGTATCTTATTTGCGGAGGTAACCGGACGGTTAAACAGGTTGGAATGAAATTCTCACATTTACACGTACATACCCAGTTTTCTTTGTTGGATGGCGCTGCATCCATCCAGGCTTTGTATAAGAAGGCGATCAAACACAATATGCCGGCACTGGCCATCACCGACCATGGAAACATGTTCGGGGCCTTCGAATTTGTGAGCGAGGCTTATAAACATAAAAATGAAGACGGTTCCCTGAAAGTAAAACCCATTGTAGGCTGTGAGTTTTATGTGGTGGAAGACCGTTTCCGCAAGCAGTTCACGAAAGAGGTACGCGACGAACGCTACCACCAGGTGCTGCTGGCCAAAAATGCAAAGGGCTACGCCAACCTCATCAAACTGACATCCCTGGGTTATACGGAGGGTTTATATAGTAAGTACCCGCGGATCGATAAATCCCTGATCGAAAAATACCACGAAGGGCTGATCGCTACCACATGCTGTATCGGTGCCTACGTGCCGCAAACCATTCTTCATGATGGCGAAGATGCGGCGGAAAAAGAATTCAAATGGTGGCTGGACCTTTTCGGAGAAGATTTCTTCATAGAACTGCAACGGCACAACATCAAGGAACAGGAAATCATCAATGAAACATTACTCCGTTTCTCTAAAAAATATGATGTACCCGTCATCGCCACCAACGATTCTCATTATACCGACCGCGATGATTATAACGCCCACGATATCCTTTTGTGCATCAACACAGGAGAAAAGCAGTCCACTCCAGGGTTTGACGATTTCGTGAACGATGAAACACAGATCAAGAACCGACGATTTAAGTTTCCCAACGACCAGTTCTATTTCAAGAGCCCGGAGGAAATGGCTACCCTCTTCAGCGATATCCCACAATCCATAAGTAATACTGAAATGGTGGTGGAACGGGTGGAATTACTCAACCTGAAAAAGGACATCCTGCTTCCCGCGTTTCCTATTCCGAAGGAGTTCCAGGTCCATGAGGACAATAACCTCAACCAATGGGAATACCTGCATTACCTTACTTATGAAGGTGCGCGGCAACGTTATTCAGAACTTACCCCGGATATTACGGAGCGACTGGATTTCGAACTGTTCACCATCAAAACGATGGGGTTCGCCGGTTACTTCCTGATCGTAAGTGACTTTATTAAGGCAGGTCGCGACATGGGCGTGTTCATTGGCCCGGGACGTGGTTCTGCTGCCGGAAGCGCCGTGGCTTATTGCATCGGCATCACCAATATCGACCCCATCAAATACAATCTCCTGTTCGAAAGGTTCCTGAACCCCGACAGGAAGAGCATGCCCGATATTGATACGGACTTCGATGACGAAGGCCGCCAGCGGGTGATCGAATATGTGGTGGATAAATACGGAAAGAACCAGGTGGCGCAGATCATCACCTATGGTACGATGGCCGCGAAAATGAGTATCAAAGACGTGGCGCGCGTACTTGATCTGCCCCTCTCCGATTCCAATATGCTGGCGAAACTGGTGCCCGATAAACCAGGAATAGAACTGGGAAGGGTGCTTCAGGCTCCACTCACTGTGAAAGATGGGGAGAAATCACTTGAAGGCAAGGAAGGACTTGGCCCTGAGGACCTGGAGAACGTACGGAAACTCCGGAGCATCTACAACGGAGACGATATACAGGCCAGGGTATTGAAAGAAGCGGAAAGGCTTGAAGGTTCAGTAAGAAGTACAGGCATCCACGCGGCGGGTATCATCATCGCCCCGGAAGACCTGATGAACATTATCCCGGTGAGTACGGCTAAGGATTCCGACCTGCTGGTGACCCAGATTGAAGGCAGCATTATCGAAGATGCAGGCGTTATCAAAATGGACTTCCTGGGACTGAAAACCCTTACCATCATTAAGGGAGCCCTGCGCATGATCAAGGAGAATTATGATGTGGACATTTCCATTGATGAAATTCCCCTTGATGACCAGAAGACTTTCGAACTCTACCAAAAGGCAGAAACCAATGGCACGTTCCAATTTGAAAGTCCCGGGATGCAGAAATACCTGCGTGAACTGAAGCCCGACCAGTTCGCCGACCTGATTGCCATGAACGCCCTGTACCGTCCGGGTCCGCTCGCATACATCCCGAACTTCATTGCCCGGAAACATGGTACAGAAGAAATCGTATATGATCTTCCGGAAATGGAGGAATACCTGGCGGAAACTTATGGTATCACCGTTTATCAGGAACAGGTGATGCTGCTGAGCCAGAGCCTTGCCGGCTTCTCCAAGGGGGATGCGGACGTGCTGCGGAAAGCAATGGGTAAAAAACAGAAATCGGTACTGGATAAAATGAAGGCCCAGTTTGTGAAGGGCGCTTCCGCAAAAGGGCACGACGAAAAGGTACTCGATAAAATCTGGACCGATTGGGAAGCCTTCGCTCAATATGCATTCAACAAATCGCACTCCACCTGCTACGCGTTTGTAGCGTATCAAACAGCTTTCTTAAAAGCGCATTATCCCAGCGAATACATGGCTTCGGTATTGAATAACGCCGGTAGCATTGAAAAAATCACCTTCTTTATGGAAGAGTGTAAGCGTATGGGACTGAAAGTGCTTGGGCCGGATATCAACGAATCCCAGAAAGGGTTTGCTGTAAACAAAAAAGGAGAAATCCGTTTCGGATTAGGTGGATTAAAGGGTGTGGGCGAAGCCGCGATAGAAAGTATAATTGAAGAGCGGAAGAAAAGCGGTCCTTATGAAAATATCTTCGACCTCGTGCGCCGCGTGAACCAACGGGCGGTGAATAAAAAATCCATGGAATGCCTGGCCTATTCCGGCGCGTTCGATTGTTTCCCTGAGTTCCACCGTGCGCAGTATTTTCATACGCCGGTGGGAGACAATACCAATGGGCTGGAAAAGATCATTAAATACGGCAACGTTTACCAGGGCAACCAGCAACATACAGGAAACAGCCTGTTCGGCGCTATGGAAATGCCGGAGATCGCGGTGCCGAAAATACTTCCCTGCCCCGAGTGGAGTCTTATAGAATTACTCGATAATGAAAAGCAGGTTACAGGTATCTTTATCAGTGGCCACCCGCTCGACAACTATCGTTTTGAAATGACCCATTTCGGCATTACTCCTGTCGCGGAATACAACGAATACAAGGATAATATCCTCACGCAGACCAATAAGAACAGAAGTTTCCGTCTCGCAGGGCTTGTAACCGATGCACAACACCGGCTCACCAAAACGGGCAAACAATTCGGCATATTCAATGTGGAAGATTACAGTGGTAAAATGGACATCGCGCTGTTTGGTGAAGATTATGTGCGGTATAAGGATTATTTCACGCCGGGCACGGTTTTGCATATCGTAGGAGCGTTCAAGAACCGGTTCAACCAGGAAGACAATTTTGAATTCAAATTGTCGCAGATAACCCTGTTGGAAACGCTGAAGAAAACGATGACCAAACAGCTCATACTGGATATGTCCCCAAAAAGTGTTTCTGCAGCATTGATTGAATTCCTGGAAAACAACTTCAGGACCTACCCCGGAAAAACGGGTGTAAGGTTCAATATCCTGGACCATGCGGCGCAGAAAAGGGTGAGTCTTTTAACAAGTGATACCGGCTTCGAAATGAATGACGAAATGGCCGTGTTTTTACAGGAGCATCCAGAAATTGACGTACGTGTGTTAACGAATTCACAGTAAAACTGACAGAACTGGCAAATTCACCAAATGGGTGTAAATTTGCAGCCTCATATCAAAAATAAAATTAGCTAACAAAATAAAATCAATCATTATGGCTTTAGAATTCACCGACACGAACTTCCAGACCCAGGTACTGGAAAACGATAAACTGACAGTAGTTGACTTCTGGGCTGAATGGTGTGGCCCCTGCCGTGCCATCGGACCCGTTATCGAAGAACTGAGCAAGGAGTATGACGGTAAAGTAAACGTAGGTAAAGTGAATGTTGACAACAACATGGCGCTGAGCACCAAATACGGCATCACCAGCATCCCTGCCATCCTTTTCATCAAAGGTGGTGAAGTGGTAGACAAACTGGTAGGCGCACAGCCGAAAGCGCGTTTCGTTGAAAAGATCAACGCACACCTGTAATACAATTTCTTTCTATACTAGAGCCATCCTCCGGGATGGCTTTTTTATGCCCATATTTCCCTATATTGCCCCGATTATTACCTACTAACAGAAATAAACACACCGGATGCTGCATTGGGAAAATCTGGGCCGCGGTGCCATTGGCATGTTCTTCCTTCTTTTTATCTGTTACCTCCTCAGTAACAACCGTAAGGCCATCAACTGGAAACTCATAGGCATTGGCGTAGTGGCGCAAATATGTTTCGCCCTGGGTGTACTGAAAGTAAACTTCATCAAACTGTTTTTCGGGTGGATATCAGATAAATTCGTTGAACTGATCAATATCGGGCACAAAGGAACCGAATTCATCTTTGGCAAACTCGCAGACCCCACCGGGAACTGGGCCTATGTATTCGCAGTACAGGTATTGCCGAATATCATCTTTTTCGCCGCCCTCTCCGCCATGTTGTATTATCTCGGTGTGCTACAAAAAATAGTGTACGTATTCGCGTGGCTGCTGAAAAAACTGGGCATCTCCGGGCCGGAGAGCGTGTCTACCGCCGCGAACATATTCCTGGGTCAGACCGAAGCGCCGCTGATGATCCGCCCCTTCCTCGATAAAATGAACCGCTCCGAAATACTTTGTATCATGGTTGGGGGCATGGCCAATACCGCGGGCAGTGTACTCGCAGCTTATGTCGGTTTTCTGGGCGGTAACGATATCGATCAGCAAAAGTACTTCGCGTTGCACATGCTCAGCCAGTCCATCATGAGCGCACCAGCGGCCATCGTTGTCTCGAAACTTCTTTTTCCCCAGACCGGTAATGTGATCCGCGAATTAAAAGTGCCCAAAGAAAAGATCGGCGACAATTTCCTGGACGCTATTTCCCTCGGCACCACGGATGGCCTTAAACTGGCGGTGAACGTAGGCGCCATGCTCATCGTATTTACCGCCCTCATGTACCTCTGCAACTGGGTGCTGGGTTCGGTAGGACATTGGTTCAGCATCAATGATGATATCGCCCGTTTCACCAACGGCCGGTACGATTCCCTTTCCCTGCAAATGCTGCTCGGCTACATCTTCTCACCTGTTGCGTGGATGATTGGCGTGAACAGTGCCGAAATGATCCAGGTAGGGCAGCTACTGGGCGAGAAAACCATTCTAAACGAATTTGTGGCCTACATTTCATTCGGGGAAATGAAAGGTTCAGGCGCTATCGCAGATCCCAAGTCCATACTCATCACTACTTACGCGCTTTGTGGTTTCGCGAATTTCGCCTCTATCGGAATACAGATCGGGGGCATCAGTCAACTGGCACCCAACCAGCGCAAGAACCTCACTGAGTTGGGGGTTAAAGCACTCATCGGCGGCACCATTGCCTGTTTGATGTGTGGCTGTATTGCCGGGGCGCTGTTCTGATTTTAAGGCGGTGGCTCCTCTATATAAGTTTCTTCTCCCCAGGTGTCTTCTTCCATAAGGAGTAAGGATTGCGCGATGCCGCATTCCAAACACTTTCTTGGTGCACAATATTCATTGGTGAGTTCCAGCAAAGCCTGTGTGTCGGCAGCATTACTGGCGCCAACGCCCAGTTTGTTCCAGGCGCTCACCCGGTTGTTGGTTTCCGGCCCCAGTTCCCACAACCACTTCCCCACCCTTTGCAGCAATTCTTTTTTCCTATGCACCACGCCGAATGCGAACACCATTGGCGCCACCGCATTTAATACGATCAACTCAAACAATTGAGCACCCATTTTCTTTGAAGCGTTGCCTGAAGCTTCATCGAATCGGTAATGAGTATCCCAATAGCTGGAAGCAGAACATGCCAGTATCTTTTTAAGTTCCTCAAGGGTTTCTGCTGCACAGAACCTGGGTAGCAATCGTTGCTGCATGGGCACCAGTGAAGCCAGTTGTGAAAGTCTGATCCCTGGAAAAGCAGCAGGTCTCATCCTTAACAATTTCATTTGTAGTGCAGGCCTTTTAAGCCTGTACTTTTTTTCCAGGAACCTGAACTCTTTCTGCAGGGATCTGGGATATTCGTCGCTGAAATTACCTTCCAGCATACCAGCCTGTCCCATCAATAGCGCTTCACCGCGTAGTGGATGAAACGATTCCCTGATCAATACTTTCAGCGGAATGGAGCGCGCCACATTTTCAAATGCATCCCTGTTTACGGGCAATCCGAAGGCCCTGGCCAACATCCACCAGTTCACTTCCTCCCAATCGCTGTTATTCTGCTGTAACAGCATGCACACCAGGTTCGCCTTGCTCATCATTCTGCGGTGCAACAACTTCTCCTTCCATTCCCGCCAGACTTCAGGATTTACTTTGTGCAGCAAACGTGCACAGGCGATGGTTTCCGGCTGACGCATCAGTTTCTCATAATGCCCCAACAATATGGAGGCGACCCTTTCTTTCATTTCCAGCACGGGAATATCGGGCGCTTTCTCATCATGTTCCCACACCACATGCAGGATCACGTTTTTATATTGCGCATCCCGCTCGTGCGCATGCCGGAACCAGTCAGAACTTTTCAGGTGCATTTCTATGTTCCCGACCAGTATCGTTCCATCAATCCGTATGGTCGCCAGCAAGAAGTCGGGTCCCTGGTTCCTGTTCCAGCTACCCCTTTGTATAACCTGTAATGCCTGTCCCTGGATCGTTCGCAGATTCCGCACATCAAAACTTGCGCTTTCCCATATATATTGCAACAGCCGCTCCGATACCATGCTTCACTTCTTTTCCCAAAATTAGCAGCAGGCTTATGGATTTACAAAGGTGAAAACACCGAAAGAGTATGTTGTTTTCACGGCTTATGAATCCCGGAAAAAACGGACTACTGCAGGATCAAATCACGGTATTCTTCCTACTTTCATGCTATGAATAATAATTCCGAAAAAACAATTCTTTCGCTCCATGATACGCTTCGTATCGTGAAACAAACGCTGGAAGATAAGTTTCCCGGAACCTGGTGGATCAGGGCCGAAATGAACAAGCTAAATTTCTACCAGCAATCAGGACATTGCTATCCGGAGCTGGTGGAGAAATCAAATGGCAAAGTGATTGCGCAGATCAGGTCCAATCTCTGGCGCGACGATTATCAACGCATCAACCGCGTGTTTCTTTCCACCATCCATGAGCCGTTGAAAGAAGGCATAAAAGTATTGCTCCTGGCAAAGCTCAGTTTCGATCCTGTTTATGGATTGGCTTTGCGTATTCTTGATATGGATCCCGCTTATACGCTTGGCGACCTTGAAGCTGAAAAGCAAAACAGCATCCGTTTATTAAAAAAGGATGGGCTGTTCGATAAAAACAGGCAGCATATACTGGCCCCTGTTCCCAACCGCATCGCCGTCATTTCCGACAGTACCAGCAAGGGATATGCGGATTTCATGCGTGTGCTGGAGGAGAACCAGTATGGGTACCAGTTCGGTACATTCCTGTTCCCTTCTTTGTTGCAAGGTGCGGGTGCGGTATCGGGCATCATCCACCAGTTAAAACGTATTTATAAAGTAAGGCATCATTTTGATGCGGTGGCCATTGTACGCGGCGGAGGAGGTGATGTGGGATTGTCCTGCTACAACGACCATGCGCTTTCTGCTGCCATTGCCCGTTTTCCGCTCCCGGTGCTTACAGGAATCGGGCATTCCACCAACAAAACCGTGGCGGAGATGGTAGCCCATACAAATTGTATTACCCCGACCCAATTGGGAGAAGTGCTGATCAGGCAGGTGAACGCGTTTGAAGCGCCGGTACTTGCCGCGGAAAATTACCTCGTGCAAAAGCTGCCCGCATTGCTTAAAGAAAAGAGACACTCCCTGGAGCATATTTCGAAGGTGCTGCATGTTTCGGTCCGTAAGGCTACCGCTGCTCACGCAACTTCCGTTCGTTTGCAGCAGACCTCTTTGGTATGGTATGCTAAACGCCTGTTGGAAAAAGAACAGGAAAAACTGAACCGTGGCCTTGAACGATTGGTTCGTATCCCGCTCCAATTGCTGGCATCCCATTCCACCACACTCGCACATGTTGAAAATAATATCCGTTTACTGAGTCCCGAACAAACTTTAAAACGCGGTTACAGCATTACGTTGTTTGAAGGGCATGTTGTTTCAGATGTGGAGAAGATAACGCCCGGTAGCAAACTGGTTACCCGTTTGTACAACGGTACAATAGAAAGTTCCGTAACTTCCCGTGTTGAAAATCAAACAAATGAGCGAGCAACCTGATTATACGGCCGCATTCCGCGAACTGCAGGATATTGTATCGGAACTTGAAAAAGGTGAAGTAAGTGTGGATGTGCTTTCGCAGAAAGTGAAAAGAGCCGCGCAACTGATAGCCATCTGTAAGCTAAAACTCACGCAAACCGAACTGGATGTACAGGAAGTATTAAAAGAACTGGACGCGCCTGAATAATTCTAATTTCTCCCCTTACTTATTTCCACGGCGTAAACATTGGTATGGCCTTCAAAATTAGCCCTGAAGATGATCCATTTACCATCGGGGCTAAAGTGTACATTAGGCTCCAGCTTATAATTGTGGTGTTTCATATTCACCAGTTTCTGAGATTTAAACTTATCCCCTTCCGGCCGGAAAAGATAAATCCATTGCCCATCTTCCGCTTTGGCCACTTGTCCCGGATCGCCACCGTCTCCGGCAAACAATTGCTGGTCCGGAGATGTGTTGAAGTGAATGCTCCACTCGTTTCTTTCGAGCGCGTATTTTTTCTCCTTACCGGTTTTAACATCTGCGCCTGCTACAAAGAAAGTAACACTTCTGGGCTGCTGCAAATCGAACCAGATGGTTTTGCCATCGGGTGCGAACCATTCGTGTCCTGCGATCTCCATGTCCATAGTACGGCGGTGCATCAGCATCGTATCTTTTGTATTTATATTAATGGTCCATATCCGGTTCACTTTATGCCAGGGGCCTTCGTGGCAGAACATCAGCAAATCCGGATCTGTTGGAGAAAACTGAACATGGTTGAGCCATGCGCTGTCGGTAAAAATCTTTTTCAGCACGCCTGTATTTACATCGATGGTAAAAAGTGTTCTTGGTTCCTTCGCCTCGTAAATAAGGTTAAAATAGCTTGATTTGTTGGGGTTGGCTTTGAAGATATCCCGCTCCTTCGGACTACTCCATACACCGGCGAGCAGGTTTTCATTGCTGTTGATGGTAGTGATATTGCCTTTGAAATCAGCGGGAAATTTGAATACCAGCCTGGTTGCCTTGGTGGTCACATCAGTTGAAAAAATGCTGTCGTTTACCTGGTAATACACTTTGTTTGTTTTCCTGGCCACTATTTCCCCGTTCATGGGATGGGGAAGAAACGTGAGCTGCTCTACTTTTTTAGTTTGAAGATCAACGGTGTACAGTTGCTTGTTGGTGGCGGGGATATTGCCCGTTTCCTGTTTCACGGAATCATTTTTCGCCGTATGCAGGTAATCCGTTCCATAGAAGATCATTTTGTTGCCGATGAAAGGATTGTTGTGGAAGTAAAAACTCATGTTGTTTCCATTCCTATTGATGAGTTTGATCACTTTATGTCCGGTGGACTTGTCGATCCATTCGTTGGGCATTTTTTGTCCACCGGTTTCCATTACAGGTTGTGCACACAATGCGGTTGTGCTGAATGCCAGCACGGAAGATAGCAGGATGACAGGGTTCATATTGGCAATCGTTGTACATGAAGTAAAGATTTTTATGGCGGATGGTTGTCCTGTACAATCCTGTCCGTTATAAACAACAAAGGACCACCAAAATGGTGGCCCCTTGTGTTGCTTGCGTATGAATGTAGGCTTATTGGTATCCTGGATTCTGATAAGCTTGTTTTTCTTCCGGCGTCATGTCCATGCCATCGAGTTGTCCGATGGGTATGGGGCGCAGGTAATGTTTAGGCTCAATGGTGCGTGTAAACAGTTGCGGCGTATGACTACCGTATGTGGCCGCTGCTATTTCATACGTACCGGCCAGTTCGTTCCATTTTTGCGTACGAACGAGGTCGAACCAGCGGTGTCCTTCACCGAAGTATTCGCGGGAACGTTCGGCGAGAATGTAGTTGATGTCGATGGTAGCAGGTGTGGCAGTGGTCATAGCCAGGCTGTTATCGGCTACAAAAGCAGCGTTGTTCTTGTTGGAGAAACTCCACTTTCCCGCGCGGGCGCGGATCACATTGATAAGTTCCCTTGCATTTTTACCGGCAACGGTGGTTGCGCCTTTCACTGCGGCTTCAGCGGCAATAAAATAGAGTTCTGAGAATTTAGCAATCTTGAACGGACGGGTGCTTGTAGCGTTCGGTTGCCCAAGTCCGGTACCGTTGTCTGTTCTGTAAACGCCCAGTTTCCAGAGGTTAGGAAATACGATGCGGCTGATGGCGCGTGGCGTGATCACGAAATCCGGGCGACCGGGTATCACGCCAGCCCCTACTCCATTAGATGATTTGCCTGGGAAAGAGGCACCTGCAGGATAAATGATTTGTGGCGCAAGTGTTTCATCGTCTAGGAAACTCAGCACTGGCTGTCCTGGTGTTACAGGCAGGTCATTGGCGTTATACAGCACGGTGTTGGTCGTACCACCTTTTGGCCAGTTTCCCCTGTATACGGTGGCGAAAGTGCCATCATAACGGGAGTCCAGCGTTTTATCTGCAAAGGTAGTGGTGAGCGCGCCAATGGTGGGAGCCATACGGGTATACGGACGGCCCAGCGCCTGAGCAGCTTCCCGTTGAACGGAGCTTATGCCGGCACCTGTTCCATCAGCATTGGGCGCACTTCTGATTACTGTATAGTTCCAGGTCACCATCCAGGAGGCGGAGTTTCTTCCGTTTCCTGCTTCTCCGTCGAAACAGGCCAGGCAGGCACCGTTGTAGAACTCACTTTCCTGTGTATGGTCAGCATACAGCAGCATTTCCTTGTTGCGGTCGTTTCCTCCGCGGTGAAGATCATAGAAGGTGTTTTCCAAACCAAAGGGTCCTGGATTATCTATGCCTGCAACAGCTACATTGTACGCGTTCTGAAAATACCATTGCGCGTCTTTGCCATCAGGATCTGTTCTCGCCGTTTGCGGATATGTTGGAATATTGTTGGGATTCTGCAGCCACCAGCCATAGGTAAGATAGGCTTTGGCAAGGTATAGACGGGCCGCTGTTTTTGTAACGCCACCTGTTACCCTCGGAACATCCGGCAGGTCAGTGATGGCCTGAAGCAGGTCGGGAAAAATGGCTTTGGTATATACTTCGGGAACAGTATTGCGCACTGATTTCCTGGAGGCAGAAGTATTGAATTTTAATTCGCCGGCACCAAGGTCCAAAGGTACACCTCCGAAGGTCTGCACCAGGAGGAAGTAATCGAATGCCCTGAAAAACCTGGCTTCTGCGATCAGTGCAGGTGAAATGGTTCCCACCGCGGCGGCGTTCTCAATAATACCACTGGCGGTATTGATGTTGGAAAAGGCTGTGCCCCATAAAGCATCGGACCTGCTGCTGGCGGAGTTGAGGTTTCCAACACCGCTCAGGTCGGCATCCCGGAAGTTGGCATCGGCGCTGGACGCATAGGTGTATTCGTCCGTGCCTGTTTCCAGTGTATTGTAAAAATAGGGCTGACCATATATAAAACGAAGGTGGGCATACTGCGAGGTGATACCGCCCTGAACACCTTTCTCTGTTCTGAAGAACCCTGGTTCATAAAAACTGCGCGGCTGCTCGTCGAGTATTTTACTGCATCCGGCTAATGCAACGGTGGCAGCTATGATGGATGATTTTATCAGCAAATGTTTCATAATCGAAAGATTTAAAATGTCAGGTTAACACCCAGAATATAGTTGCGTGTGGAAGGGGTATTGAACCCTACGGTAAGGATGCGCCTCAGGTTTTGGTTGAGGTTTACTGCGGCGTTCTCGTTACCAAAAGAGTTGGTTTCCGGATCAAGCCCGGACTCTTTATGGAACGGAGAGAACATTACAAACGGATTCTGAGCCGTGAAATACATGCGCAACCTGGCACCTGCGTTTCTGAGCAGGCTTTGGTTGAAATCGTACCCCAGTGTCATGGTTCTGATCTTCAGGAAGGAGCCGTCAAAATAACTCAATGTACTGCCATACTTGGGGTTATCACCACTGATGATGCCACCTGGCTTTGGATATTTGGCACCTGTATTGCTCTCACTCCAATAATCCACATCAATATTGTTCCTTCTTCCTGTCAACAGGTTAAGGTAACCGTTAGAGCCGTGTAAGGTGCTGAAGAGGATACCACCACTGCGGAATATACCCACAATACCAAGGTCGAACCCTTTGTAAGATACACGGGTATTAAAGCCGCCCTGGAAATCGGGGTCAACGTTCAGTACCTGCCTGTCCGCTGGTCCTATAGCCCGCACAGGTGCGCCGTTTGCATCGTAATCTCCGGTGTATTTCACTTTAATCATCCCCACGTTTCCTCCCGGCTCAAGTATATTCAGGTATGGATCATCTTTCTGCCACAGGCCTGTTTTTTCATAATCAAAGATCGCGTTGATGTTGTAGCCCACAAACCACCAGTTGGCTTCATCCCTTAACTGGCCGGAAGCAAGTGAAGTAAGTTTGTTGTTGTTTACGTAAAAGTTACCACCCAGCTCCCAGTTCCATCCATTCACATTATCGAGGATGGTACCATTCAGGGATAATTCGAAGCCTTTATTCTCGGTGGTGCCGATATTCTGCGTGATGCCGTTTACCCCTGATGTTTGGGGAAGCCCAAGTCTGAATAGAATATCTTCAGTTTTGGTAACGTAATATTCAACGGTACCGGATAACCTGTTCTTCAGCAGGGAGAAGTCAAGCCCGACGTTCCATGTTTGTGAAAACTCCCATCCAAGGTCGGGGTTGGGCAATTCCGTTACATAATATCCTGTGGAGTAGCTGGAGGGACCGAAGTTATAGGGCCTTGTGTCCAGTCTTCCCAGTGTAGCGTATGGGTTTACAGCCTGGTTAGACGTTTTACCATATCCTGCACGCAGTTTTAAATTGGTGATGGCTGCAACATTTGTCATGAACGACTCATTGGTAATGTTCCAACCCACAGATACGGCGGGATAAGTGTACCATTTGTTGCCTGGCGCGAGCCGTGAGGAACCATCAGAACGCAGTGTGGCAGAGATCATGTAACGGTTATCATAAGAGTACATCACGCGTCCCATAGCCGACATCAGGCCCCACAACTGGTAATCCTGAAGCAAGGGATCTATCGTTATTTGTCCGTTTGCCTGACCGAGGTTATAGAACTGGAAAGCGTTGGAAGGGATATCCCTTGCAGCGAGATTTGACCTGTTGTATTTATTCTGCTCTGCGGAATACAGTGCGATGGCGTTCACCGTATGTTTGCCGCCGAAGGTACGGTCAAAACTGAGCAGGTTTTCCAAAGTCCAGTGGTAAGTGGTCCTGTTGTCAATAGATGCGGCAGATGCGGTGGTGGGGTTAAGCGCGTCGCCAACTCCCGGCCCTGTATATGCGCCATTGTTCGTCTGTATATAATCCAGTCCCAGATTGACCCTGTATTTCAAACCCGTTAAAAAGGGTGCTTTCACTTCACCGTATAATGCGTTGTAAGAAGCGAACCCACGGGTTTCATTCAGCCATTGATCGGTATCTCTCAGATCTTTCACCACATCTTTTGTGTACACGAATTGGTTATCAGCAATCATGCGGATACCTCTTTTTGTGGTTCCATCAGCATTAAAAGGAGTGGCCAGCGGAGACATACTTAATGTATTGTAAAGTCCCACCTGGTTGCCTTCACTGATGTTATAATTGGTATTGGTGGTTAACCCGAATTTAAAATTTTTGCCCACCTCCTGGTCCAGTGCGCCTCTCAGCGTGTACCTTTTATATTGCTGTGTTGGGATCACACCCTGGTTCAGGTAATACCCGCCGCCAAAATTGTAATTACCAGTTGTGGTACCACCCGAAAGACTGATGTTGTGGTCTGTAACGATGCCTGTTTGGTAGAAAAGATCCTGCCAGTCGGTATTGATGTCGTCTGCTTCATCAGGCCCATTTTGATAGAGATTATTTGCATCCGCACGCAACTTGGCCAATTTGGGGCCGTCCATCATCGGGTATTTGGCGAACACTTCCTGGGTGCCCACATAACTGCTGTAGTTGATGCGCGCGTATTGGTTCTTATTACCCTTGTTCGTTGTAACCAATATAACACCATTGGCGCCGCGTGAACCATAGATTGCCGTGGCGGAAGCATCTTTCAGCACATCCACGCTTTTAATATCATTGGGGTTAATATCGGCAAGCGAGCCCATAAAGGGAATGCCATCCAATACGATCAATGGGTTATTGTCTGCAGTAAGTGAGCGTGTTCCGCGTATGCGGATCTGCATCGTAGCGCCGGGTCTGGTGGATGTTTGGGAGATATCCACCCCGGCCAGACGGCCCTGCAAAGATTGGGAAATGTTGGGGGACGGTACTTCTCTTAATTTTTCGCCGCCAATCGAGGCAACGGAACCGGTAACGGCCTCTTTTCTTTGGGTACCATAACCTACCACCACTACTTCCCCAAGGTCACTTTCTGATCTTGCAAGTTGAATATTGATCGTAGTTTCATCTCCTACTGTAACTTCCTTTGCGGTGTAGTTTATGCTGGAAACAACCAGCACTGCACCTTTGGCAGCCGTAATGGAAAAACTTCCGTCCTCTGCCGTATTAGTGCCTGCAGAGGTACCTTTCACAATTACGGACGCACCAAATACCGGCTCACCATCGGGGTTTGTTACTTTTCCCCTGATGGTATTCTGCGCAAAAACCGCTGTTCCGGTGCCTAGGAATAGTCCAAACAACAAAATAACAGCAATCGTTTTTTCCCCTAAAAGCTTCAGCAGTATCCGCTTTTTACGGGGTTCATTTTTTTTCATATTCATCGTTTTGGTTGAAACATTTTTAATGATTGAAAATGGAGGCATGTGGATACACTGGCCATAGTTTCACTTTTTTTTACACGTAATAATTAAGTTTCATTCAGGATTAGATAAGGTTAAAAAAGAGGATTTCTGTGTTGACGAATGGAAGAGGAAAATGGAAAGCGCTGAACTATCGGTTCAGATAGTGTTAAACATGGCGCGCGGGAAGAATCATTCATACGTTCCATACAGCATTGTTTAATAAAATTCAATCGTTCAGCATACAGGTTTACTGGCTGCTGAAAACGAAAATAGTTAAAAAAACGAAAATAGCAACCGATTGCATAAAATTTTAGTTCATTTATGGAAAATGCTGATTTAATGGCCCGTGAAGCGGATAATTTAATTGAACAATGAAATGTTATTTATTGTGAATGAGTACTGAAGACAATTAAAGCAAAGTAAAAACAAGGTAACCGATTGCACAACAGAACGAAATTTTACTGCTTTTTTTAATTGGTGGTTGTTAATACAGGCCGCATTTTTTGCCGAAGTAAACCTGTCATACGCCAAGCAGAAAATATATAAAGGATATAAAGGAGTTAATAATACACAGTCGTTTGATCAGGTGCAAGCCTTGCGGGTAAAGTATAGCATTATAATTAAGGTAACCTCTTTCCCGAAACCTATCTGTCTAAAACCATGGATTATGCGCTAAGTAACTTCCGGTATTAATCTTACTTTCTCCGGGTATATGCGCAAAATCAGGTTGGCTTTTTTTGACAATTATCAAACTTTTATTTGTCACATGTATAATCTATAAAACCTGCTACAACAAAGGGTTTGAATGTCGCACACTTGTATAGATGTTTAAAGATATCCCTGATAAGAGTTACTACGTATTACACATTTTTTTTCTGATAAATATCTAATTCAGGATAAAAGAACTACTAATTTAGCGACCGTATTTTTTCCAATTCTTAGAAAAATTATTGTTTAAATCCCTGATACCCCATGACGCTTAAACCCGTACTGCTGCTTGCGGCACTTAGCTTTTTTTATTCAATGCTGTTCAGCCAGACCACAAAGCATTTCGTTCATGACAACACCAGTGCCAGCGTTGCTATTTCCAGTAGCAAATTGTACACTTTCCCCAACAGCACGAACCTGGCTTATGTAACAAGGAACTACTCTACCGGGATTGGCAGTCTTGTTACGCTCGATGAAAATGGCGCACTGGTCCGTTCTACACAATTCACAGATTATTTTACATGGCCAACCACCAACCGGGGACAAACCCAGGCAGATATCATCTCGCTTGACAACGGAAATCTTTTTATCGTTTATTACGCCAGTTCTACTGATACCAAAACCTATGACAATGCCCGCTATATTGTGATGGCACCAGATGGCACCCTCGTTTCCAGCGGCGTGGTAAACTCCACAGATCCCGGCAACCTGCTTACCCGCTTTTTTTCACTAACGAAACTTTCCAATGGAAAAATAGTTGCTTTGTTCCAGCGTTCTGACAACAGCACTTATGCGTTCCGTATTATTTCTGCTGAAGGCACGCCCGAAGGAAGTGATATCGTTCTCTCCGGCACCAATGTTCGCACCGGGAGCGTTGCGGCAGGCGCCAACGGTAATTTTATGGTGGTATATTTCTTATCCGGAGGTGCGCTTCGTGGACAACTTTACAATTCCAGCGGAACAAATATCCTGGTAGAAGGCAATACGCACTTCACCATTCACAATTCAGGCCCAGATTTTTATCCTATAAACCCGGTTGGTCTTTCAGACGGCACCTATGCTTTATTTTATGGTACAGCATGGGGCACTTACTGGAGAAGATTCTATAATGCTGACGGTACTGCGAACGGGGCCTCTGTATCTGTCCCATCTTCACAAAACATTTCAGGTGTTTTCCTGAACAATACTGCCGGGCAGGAAGGGTATTACATTCCGGTGTACACCAAACGTTATCCATCCGACGACAGCAATCTTGATTATTCCATATCCTTTCTCCGCTTTAATAATAGTGGTGTACAACAGGAACAAATCGACGACGGACGCTGGTTCAACTCCCCTTCCGTATTTGTGGCACCTGGAAAAGTATCAGGCTTCAGCTACCTGATTTCTTATTATAAAGCTGTATATATGGAAGACTGGGGAGGAGGCTATATAGAATACTATCCTGATGGCGACAACGATGTGGTGGGTGTATTCCAGAATTTTTCCAGCGGTGGCGCCTTACCTGTTACCATGCGAAAATTCACAGCATACCTCCAAAATGGCATTGCACAACTGGAATGGGAAACTTCAACGGAAACAGAAAATAGTCACTTCACAATAGAAAAAAGTACCGATGGACGCAACTTCACCCGCATAGGCACCGTAAACGGCGCCGGCAACAGTAACCTGGTGAACCATTATAAATTCAGTGATCCCATGGGAAGCGCCGCTATCGTGCATTATCGCCTACTTCAGCACGACCTGGACGGCCGGGTAACTATAGCCGATACCCGGGTATTGCGGAACAACGGGTTAAGCAATGCAAAACTTTCTCCGAACCCCGTTCAGGGCAACAGCATTACCATCGAAAATGCCAGTCCCGGAACATCCTATCAGATTTATGGTTTGAACGGACAGATGGTATCAGGAGGTGTTTTACTGAAAACAGTAAATACAATTTCTGTTGCAAATTTACCAGCCGGCATGTACCATATCCGACTTGGTGATGGTCAACTGCTGCGGTTTATCCGACAGTAATGGCGTGGGTTAATCATCATTAATCATAAAACCTTCTCATAGCATATTGCCGTGGCCTTTCAGCCGCGGCTATATTTTTCGGGGAAATGAAGTTTTTTGCTTTGAAGCAGACTGCACCAGCATTATCATGTTCAGCGTGCGGGAATACCGTGCGCTTTCATCAGGTGAAATGATTCAAGTATATTTGAGTATCACCTAAAGAAAAATACCATGAAAGCAATTGTTTTTTCAACCCTCCTCCTCTTCTTAACTAATGGTTTGAGGGCACAGGAGAACCAGGCACCAAAACTTTACCATCCCGAAGCTGATGCGGAAAAAGATGTGGCAGTGGCTGTAGCCAAAGCAGCCAAAGAAAAGAAATTTGTATTGCTGCAAATGGGCGGCAACTGGTGCGGGTGGTGCATCCGCTTCAACAAATTCGTTACGGATGATCCTCAGCTAGACTCCATGGTGAAGGCCAATTTTGTAGTGTATCACCTTAATTACAGTCCGGAGAACAAAAACGAAAAACAATTCGCGAAGTATGGTTTTCCGCAAAGGTTTGGATTCCCTGTTTTTGTGGTATTGGACGAAAAAGGCAACCGCATTCATACGCAGAACTCTGTTTACCTGGAAGAAGGTAATGGATATGACAGGAAAAGAGTGATGGATTTCTTCAGAGACTGGTCGCCGAAAGCGCTTGATCCCGCGGAGTATGCGCAAAAGCCAAAATAGGTGAAGTTTTTCAGGCAGATCATTCGTTCATATTGCTCTCATTTTAAAATATTCTGAATGGCCTACGACATTCAATTAGCGGACAGGATCAGGAAACATCTGGCGCAACTGGAAACGCTTTCTATAGAAGAAAAGGAAATGTTCCGCGGACTGGCATTTATGGTGAATGGCAAAATGTGTGTGAATGTAAGCGGAGAAAACCTGATGTGCCGGTTCGATCCATCACGCTTAGCGGAAGTAGCCGCCCGTAAAGGATACCAGCCCATGCTTATGAAAGGGAAGCCGTACAAAGGATACTGTTATGTGGAGCCCCCGGGATTTAAAAACAAAATGGACTTTGAATACTGGATCAACCTTTGTCTGGCGTTTAATGTGGAAGCCAAAGCCTCCAAAAAGAAGCTAAAAAAGGAGGGTTAAATACCTGCAAAGGATAGAAATATTGCATTTCAGGATTTAGTGTTTATTTTGCCGGCAATTCTGAACCTATCTATATCATGAAAAATAAAGGCTTCAACCTGCTGTTTGCCCTATTGGCTTTCCCAATCGGCATCGCATTGTACAAGGATACAGACTTTAAAAATTTCACCTTCAGAAAACCAGCATTAGATACGGTTTACCTCATCACCTTTGTGATTGCCATATCCCTTATGCTGAAAGGCAATAAGAAAGAGACCGAAAAGAAATAGCAATATCCGCCAATGTTTAAACAGTGTAAAAACTGGCATGGGGCAAATTTTACTTTTTTTCAGGTATGAAATAATCTTGGATCATCATACAGGTCATTCACCTGAGTTGGACGAGCGATAAAGAGTTCACCCAGGTTTACGCGCTCATTCACTTTATTACCGGGTGTATTTTCTGTATAGCTATTATAGAAAATCAGTCCTGTAGGAGTGCGTTCGTATGTACTTGTCTCGCCATCGGGTTGCATGTCGTCCAGTTTTTTCGCCACGAAAGCATTGGAAGCACTGTATTCCAGTTTATCGCAGGCAATATTTATGTGTTGAACATGGGAGCCATCATAAATGCTGATAGCGGTAACGGCTTTTGCCGGTCCGGTGGATACACAGGTAATTTTCGTACCGTCTGGCCAGAAAATAGTCCGGCTGGTGCCAATCCTATCTTTGAGGTGTTTGCCATTCAGACTTTCGTGCGCGGCGGCAAGCATGTCCCCTCCTGTTGGGCTACCCCATAACTGATAGGTCACATTGGGATATGACTTATCCGTCATAGTAATTGTCAACACATCGGGTTTGCGATGAATTTTAACCACAACGCCACCCGCAGAATTGTATTCATAAATCCCTTCCCCTCCGGTAGTTAAGCCAGCCTTTGGCGTTACCGGCGCACAGGTGCCAAGGATAGGCAGTTCCTCTGCCTGCTCCTTATTTTTCTTACAGGATACTGCTGTGAGCAGTCCAAGACCAGCAACGGCGATTATTAAGCGGGGTCTAAATCTGGTGCAACGCATAAAATGATACTTTCCTATACATCGTAGAAATTCGGAAAAGTCATCACCCTTCAGGAGCGTTTCTAAAATAATGCCTGCATTGTACCGAAACTAATGTTATTGAGACTTCTTACTTACAAACCTGGTTCAGCAATGTAAAGAATGAATGCACTCACAAACTCCCCTTTCTCAATTCCGGGAAAAATGCTTCAGCTAACCGGAAACCTAACTGCTGCAGCCATTTGCGCAGCCCTGACATTTCGTATAAAGTGTTATCCCGCATATCCATTGGCATTTGAAATAAAGGCGATTTCCACCGCCGCAAACTTTTGTAACAACCTGAAATGGAAATTAATTCAAATGCCCGTTAATCACTCGTTAATCCTGGGGATTATTGCAATAATGGTTCAGTGTGGAGAAACGCCTTTTCCGTTTGCCTTATGGTTGCGGCACCTGGCTCCTTTCCGCTGAAAGACGATTTCGAAAGTCTTGCAATAAACAGCAGCCATATACCTGATTTATCGTAACCACCGTATCTTTCTGCTTTAAAAATCAATATTAAACTCCATTCAGCTCATGAAATCATACCTTGTCCTGCTCCTGTCTTTTGCAGTTTTTTCTGCTGTTGCCCAGGTTAAACAGCCTACCGCAGAACAGTTCCAGGCTTTCGGAGATGGTAAACGAAAATCGTTGGCCATTACTTACAGACATGAGATTTCCGATGAATACCAGTTGTCCATCGCTCCGCTGAAAGGATTCACCAACCTGAAATACAAAATAACCGTGGAATATTTTGATAAGAACAAAACACTGGAAGGCATGGAGGTTTTCTGCGCACCCTGGCAGGAGGTAAAAAATTCCGGAGCCATCCCCTTCTCTTTCAAACGCGATAAAAATTTTAAAAGAACAAGCTTCATCCACATCACCATTGAATATTACCGGCCGTAAACACCGGGTATCATCAGAATTTGTGATAACTTAATACTGTCTTCACCACCTTTAGACCCATGCATACCGGTAAACGATATTCTCCTTTGGAGTTCTTCAACTGGACAAGAAAAGATACGTTCTGTCTGCTGTTGATCGCGGCTGTTCCCACCACACTCTACGCGGCCGGATGGCATTTCCTATCCCTCCCCTGGCAACCCGCAGCTATTGTGGGTACCGCGGTAGCATTTATTGTGGGATTCAAGAACAACGCAGCCTACAACCGGATGTGGGAGGCCCGCCAGATTTATGGCGCCATCATCAACGACAGCCGCAGCTTCGCCTATTCGCTGCGTGATGCATTGGGCGGCAAAGAGGACGAAATTGTAAAACGTATGTTCTACCGGCATTTCGCCTGGCTCACCGCACTTCGTTTCCAACTCCGCGAACAACGGAGCTGGGAGAACACAAATGCCGAGAACAACCTGAACTTCCGCAAGAACCGGTTCGAAATCCCCGAAATGCGCGAACCACTTGAAGTGGCGTTAAAACCGTATTTATCCGAAGCGGAGCTTGCCTATATTCTTTCTAAAAAGAACAAGGCCACCCAACTTTCCGCCATGCAATCGGAGGAGCTTTCCACACTGAAAAAAACAGGCGAACTCAACGATTTCCAATGGACACTCTTACAACAGGCGATGGCCAGATTCACCGATAACCAGGGCCGGGCCGAAAGGATCAAAAATTTTCCTTACCCGAGAAATTTCGCTTCCATCGCCACTTACCTGCTGTTCATTTTCGTGGCGCTGGCCCCATTTTGTTTGCTGCGCGAAATGGATAAACTGGGCGACGGCACTTTTCTCCAGGGCTATTCCATCTGGCTCAATATTCCCTTCGCGGCCATGATTACCTGGGCCTTCCACACACTGGATACGGTAGGCGAAAGCGCGATGAACCCCTTTGAAGGCGGGTCCAACGATGTACCCATTACCCAGATCAGCCGCACCATTGAAATTGATATGCGCGACATGCTGGATGAAACAAACCTGCCCGCTCCCATTGCGCCCCAAAACAATATTGTACTATAATTTATGCTGGAACATTTTCCTTTCTACCTCTTCCTCATTGTACTGATCCTCGTGCTCATCATGGTGGCCAATAAAATCCGGGTGGCCTATCCCGTATTACTGGTGGTGGCCGGGCTGCTGCTCAGTTTTATCCCCGGAACACCTGTCCTGAAGATTGATCCCGAACTGATTTTTATTATTTTCCTTCCACCCCTTTTGTATGAGGCGGCCTGGGCAGGTTCCTGGAAAGAATTCTGGAAATGGCGCAGGATCATTATCAGTTTCGCATTTGTGGTGGTTTTTCTCACGGCCATATCGGTGGCTTTTGTAGCCAACTCGTTCATCCCCGGCTTTTCGCTGGCCCTGGGCTTTTTGCTGGGCGGCATCGTTTCCCCGCCAGATGCAGTAAGCGCCAATGCTATCCTGAAGTTCGTAAAAGTGCCGAAGCGCATGTCTTCCATCCTGGAAGGTGAAAGTCAGCTGAACGACGCGTCCTCCCTCATCATTTTCCGGTTCGCGTTCATAGCGGTGGCCACGGGTCAGTTTGTATGGCAGGAAGCAGCACTGAGTTTTGTGTGGATGGTATTGGGCGGAACGGGGATAGGACTGGCCATCGGTTTCCTCTTCATCAAAGCACACAAATGGTTGCCCACCGATGTGAATATGGACATCATTCTCACGCTGGTAACACCTTACGCCATGTACATCGGCGCGGAGAAGGCCCACGCTTCCGGCGTTCTGGCCGTGGTGAGCGGCGGTCTCTTTCTATCCTACCACCGGCACCGGTTCCTGGGCAGTTCATCCAGATTAAGGGGAGAAAATGTGTGGGAGAGCCTGGTGTTTTTATTGAACGGACTCGTATTTATGCTGATCGGACTTGATCTACCCGAAATAGTGAACGGCTTAAAACAGGAAGGCTCTGGTTTTTACGAGGCCACAATGTATGGGGTACTCATTACCGTGGTACTGATCGTTGGAAGGATACTCGCTTCCTATGGCGCGGTGGTGGTGAGTATGCTCGCAGGAAGGATAATTACGGTAGCCGACAAATCGCCGGGCATGCGGGTGCCCATTATTTTAGGCTGGACGGGCATGCGGGGCGTGGTTTCCCTGGCGGCGGCACTGTCCATTCCCGTTACACTGGACGATGGAACAGCATTCCCGCAACGCAACCTTATTCTCTATATCACTTTCGTGGTGATCCTGCTTACACTCGTGGTGCAGGGACTCACACTGCCCGCACTGATCAGGAAGATAAAACTCCCTTTATACAACGATCATTTACCGGAAGAAGAAACCACACGAATGCTGCAAAAGGAACTGGCGGCCGCTTCTTTGCAATACCTGAACGAACACCATGCAGAACAGAAAGAACTGAGTTTCTTTCTTAAAAAATTAAGTATGCAGTGGCAACAACAGGCGGAAAAGGAAGAACCGGTTGTAATACCCGCGGATACCAAAGCGGTTTATAAAAAACTACTGAATGTGCAACGAGATTTATTGCTGGAAATAAATAAGAAGGAGCCGCGGATAGACGAAGAAATTGTACGGCATTTTTTGCATAGGATAGATATTGAGGAGGAGCGGATTAAGTTGTGAAGGCCTCTCCCCCCTCTATCTCTCAATGCTTTTTCGTTGCAGTTTTCTTTTTTGAAGGGAAAGCAGCTTCCCCTGTTACATTCTTTAATTGAAGTGAAGGAGTGTTTTTGCTTTCTACTACCTGGTTGAAATACGTTGGCTTGTTTTTGCCCCATTCCACATGACTGTTCCGTACTTTAACGCCGGTTGCGTTTTCAAAATAGAAGCCGGAAGTGCTTCCCGTAACGAATCCTTCCACCTGGGCCGGCCTGCGGTCGTAGATGCCGCCGGGTAAGGCCGTGGTTTTATCGATAAACACATCCACATTATCGAATACGATGTTGGAGATTTTGTCTGAAGACTCCGCGCTCACAAAGATGCCGTTCTCGCTGATGCATTTGATGTTGCTGAAATAAATATTCTTCACTTCTCCCACCCTTCCTTCGGTGGCGCCTTTCGGGAAACGCCAGTTCGCATCTTTATGGTCGATTTTCGCGCGGCGGAAAGCCGTAACATAAATGGGTTCAGCCTTGCCCCACCATACATCGCTGAAAAGCTGTCCTTCAATGATCATGTTGGAGAAGACAACATCGGTTACCACGCCTTCATCCCTGTTCTGGATGCCCACGCCGCGGTTGCTCTTTTTGATGATGCAGTTGTTAAACAGCACCTGGCGGATAGTGTCCATATTTTCAGAGCCGATTTTGATGGCGCAACTGCGGGAGGTCATGGTACAATTGGAAACGACGATGTTTTCGCATACCCCGAATTCTTCGTATTCCCGCCTGTTTTTCAGACAAATGCAGTCGTCGCCGCTTTCAATATAACAATCGCTGATGCGTACATTCTTACTGTGATCCAGGTCGATGCCGTCGCTGTTGCGCACTTTCAGGCTGTTCAGCAACGTGATGCCCGATATTACTACATCATCGCAACCGATCAGGTGAACGGTCCAGTAAGCGGAGTTGCCGATCTTCAGGTCGCGGATGCGGATATTTTTGCCGCCAACTATTGTAAGTACGTGGGGCCTTGGATCTACTATATTGAAGGGCTTCAGCACGTAGGAATCTTCGAGTTCCGCGCCCATGAAGGAAATGCCGTTCCCATTGATTTCTCCTGTTCCGCTCAGGGTCAGGTTTTCTATGTTTTCGCCTCCTATCCAGATGGTTCCTTCCCCGGGATTGGTTCTGAACGCGCTTTTCGTGTATTTCTTTTCATCCGGATGCGCAAGGAGCAATACGTTTCCAGGCAAATGAAAGTCGATATTGGATTTAAGGTTGAATGGCCCTGACAAATATGTTCCGGGAGCCGGAAATAATACCCTTCCCCCGCCTGCATTCGTGCACGCGTCTATGGCTTTCTGAATAGCCAAGGCGTCATCGGTTTTCCCGTCGCCTTTTGCCCCGAAATCTTTTACATTGAAGATGGTTTGCGCATTCACCGCAAATACCATCATACTTATAAATACTGCGAATATTTTTTTCATGCTGTTGTAGTTTAGTTTGCCTTTTGCCCACCCCATTGTCCCGGAGCTTCGCCCAGCCAGATGTCCAGTTGTCCGCCACCGGAAAGCATCTTGAAACTGATGTGTCGCTGCGTATATGGTTTGCCGTTCCATTGTACTTTTTGAATGAATATGTCTTTGGAACTTTTTTTATGTACTTTGATGTTGAACTGTTTTCCTGCACCTGTTTCCAGCGCAATGTTATCAAACAAAGGGCTACACAGTTGGTAATTACCGGAAACCGGGTCCACCGGATAAAACCCAATGGCGGCGAATACATACCAGGCGCTCATTTGCCCGGCATCGTCGTTGCCACTTAGTCCACCGGAGCCATCCGTGTATTCTTCCTTCAATATCGTGTTTACTTTCTCCTGTGTTTTGTAAGGCGCATCGGTGAAGTTGTACAGGAAAGGAATCTGGTGACCGGGTTCGTTGCCGTGCCAGTATTCATCTTTCCCAAAAAGGCTGTCCAGTGCCTGCTCAAATGCTTTGCTGCCGCCCATCAGTTCGCGTAATCCAGGCACATCGTGCGGCACGTAGAAAGTGTATTGTCTCGGCGTTCCTTCTGTAATATAGAATTCACGCCTGTCCGGGTGGAATGGAATCACCCAGTTGCCGTTGCTGTGTTTGCCGCGCATCAATCCTACCGATGAATCGAACATGTTCCTGTAATTGAGGGCACGTGCCGACAACAGTTTGTGGTCGGTTTCTTTGCCAAGCGCCGCTGCAATGGTCGCCAGGGCATGGTCGTCATAAGCATATTCCAGGGTACGACTTACCTGTTCTTTTTTATGAAAAGCATCCGGAACACTGTCTTCCACGGGAATGAATCCATAACTCAGGTACGAATGCAGTGCTCGGCGGCCCATGCCGTTCCGGTAAACTGAAATATCTTGTGGAGATTCAAACGCGTTCTTCCGCATCAGCGCATACGCATCATTGATATTATAATTCCTGATTCCTTTATTGTACGCAGATGCGATGGCTACAGTAACATGGTCGCCGATCATGGCGGCGGTATAACTGTTCCAGCAGGGAAAGATCGGCAGCCATCCGCCTTGTTTTCCCTTCGCGATGAGGGAGCGCACAAAAGCATTGGTGAGGGTGGTATCCAGTATTTCCAC
Source organism: uncultured Flavihumibacter sp. (assembly GCA_946482545.1). Next base: position 18,648 of record CAMLRX010000003.1, on the reverse strand, counting down.
CAATGGCAACTGCGCACGGCAGATGTCCCACATCGAAAAATCATCATAGTAACCCGCACGACCGGCGTTTTGCTCAGGCTTTCCTCCGGCAAAGCGCGGGTATTTTCCATTCACATCGCTATATAGGCGTGGGTGCTGCATGGAATGGTATAAAGCGGTATAAAAAATTCTTTTCTGTTGTTCGTTCGCTGTTTGCACCGTGATCTTCGACAAAGCCTTCTCCCATATTTTTTCGGCAGCGTTTCGCACGGCTTCAAAAGAACGGGTGCCAATTTCACCGTACATGTTGGCGATAGCCCCGAGATTACTGGTGAAAGAAGTTCCGGTCCTTAACGTGATTGTTTCTCCTTTCCGCAGGCGGAAGCCGATAAATATGCCGCTATTTTTTTTGTGGCGGATTTGTGTTGAAGGATGGATACCCGCTTCGCTGAAACTGCCCGTTTTTTGGAAAGGACGATCTGCCTGCGCATAGAACCATCCGCTGAAACCGGCTTCCTGCCCCCATCCCTGGTAAATGCGGTGCACAGGGTTCTCACCTGCAACAGAACGGGTGCCGGCATCGGCTTTCATGGTACCCAAAGCTTCGTCGCTGTTGGGTGTAACCAGCAGGTACAAACTATCATCGCGCAACACAGTAAACCGCATCACCGCGCCGCGTAAGGTGGGCGACATTTCTGCAATAAAGTTTTCGGTCACCAGTTTATAATAGGTTGCCGTAGCGGTTTCATTGGCGTGCGAGAAAGGAACCGCGTAATCCGTTGTTTCTGTTTTCAGCTTCCCCACCACAGGCATTACCGTAAAGCTCCCATAATCCTGCATACAGGAACCGCTGATCCAATGCGTGCCACGGAAACCGCTGAACAGCGAATCCTTATAATAATAGGGCGCAATACATTTTGTTTCGCCGGAGCGTGTTTGTGGCGTCCATTGTGTCATCGCGAAAGGCAATGTAACCGCCGGAATGGTGTTGGCATTCATTTCTTTGCTGCCTTCTTCGCTGTGTTTTAACGCCGCAACAGTAGTGGATGGCGCTGTACCGCACAAGGGTTGTACATAAGGCAATTTTGGCTGCGCCATGCTGAAGGCGCCGCTGCATAAAAAGACAAGCAGATAAAACGTTTTCTTACTCATTGGTTTCTTTGTACTTCAGCTTTTTCTTTTGAACACGGGCAGTTTTGTCCACCACGATCCGCTGAAGCGGAGCAGGCGATTCCATGGTGATGTTTTCCAATACCAGCCGCGCGGATTCATACACAATAACCGGAACCCTGTAATCCCTTTTTTGATTGATGAGCTGAATGTTTTTCATCGACAATCCATTCACATGGCGCACATATATTCCCCAGGCCGGCAGTTCTCCGAACATAGAAAATTCAGGGTAAGCCGAAGCCGCTTCGGTGATGATGTGTAGGGAATCCAGGGGCATAAAGTTAACGGAAGTATCTCCGCCCCCGGCATACCGGATCGTGATGTTTTCAAGGGATACGTTTTCCACATGGTGGCCCGGAAGGCCGGAAATGGAAGAAGGAAAAACATTGTGGCGGTATATTATGGCTGTGGAATCAGGATAAGAATAATTCCATGGGGAAACGCTGCTGATTTTTCCCGGTGAAGGTGTTGTTCCCGGTGGATACCGCAATAATGGCCCTTCGGTTTCAAAACCAAGGTCCGGTTTTCCCGCGGGCACATCCACCTTTACATCGCTGATATGAATATTGCGTACGGTGGAATACCGTTCGTTTTTATTCCGGTGGCCCAGTTTAATGAATATGGCACCACCTGTATTGGTACCTTCCACGCCTCTGATGTCTATATTCTCCAGAAAGCCGCCATCCACCGCTTCCAGGGCGATGGCACAACGGTAAGTATCTTTCACTTTTATGTTGCGTACAGTAATATTTTTGAAACCGCCAACGGAAGACGTACCCAATTTAAAAGCATTGGCGCTGGAGCGGATGAAGCAGTTTTCCACATAAATACTGTCGCAATAACGGGAAGGATCGGCTGATTTAAGACAGATACCGTCGTTGGCGCTGTTGATCCGGGAATTCGTGATGCGCACGTTCCTGCAATCCACGAGGTCTATGCCATCGTTGTTCCAATAAGCGAGGCTTTCCAGGTTGATGTTGTCGATGGTAATATCACGGCAATTTTCATAGTGCGTCACCCAGGTGCTGGCATCTTTCAGCGTGAGGTCCTTTACGGTTATTCCTGAACATGCTTCAAAGTAAAAAAGGCTTACCCTGCTTTTTTCGTTGGGGCGTTTTGTTTTCCAATCGGGATCCGTGATGGAGCCCGCTTCCAGTTGACGGTAAATGTCTTTTACCACTTCCCTGCCCTTTCCATCAATGGTTCCTTTTCCTGATATACTGAACTGTTTTATGTTCTTCGCATACAGTAAAGCCAGGTGTTCCGTGGTACCATAATCTTTACGCAATGGACTGCCCTGCAATACGGCCCCTTCTTCCAATACCAGGTGGACGTTGGACCGCAACACCAGCGTTCCGGTAACGAAGGTGCCTGCGGGAACAATTACTTTCCCACCGCTTTTTCCCGCCAAGTCAATGGCTCGCTGAATAGCGGAAGTATTGACAGACATACCGTCTCCTTTTGCGCCATAGTGCAGGACATTAAATTCCTGCGCTTCAGCATGCCGCACCAGCATAGCACAAAACAGCACTGAAAAATATCGTAGAAGCAGGTTCATTCAAGTGATTGTTTCAGGTTTACCATGCACCTGTCTTTTTCCTGTATTTTCCGTGCATCTCAACGGCTACCGCAACAGGATCACCCTGAACGGTCACGGGATAATCTTTGCGCTGGTTTACCCAGTTCCATTCCCATTTTTTGATGGAGGCAGCAAAAGCATCCATACCGGGATCAGTTGTATCCCAGCGGGAAAGTATATGCGAGAAAAACTGCTGCCAGCGGGGTTTGTAAAAATCGTTGATAAGACCGCTCCATTGCCGGCACGCGTATTCGTTGAGCGGGCAGTTCTCATCGCCCCAGAGGGTGATCAGGTCCTTCGCGTTGAATTCATACAACGATTTTTCCTTTTCAGTTTTTCCATGCGCCCTGGCGGAGGCCACCCAGGGGCCAAGCATGAATTCCTTGCGGGTAGCGAGTAGTTTGTCCATATCCACCATGAGTGCCAGAAAGTTTTTTGTGTGCAGTTGGAATGCGGCTTTGTCTTTGTTCCTCCAGGCGGCGGCAATCTGCTGTTGTAATGGCAGCGCATGGTCCGCGAGCACTTGTCGGGTAAGATCAACCAGGTCGTATTGGAAGCCGCTGCTTTTTTTGCAGGCGGGGGCTGCTTTCACCAGTTCATCCCAGGCGGGTAAAAGTTCGGCAGCTTTGTAGTTCAGTCTGGTATTGGCCCAACGGGTCATGGAATCCAAAGTAGGTCTGGCCTGGATAATTGATTCCGCACCATCTCTCTTGTACAGTTCCGGGTGTACGGTGTACGCGGTGGTTTTGAGGATTTCCCAGGCTTTTTCAGCATTAACGTTCTTTACGCCATAACGGTTGCGCACATATTTGGGCAGCCATTCGGCCAGTTGTACGGCATCACTGCGCCAGGTATGTTCCATCATCAGTTCATACATCACGGGATTCTGTTCGATGCCTTCCATGGTAAGCCCGATACCTTGCAGTTTACCACTGGCGGGGTGTTGCAATGCTTTCGCGGGTTCTGTGGCCACCGTCTCCATCCTTCCGAACAAATTGGTATTGCCGCCGAAATTGTGCAGCATGTTCCATATCCAGGGTTTGCCGTAAAACGCTTCGGTGCGTTTCCATACCGGTTCAATTTCAGTAGCCAGGTCGAGGATGATCATCTTGTCGTTGGGCACGGCTTCCAGCAGGGCTTTTGTTTGCGGATCCTTCCAGAATTTACGGTCGCTGTAAAACAACCAGCCCTGCATTACCCAAACTGCACCAGGATCAGCGGCGCGCATGCCTTCATACACTTTGGCGCTTAATGCGGAAAGGAACTCCGGTTCATCACTGGGCGGTTCGTTCTCATTAAAGGTATCTGCGGAATAGAGGTGATCGGTACCCAATAGTTCTGTCTGCTTCAGCAGGAACTTCTTCCCGATTTCCGCGAACATCGGATCATTGGCATCCAGGATATAAGTATCTTCAAAACCATTGGTCCAGTTGGTGGCTTTCAGTTTGGCCTGCGGGAATTTTTCCCGGAACGCTTTGGGTACGTGCCCGGTAAAAGCGGGCAACACGGGCTTCATGCCCAGTTCCCGTTCACGCTTTAATATCTTTTTCTGCAATTCAAATTTATCTTTCATCCAGCTCAATGGCAAAGGGCCACCCCAGCCATCCAGGTTACCCATCCAGAACCACGCAAAGTAAGAAGGTCCGCAGAAGAAATCCTTCAGTTCCTCATCTGTAAAACCCATCTCTTTGTACACCACATACCAGGTATATTCTTCTCCCGTAATGGCGAGGGGCATATTGATGCCGTGCAGCGCCATCCAGTCGATTTCTTTTTCCCATCTTGCCCAATCCCACCAGCTCATGCTGTAATTGAACGTGCAATAGTTGAGGTAATACCGGTATTGGTAAGGAGAAGCCTTGTGGATCTTTTCTTTCACGGAAGGAAGAACGGCCGGTAAATTAAGATTGGAGCCGTTCCACGTAATTTGCGCATGGCAGAAATTGGTGAGGTAATAATACAATGCGGAAGAAACGGAACCCGCGTTGTTGCCACGCAAAACGATCTTGTTCCCTCGGCTTTCTATTTCAAAAACATCTTTTCCCGGATCAGCCTTTACTTCATCCACAACAAACTGCGCCGCGTGTTTCGGCACTGTACGTTGCAACAATGCCAATGCTGTGGCTTTATTCAACTGGGCATAGGAATGAACGGTAGTAACCAACAACAGGAAACTCAGGAAAACTTTCAATGTACACTTCATAACAAATTCATTTTACCAGAACACAGTATATAAGGCGGCCAGTATGCCGCAGATAATGATGGAACCAATGAGGAAGGCCGGGGAAACCCGGAACAGTTTCGTATCCATTTCAATGGAACTTTGGTGCGCGCTTTGTGGTTTCACCAGGCTCATGACCACCATAACGGCTACTACTATAAAAAAAGTCATCGTCATCCGGTCCAGGAAGGGATAATCGGGAAACGCGCCGCCGGTCCATGTGGGCAGGAATTTCAGTATAGTGGAAACGGGTATTGTGATTACCGCGCCTGCCAGTGCGGCGGCTGCTGTGGTACGTTTCCAGAACATACCGAGCAGGAAGATCGCCAATACCCCGGGCGAAAAGAAGCCCACATACTCCTGGATGAACTGGTACGCCTGGTCGAGTGAACGAAGCGAGGGCGCCACCAGTGCGGCGATGAGCATACAAACGATCACGGCCCACCTGCCGGTACGAACGAGTTTTTTCTCCGAGGCTTCGGCGTTGAAATATTTTTTATAGATATCGAGGGAGAAGATCGTGGAAATGCTGTTTGCTTTCCCCGCCAGGGATGCTACCACAGCGGCCACCAGTGCGGCGAAGGCCATACCCTTCAATCCGGCGGGAAGCAGGTTCATCAACGTGGGATAAGCATGGTCGGGTTTGATGTTCCCGGCCGCATCGCTCATCTCCTGCTGGAACATACCGTTTTTGTGGAGTACATACATGGCGATGCCCGGCAATACTGCAATCAGCGGTACCAATAACTTCAAAAAGGCGGCGAAAAGAATACCGTTCCTTGCGGTTTTCAGGTCAGCGCCCAGTGTTCGCTGCACGATGTACTGGTTGCAGCCCCAGTAAGCCAGGTTGTTGATGAGCATGCCACCGATCAGTACCGATAAGCCCGGGAGTTCTTTGTAATGCGGACTCGATTTATCGAGGATCATGTGAAAATGTTCCGGCGCTTCTTTGCGCAATACGCCCAGCGCCATCAGGATATCACCATCGTAGCCAAAACGATCCGCCAAAAGTGAAAGCGCAAGATAAGTGGTGATTAACCCACCGGTGATCAGCACCAGTACCTGTACCACATCGGTATAACCAATTACTTTCATCCCACCAAGGGTAACCACAATCGAGAATACACTCAGGAAAACAACCGCCGCGCCAAAACTTACCGGCGACACGGAAGAAATGGCCAGTGCACCGAGGTAAATGATGGAGGTGAGGTTGACAAAAACATATACAAGCAACCAGAATACTGCCATGATCACGCTCACCTTCTGGCTGTACCGCTGCAACAGGAACTGCGGCATGGTGTAAATGCGGTTCTTCAGGTACATCGGGATGAGGAATACCGCCACAATAATAAGCGTGGCTGCCGACATCCATTCGTAGGTGGAAATGGCCAGGCCTATGGCGAAACCCGATCCACTCATGCCTATGAAATGTTCCGCTGAAATATTGGACGCGATCAGCGAAGCGCCAATGGCCCACCAGGTGAGTGCGCCTTCCGCCAGGAAATAGTCTTTGGAACTGTCCGAGGTTCTTTTCCGGTGGAAAATATAATAGCCGTACGCCGACACCCCGATGAAATAAATCAGGAAAACAATGTAATCCGCTGTTTGGAGTGTATGCATGTGAATGATTGGTGTTATAGGTTCTGAATACGCCGCAACATTACAATTTCACGAATAACTTCTTTTTGTACAAAAATTTCATCCCCACAAATTGCAGCATGGCCACACCGGTCCACAACAAAGCCGTGTACCATTCCGGAGGGAACAGGTTGATGATGCCGCCGAAAAGCACCGAAGCCGTGGATTCAAAGTTGATGAGCCCATGCGCTGCCATGTAAATAAGAATGGAATTCATGCCCATCCAGGTAAAAGGCGCGGCCCAACCTGAAATACCGGCAACATCTATGATGTAATAGAAAAGGGCGAATAACAATACGCTCCAGCCGCCCGCATATAAAGTGAAGGAACTGGTCCACATGTTTTTATTGATGGGAAAGAACAGGCCCCAAAGGTATCCGGCAATAACCAACAAAAATCCCGCGATGGCCAATGCACCCGCTTTCCGGGATGGTGAAACTGTACTGCTTTTCAGAAAAGTGCCGGCAAATACGCCGAGCAGTGCTGAGGCGATGGCGGGAATATTGGAAAGTAGTCCTTCCGGATCGTACACTTTACGGTGCAGTTTTCCGGGCAGCAACAGCCGGTCGATGTACGCGGCGAAGTTGCCTTCCGGCGTGAGTACTCCGGCGCCAAAACCAGGAACAGGTATCCACGACAACATGGCCCAGTAACCTAATAGCAGCCCGGCGAACCAAAGTATTTGTCCTTTCAGGGTGCAATACAGGGAAATCAGCGCTGCGAAGAAACAACTGATGGCTATCCTGCCCAATACACTCGCGAACCGTGTATGTTCATATCCTTTCAGTTGAAGCGCGCCATTGGCCACCATGCCCAGCAAAATGAGGATGATGGTCCGTTTGAGCAAGGAACGGACGATTTTCCGGCGAACGGCGGCTTTGTCGTTACCCGCCTTCTCCATTTGTTTGCCCATCGAATAAGGCATACTCACGCCCGCGATGAATATAAAAAGGGGGAAAATCAGGTCGTAGAAGGTGAAGCCGTTCCATACTGTATGGTGCAGTTGGTTGCTGATGCCTACGAATATCTTTTCGGTAAAGGAAAGTGCTTCGGTGGTTTGAATTTGCCAGTTGGAAGTATCCTGGACAAGTCCGTGCCGTTGTTTGACCACGGCGGCGATGCCATGAAAAATGTATTCACCTGAAACGATCCAGAACATATCGAATCCCCGGAGCGCATCCAGTGAGCGGAGCCGGCCGGTGGAAGCAGTTGCCGGAGCAGTGTTGGTTTGAACGCGATCCATGTGCACGATAATTTCCTGAAATGCGATATTAAGTATACATCCGCACAATTAAATGGGCTGAATACTACTTTAAACAAAAACTCCCGGGGAACGAGCCCCGGGAGCCACTCAACGATTGCTATAATGAAAAACTATTGCGGATAACCGGGGTTTTGTGACAGTTTGGGATTTTTAACGATAGCGCCAGTGGGAACAGGGAACAACCTGCGGTAGGTTTCATTGTTCGTTTTACTGAGTCCCCAGGTGTTTTCGTATTTGCCAAAACGGATCATATCATTCCTGTGCCAGAGTTCCCAGGACAGTTCGCGGCAACGTTCTGAATAAATGAATTCAAGATTTACTGATGCGAGCGGAGCGGAAGTGGTACGTACCGCACGGAGCATGTTCACCAGGGAAAGCGCAGTGTGTCCGTTGGTTGCTGTGCCGCCGCGGAGGATGGCTTCAGCTTTCATGAGCACAATGTCAGACAACCGGAATACGGGGTGGTCGTTGTTCTGGTTTCTCGTGGTGGAGTTCGGATCGGCCTGGAACTTGATGTTACGATAGCCGGTATTCCATGCGATTTCATCCTTGCCAAGATCGAAGGAGGTTGCGCCGAACCTGGTACCACTTCCCAAAGGACTTATGGTAAGATGATAAGTATAGGTACCACCGGCATTACCGCCTGAATAGAATTGGTCATAACCGAGGTTGGTGGTCCTCACCATAATGGGACTACCAGTTCCCCAGTACTGCGGGCCGGTGAGCCATTGGTTGTTGCGGATATCGTTGGCATCATTAAAATGCGCGTAGTATTCATCTGTGGTGCAACGCGGACCGCTGGGCCTGTTGTTCACGAGCCCGTTTCCGGTAGTCTGGTTTACGATAGGATCAATATTGGTACCAGGCGTGGAACCGGAATACCTGTATTTCATACCGAGGTTGCGGTTCAGGTCGTAACGGGCATGCAGCAGGTAACCATTGGAAGTGGAAGGATCGAACGGAATGGCGAAAATGAACTCTTTAAAGTTGGGGCCATTTGTCGGGCTGAACATATTAAAGTAGGAAGAACGTGCCTCAAGCGCATATTGCGTTCCACCTCCGGCATTCATCACACTGTCGCAGGCCGCAATACATTCATTGTAACGGGCCGTGCCGGTGTACACTTCCGCGTTCAGGTACATTTTTGCCAGGAGCGCGTAGGCCATGTAGCGTGTGGGTTTACCGTACGTGGTAACGCCAGAAGTTGTTTTAAGGAAGGGAATGGCAGCTTTCAGTTCACTTTCCACATAGTTGAACACCTGCGCACGGGTTGCTCTTTCTTTCAATTCAATATCGCCGTATACTGTATCCAGCGGTACACCACCAAAGGCATCCATCATGTAGTAGTAGAAAAGTGAACGCATGGTGCGCATTTCTGCGATGCTTGTATTCTTAATGGCCCCTTCCTCTGCATTTTTCAGGAGGAACAAAACCTGGTTGGTGTTCCCGATCAGGTTGGAGAGGTAATACCATTCATAATCAATATGCCCGTGGTCCTTGTTCCAGGTATGGCGGTGCAGTTGTTCGTAACGGTTACCATCTACCCAGTCTGTACCGTAGAAAGGCAGTACGGCTTCGTCTGTCGTATGACTGTTAATAAAGAAGTGGTTGGTGGTAAAATCATTTCTGAAAGTGGTATAGATCGTCCCCATCAGTGCGTTAAAATGCGCCTCTGTTTTGGGGAAGGTTTCAGAAGTGAGCTCTGTGGTTGCTTCCACGTCCAGCTTATGACAGGAGGCCAGACCCGCTATGGCCGTAACCATTGTTATATTTCGAATTATATTTTTCATTGCTTGAAATTGTTGAGTTATCAGAATGCTACGTTAACACCAAAGAGGAAAGTTCTTGTTCTTGGGAAGAAGTTGTTGTAGTCGATCCCCGGAGCAATACCGCCCTGGTTGATCTCAGGATCAATACCAGAATAGTTTGTAATCGTCAGCAGGTTATTCCCTGTAACATAAACCCTCAGGCTGTTCACACCTTCAACAGGTTTACGGAAAGTGTAAGAAACTGTGGCGTTATCCAGGCGCACGTAATTACCGCTTTCGATGTATCTGTTGGAGTAGAACGAGTTCCTGTTATCCGCGCTCTTGTCTTCATTGGCACTTACCAGCAGGTTGTTGACAGATGCCGCAGTTACATAAGACAAATCCGCTCTTGTAGCATTGAATATCTTATGGCCCAGAACGGAGCGGAAAAAGAAATTCACGTCCAGATTCTTGTAGGTGAAGTTGTTGTTCCAGCCAATCAGCAATTTGGGTTGCGCGTTACCGGAATACCAGTAATCTGTTCCGGCGAGTGGCAATTGTGAACCGGTGGTTTTAGTACCGTCTCTTTTGTTGAACTGAGAGAGTCCGTTATCGTCTTTACCTGCATAGTTCAATGTAAAGAACTGACCAATAGGGTAACCGGTTTTCAAGATCTGGAGTGTAGAGCCGGACTGACCAGCGCCTTCAGGAGAAGTGTACCGGGTAGAATCACCATTGGTGTAGATGTTCTGTAAACTGGTGACCATGTTTTTATTGTGTGCCAGGTTCAGGATAGAAGTCCACTTGAAATCTTTTTGGTCTACCACAGCAGCCGTCAGGGAGAATTCCACCCCTTCATTTTCCAGTTTACCCCCGTTCACTATAATATATCCTCCAGGAACAATAGACGCGGAAGGAGATACTCCAAAGAGCATGTTAGTAGTCTGTTTCTTATACCAATCCAGTGAACCGGTAACCCTTCTGTTGATGATGGAGAAGTCGATACCCGCGTTGAAAGTAGACAACTCTTCCCATTTTAATGCTTTATTATCTGCTTGAGAAGGTTGAATTGCGTTATCAAAAACTCCAGCAAAGTAGTAAGTGCCGCGCAATCCATAAATAAGTTGACTATTATAAGGTCCCACACCGGCGGAGTTACCGGTAACGCCATAGCTCACACGGAATTTAAGGTCATCGAACAATTGCTGGTTCTGCATAAAATTCTCGTTAACAACACGCCATGCAATAGAACCAGATGGGAAATAGCCCCAGCGGTTGTTGGCGCCGAAAACAGAACTTCCGTCACGACGCAGAGATGCCTGGAGAATATACTTACCCTGGAAATCGTAGTTCAGACGTCCAAAGTCGGAAATGAGCCTTGTTTTGCTGTACACGCCTGTTGGTCCCGCATCGATCCGGTAGCTGGAAATAGCATAAGGATTTCCCAGGGCCAGGTTCTGGTAACCAACATAGTCGTTCAGGAAGTTGGTGGAAGAGGAACGGAAACCGTCTCCGTTCACATTCTGCTGGTAAGCATAACCGATCACGGCATTGATGTTATGGTCACCGAATTTCCTGTTCCAGTTCAGGAAAGATTCCAGGGTGGTGAAGGAATTTTCGTAAGAACTTCTGAACGCGGATCCGTTTACACCAAACAGTGAACCGATGAGCACATGGGAAATGCCAATGCCCGGATCGGGGTTGTTGTAAAACCCGGAAGTGGGGTAACGTCCGTAGTAGCTGCCATAATACTGACCGTTCAGCGCATTGGTAGTCTGGTAAGAGAAGCTTGCGTTATAAGTAAGTCCGAACGGCAACTTTACTTCAGTGGCAAAGTTGGCGGTAAGCGCATTGTATTTGGTATCGTCCTGGGCATTGTCGATCATAGCCACAGGGTTAAAGTACCCGGGAATGGTCAGGTTCTCGTAGTAAGTACCATCAGCGTTTTTCACGTTGTTTACGGGCAGGTGCTTGGCCGCCTGTAAAAGGGCCACATTCTGCAACGGCGTATAATTACCGGTGCTTCTTGAGTTGGCCACGTTTAAACTGAATTTCACCTTATCCCTCAAAGCATATTGTTCTACGCTCAGCCTGGCGATCATCCGGCGGAGCCGGCTTTTCAGGAGAATACCTTCTTTATCGAGGTAGTTCAGGCTCGCACTGTAAGTGCTGTGTTCACCACCGCCGCTGAAGGAGATGTTGTGGTTATGGGCCACGGCGCCGTTCCGCTGAATGGCTTTCTGCCAGTCGGTATCGGCTCCCTGGTCATCAATAGGATTGTAAGCGCTGTTGTTGGCAGCAAGGAATGCACGGTGTTGCGCAGCATCCATCAGTTCGAGCCGGCTGCTCACTTTTTCAAGGCCCACATAACCATTGTAAACAGTTTGTACAGCGCCTTTCTTACCTCTTTTAGTGGTAATCATAATTACACCGTTGGCGGCCCTGTTACCATAAATCGCGGTAGCCGCCGCATCTTTTAATACATCGATGGTTGCGATATCGTCCGGGGCCACAATTGAAATGTCTGCACCGGGCACACCATCAATTACATAAAAAGGTCCGCTCGGACTGTTCACTGTAGAGGCACCACGAAGAATCACTGCAGCGGGACGGTTAGGGTCACCACTCGCCGTAATGTTCAAACCCGGAACTTTACCTTGTAACAACTGACCAACATCCGCAATAGCGCCGCGGTTCATGTCTTCCGGACGAACCGTGGTAATGGAGCTGGTCAATGTTTTTTTGGAGCCTTTACCATAACCGATCACCACCAGGTCGCCCAGGGTAGCGGCCGAAGTGGCGATGGTTACTGTGTATGTTTCCTGGCTGGTTACAGGAACTTCTTTTGTTTCATAAGAGATACCGCTGAATACAAGTACATCGCCTGTTTTTGCGGCAATGGCAAAAGTTCCATCCTCTTTTGAAGCGGTGGAACTTCCGGTTCCTTTCACCGAAATGGTGATGCCTGGCACACCCTGGCCCTTATCGTCTACCACCTTTCCTTTTTTGGTGGCCTGGGCGAATAATAAGAAGGGGGTGAGCAGGAAAATGAATGGAACCGACGCTTTTTTAGATGCGCACAGCATCGTCAGGAGCCTAAGCATAAGCAATCAATTTTAGTTTTTTGTTTTAAGTGAGAAAGAGAAAAGAAAGTATATCAGAATTTCAGGGTGGATGGAAGGTATTTACCCACCAGGTCCTCATAATAGCCTTTCAGTTTTTTCCAGTCAGGTGGCTCGGGACTTTTTGAGTATAGGTCGTAGGGGTTAAAAAGCTGTACCCATTTAAGCATCTGCCTGTCGTGGTCATCCAGGAGGTGCTCATAAGCGCCTTCGCGGTGCCAGGCATAGAAAGAATGGTAACGGAGCATGTAGAGGCCCTGCTCAGGCAGATGGTCTTTCAGCATCTGGTAAACGTATTCATCGTGTCCCCACGACATGTGCACGTTCCGAAGGCCGCAACCAGGCTCATATACGCCGTATTTCGTGCTGTAAATTTCGTGATTATAATCGGGATTGTGTTTGAAAAATTCAGGATACACCACTTTGTCGGAATACCCGCAGCCAACGGGGAAGGTATCCCCTACCACCGCCCATTGGGGTTCACCGAACAGGCAAAGCACCTTGCCCATATCGTGCATCAGCCCGGTAAGTACCATCCAGTCGGGGTGTCCATCTTTGCGGATGGCTTCAGAAGCCTGGAGCAGGTGTTGCAACTGATCAAGGTCCGTATCGGGATCTGAATCGTCTACCAGTTGGTTCAGGAAGTCGAACGCATCCCATATCGTCATTTCTTTTTTGTCGAACTTCAGGAAGTCGCTTCTTTTCTCCTGCACAAAATCGTAAGTCTGGTAAGTATGGTTCAGGCGGTAAAACTCTTTCACCGTATCGCGCACGGGCGCTTCATAGTTCCGGTATTCATCTGTTTTCTTCGCCGTGGCGATGCTTTCAGGATCAGGATAACGACGGAGCACATCGTCTTCCCATTCATCCAGGTTCTTTAAAGGGGTGGCCTCTATTTTATTGTCCATGGTGTTTGTTTATGCTGAAGAGGAAAGGAAATTATTGCCGGTAAAAAAATTAATGCAGCGCTGTTGTGCGCTTGTCCTTATACTGGAGGGGAAGTCTCATGTTTATCATATCAGGCAGTCGTTTTTTATAGATGGCAATCGCTTATTTCGAAGGCTAAAGTGGAATAATTTTTCAGAAGAAAAATGAAACGTTAAGATTTTATTTACGTAAACGTTTTCGTACATTTATTCATAATCAATCAGATACGCTAAATTTACACATGAATCACCCCGCAACTTTGAAAGATATTGCTGAACGACTTGGTGTATCGATCGCCACAGTTTCACGCGCATTGAAAGACAGTTATGAGATTGGCATCGCCACCAAAATCCGGGTAATGGAGCTGGCCAAAGAGCTCAATTATAGTCCTAACCCATACGCCAGCAGCCTGCGCGGAAGGGTCAGCAAAACCATCGCCGTGGTGCTTCCCGAGGTGGCCGACAGTTTCTTTTCCCAGGCCATCAACGGCATTGAATCGGTGGCCATCAACAAAGGGTATCACGTACTCATCTACCTCACGCATGAAAGTTTTGAAAGAGAAAAAGCCATTCTGTCTGAATTTAAAAGCGGCCGCGTTGATGGGATACTCATCTCCGTTAGTGAGGAAACCGGTTCAGGCGATCACGTGAAAGAGATCATCGATACCGGTGTGCCCGTTATTTTTTTCGACAGAGTTTGTGAAGACGTGGAAACATCCTGCATTACCACCAACGATTTTGAATGCGGTCTCCAGGCTGCGCAACACCTCGCCGAACAGGGCTGCACCAGGATCGCCTACCTGTGCACCTCTCCTGCCGTACACATCAGCAAAAAAAGAATGGACGGGTACCGGAAAGGACTGGAAGAAAATAAAATAAAATTCAGGGATTCCGATATCATTTTGTGTGGCAGCAACCTCGACCAGAATTGCAGGACGATCGAAAATTTATTGAAAAGAAAATACCATCCCGACGGGCTCATCGCTTCCGTGGAAAAATTGACTACCCCGGTATATCTCGCTTGCAAGAAACTGGGGTTGTCCATTCCGGATGACATCAAACTACTGAGTTTTACCAATCTTCAGGCCTCGCTCATATTGAGTCCAACCTTAACCACAATCGCGCAGCCGGCATTCGAGATGGGCGCCGCCGCTGCAACACAGCTTTTCAAAAGACTGGATAAGAAAAAACGGCAACCCGCCAACGAAAGAATTGTACTGGAATCGAAACTGATGGTAAGGGGATCAAGCGGGAAGGAATAATCAACCAGCCCATTTTTGCAACAAAGATGCAATTATAGGAAAATAGACTACTTTTGTGAAAGAAACATTTCACATGAGTAACAACAACCATTTTGAAGTCATCATCATCGGAGGAAGCTATGCGGGGTTATCCGCAGCCATGGCATTGGGCCGCGCACTCAGAAAGGTACTGGTAATCGATAGCGGAGTTCCCTGCAACCGGCAAACACCACACTCCCATAATTTCATTACCCAGGATGGCGAAAAACCAGCCGCAATAGCGGCAAAAGCACGTATGCAGGTGCAGCAATATCCAACCGTGCAGTTCTTTGACGGCATTGCTTCCCGCGGATCAAAAAACGACAGCGGGTTCGCCATCCATACTGCTTCGGGTGAAACTTTTTATGCGACCAAACTCATCTTCGCCACAGGCATTAAAGACATTATGCCCCCACTCGAAGGATTTGCTGCATGCTGGGGAATTTCCGTGATCCACTGCCCCTATTGCCATGGTTACGAAGTGCGCCATGAAAACACTGGTATCCTGGCCAATGGCGATAACGCTTTCCATTACGCGCAACTGATCAGCAACTGGACAAAAGAACTGACCATCTTCACCAACGGGAAAGCAACATTTTTACCCGAACAACTGGAAAAGCTCAACAGCCACAATATCCAGGTGGTGGAAAAAGAGATCAGTGCCCTGAAACATGCATCCGGCGCGCTGAAAGCCATTCTTTTTAAAGATGGCACCGCATTCCCGCTGAAGGCCATCTATGCAAGACCTGCTTTCGAACAACATTGCAGTATACCCGAAATGCTTGGTTGCAGGTTGAATGAACACGGTTATATTGAAGTGAACCCCTTCCAGCAAACCAGCATGGAACATATTTTCGCGTGTGGCGACAACACCTCCATGATGCGCTCGGTCGCCAACGCAGTGGCCGGAGGCAATATGGCAGGCGCCATGGTGAACAACGAATTGACCATGGCTGCTTTTTAGCCCTGCATCACTTTTTAAAACTGCACGGTTTCCAGTTGCTGGTTTACCAGAACCCCGTCAGCAGGTTTGAAATCGGGTCTGATCTTTCGTTTTGCTTTGAAAGTAATGATGAACAAGTCCGAAGTTCCGTTGAGTGGTGCTTTATCCCCCACATGAACGAATGTAGGATACAGGCTGCGTGCGCCATTTGTATGCAACCGGTCATAAGTGAAATTCTCCATGCCGTTTACCTGTAAATCCTGCATACCAGTGTATTCGAGGTCCTGCGGATTGTAAGGAAGTGAAAAGCCCAACGCATTCACAGCTTTCAGATCAGTACCCGTAACTTTAACGGAAATGGTTTCTCCCTGCTGGTATTCTTTTTTGGATGTACTGAGCTTTATGCGACCTGAAGGCTTCGGTTGTTCATTACCGTTTTCAATGACTTCAAGTTGTGTGGCCGCTACTGATATATCGTAGGCATCAATCAGGTTGTTCCGGTTCACATCTCCGTTGCTGATATAGCCATCGAAGTCGCCGTCCCCTTTTCGTAGACCGGTATAGTTGAGGTAAGCGGTAAGGTCGTTGCGGTCGATCACATGGTCGTTATTGATGTCGCCGGGTAAATAACTTTCTGTTCCGGGCACTTTGAAAACATACAGTTCGCGACCTGATCCGAATCCGCCCACCCCTTCAGTAACGGCTATGCGGATGAACCTTGCAGAAGGCTGGTTGGGGAAGCCGAATATTTTTACGGAATCGTTGGCTCGCCACTGGAAGTTTCCTGCTTCGCTCCAGTTGATGTTGTCGGTACTGTAAGCGACCTTTCCACTCAAAAGCATTCCGTTGCCCCTTCCGCTGCGCGGGAGGTAATGGAATTTATCGAGCGTATAAATCGCTTTCAGGTCCAGCACAAATTCGAAAGGCACCGCTTTTGCGCCCCATTTGGTATGCCACATGTTCCCTTCATCAAAATCAAACAGCTTTCCGATATCCGAGCCGCCCTGGTCTTCGGCGGTGGAGCGTGCGGTAATCGACGGTATGGCGTACTCCAAAGGATTTTTCCGGGTGGTGGCGCCGAAGGTTTTCCATGCTGAATACCCTTCTTTGTTTACGGCCCTGAGTTTGAATTGATAATCCGTTTCAGGAGCAAGTCCTTCAAACAAAAGACTTGTATCCCTGATGGTGGAATAAAGCATTCCTTTAAAATCAATTTCGTAATAATCAGCATTCGGCACCACCTTCCAACTTGGCGTAAGCGTGTAAGCGCTACGTTGTTCCTCGCGTACCTGTGCCGTTGCGGGTGTGGAAATTTTTCCGGAGGTAACCTTCAATTTATCTTTAGGTTCAAAACTGAATCCTTCAATTTTCAATGCTACCGTATTACTTGTAACATTAGTGGCAGCGAGCTTTACCAGCAACTGGGGGTTTTTGACGATACTTATTTTTGCGAACGGACTTCCGGGTGTGGCGAACCTGTTCAACTCCGGCGACGCGTGGTAGAAATACACATTTTCTTTGCGCCCGAATTCTTCTATTGAACGAACTTCCGTTAACGTGATTTTCTTTTTACCGATACTGGCAGCAACCTGCCTGGGTTGTTGGGTCATATTCACCACAAACGTTGTTGTTTTCTCCCGCACAAAACCATCAAATCCTCCTTGTGTGGGGTGAACAGTAACGGTTAGCGTTTGTTTATTGTCTACCGTGGATGATATTTGAGTAGACGCGCCTGCTCCGGAACGCCAGGCTTCCGTTTTACCGTCATCGTCATATTCAATAAAAGTATTTTTTCCAGAGGGATACAATTCATATTTACGTGCGCCACTGTTGATCTCCGCCACATTGTTGTGTGGTTCAGTAATGGGGATGACAGCGCCTTTTCTTACGAACACCGGCAGCTTCCAGATCGGGGCATCGAATGTATTCAGCACCCTGTCTCCTTCGTATTGCGCGCCGGTGAAATAGTCTATCCAGGTTCCTTTTGGAAGATAGATGCCGTTGCGGATATCGTTACCGGCTTTATCTGAACGGGTTTCTTTAAAAATCGGGGCCACCAGGAAATCGGGGCCATACATGAACTGGTATTGCGTAGCCGTACCCAGCGTGTAAGCATTAGGATATTCGAGGAACATGGCGCGTATCATGGGCATTCCGTCTACCGCCTGTTTTGCGATACTGTATGCATAGGGCATCAGTTCCGCTTTCAGTTTCAGGTAATGCCGGTTGATGGAAGTGGCAGGTTCTCCGAGGGCATGCGGGTATTTTTCATTCGATCCCCAGCCATCCATATTGAGTTGCATGGGCGTGAAAGTTTTCCATTGGAAATCGCGCATGTTCACTACGGGATTTTTTCCGCCGAAGATGCCATCCATATCTGAGGTAATATTGGGTTGTCCCGATAAGCCGGAACCGAGATAAGTCGGGATATGAAAACGGATGTATTCCCATACGCCCCCCGTTTGATCGCCCGACCAGATGCCTGCATAACGTTGTGTGCCGGCCCAGCCATCGAGGGAAATAATGAAGGGACGCGCGTTTCCATAATACGACATGATATTCGCCGCATCGGCAACACCATTCAGCCCGAAGGAATATCCTGCTCCAACCCATGCCACATCGGTTTTTAATACCCGCACACCGGCGTCGCGGGTTTCTTTGATGATATCGCGTTGAAGCAACGCGCCCACACCGGCTTTCGGATGCAGATCGGACTGTGTCCACAAACCTATTTCCACGCCATTTTTGCGGGCGTAATCGCCGAGGTTTTTCAGGTTC
>CAMLRX010000002.1 GCA_946482545.1 uncultured Flavihumibacter sp. | reverse complement strand
ACAAAAGAAGGTTGCTCCGCGTCAGTTATTCAATACATTAATGTACCCAATCAGTATTACCCGTATGTAAATTACAAAAATGCTTCAGGCCGAAGAGGCGAACTCAGTGGATGTGATACCCTGAGGGCAACTTATTATTCTCCGGGCGCGGATAAAATGACGGAAATGAAGTGGACATTCAGTGATGGTACAACTTCAACAGAAAAAGAACCAACCCATACTTTCAAAGGCCAGGGAACATACACGGTAAGACTGAATTATACAACTGTAGACGGTTGCCAGGGATTTGCCGGCAGAGAACCTATTTATGTGAGTGGGCGAATGAAAACTACCGTAAGCGCTGAAAAGAAAAATATTTGCGGAGATGAAAATGTACGGTTCCTTTTCGCAAGTACCCCTGATTACATCACCAACAAATTTATTTATATAGATGATGCTTATGCAGGATCCACCTCATATTCCTTCTACGACCACAGGTTTGGAACACAAGGAACGCATTCAATAAAGGTGATTACAGAATGGGGAGCATGCCTGGATACCACATCAGTCACAAACATTGTTTCCGTTACACCACCATTCGCGAAACTTGAACCCCTTACATACTCCTGTGAAGGTGATCGGGGAAAGGTTCTGATTACACAAACTTCAAGAGGAGCAAATCATTGGGAAATTGATTTTGGCGATGGGGAATCTGAAGTTTCAAATACTGATAAAAGTCTGTTCACGCACCATTACAAGGAAACCGGAAGTTACAGGATAGTACTTTCTGTTACCAACGGATCGTGTACTTCAAAAGCATACGCGGATGCGTATGTACATAAGAAACAAGCTCCTGAACTGAAAGCTGAACACATATCTTTATGTGCTGACCAGACTTTAGCTTACAGCCTGTCTAACATTGAACGATCCCCTTCTCCTTTAGTAGGCACAAATTATTTCATTGCGAAATGGGAATATGGCGATGGAAGCACCAATCCCAATATTGACCCTTATGGCTTTATTTACATGAATCCATACAAAAGCAGCCTTCAGGGAATGGATCAGAACCAGGACAAGATCAGGCTTATTCTAAGAGAGGGTACTCATGGTTGCGCAGACACGACCAATTATGTGAATATCTTATTTAAAGGGGCGGCCCCAAAAATTAAAGTGCTCAGCAATAATGTATGTTATTCGCAACCCATTATTCTGGAAGATGTTTCTGAAGTAAAGGGCGGAGCAGTAATTTACTCCCGCCAATGGGATTTCGGAGATGGCCAGCAATTGAACACCCAGGGAAGAGAAGTTGTTGAACATAAATATAATAGCCCCGGTGATTATCAGGTTACACTTACAACAACTGATTCTCACGGCTGTACAACATCGTATATTGCCACCGTTAGTGTTTATGGTCCGAAAGCACAATTCAGTTTGTCGGAAGGAAATGAAGTAAATCAGAATGCGCTCCAGTATTTCTATAATAATACACAACACAACGGGAGCTACGATGTTACCTACAAATGGTACGTAAATGATGAACTTCTTACGGATATGTACTACCCGGAATACAAGTTTACGGAAGATGGAAATTATACTGTAAGGCTTGAAGCTGCAAGCGCCGCAACAGGCTGCAGCTCTTCGTACGCTCAACAGTTGTTGGTAAAGCCTTTTAATTATGCCTTTACTTTTAACACCACATTGATTGGCGGACGGAACTGCCCGCCAGCACTGGTGCGTTTTCAGAATACATCTGTTAATCATACAAGAGTGGAATGGGATTTTGGTGATGGGTTCCGGCTTGGAAACACCAATTACCCTTCCCACATTTATGAAAAGCCTGGAAAGTATTACGTGAAGCTATACGTTTACGGTCCAAACGGATTAACCGGTGAATTCAAAGATTCAATTGTAATCGGTGAACCTGCTGCATTTATTTCTTCCAACAGCATGGAAGGCTGTAAGGACCATGAAGTAACCCTTACAACCAGTTCTGAGAACAGCGCCATGTACCTTTGGGATTTTGGTGATGGGCAAACAGGCAGCACCACAAATGTTGAAGGCATACATGAATATTCCGAAGCAGGGCGTTACACGCCGTCAGTAATAGCGATAGACGTTAATGGCTGTATGCGTTCTTCTCTTCTTGATGCCCCCATTATTATAAGACCAAATCCATCGATTGCCATTACGGCATCCCGGAGCCGACTGTGCCTGGGCGAGTCTACAACACTCTCTGCAACTGGAGCACTTACGTATGAATGGGCTTCTTCCGATGCGATCACTTCATTCAATACATCGGCCACTATTGCCACGCCTGGCACTTCGGGCGTTTTCTCCGTTAAAGGCATGGATGATATTGGTTGCTCCGGCACAGGGTCCATCTCTATAGAAGTTGTTCAACCCCAAAAGGTAACCGCGTCTCCAGATGTTGAAATCTGTTTGGGAGAAGATGCCCAACTGAAGGCCTCCGGAACGGACCGGATCACCTGGATAAATGACCTCACAGGATTGGATGATCCAGTAAGTTTTACCCCAACCGTAAGGCCTGAAGTGTCCACCCGCTATACCGTTCAGGGAACTGACCGTTATAATTGCTTTACAAGCGAGGCATACGTAAATGTTACCGTTAACCCCCTTCCTTCCGTTTCAGCCGGCAACGACCTTGAAGTTTTAGCCGGAACGCCGCACCAGTTAAACGCCGTTACAGGAAATGGCGTTGTTTCCCTGAACTGGACTCCTGGAACGTACCTGAGTTGCAATAACTGTCCCGTTCCTATTGTCAGGCCTTTGGCAGAAATGCAATATGTACTTACCGCAACTACCGCTGCAGGATGCATATCAAGAGATACCGTACTGGTTAAGCTTCAATGTGAATCCGACAGAATCCGTATCCCCAATGGCTTTACGCCGAACGGCGATGGACACAATGATCATTTCCTTATCAAGGGCATTGGCATCATTAAACACATGGTGGTATACAGCAGGTGGGGCGATAAAGTATTTGAGCGTTCCAACTTCATCGCCAGCGAACCCGCCAATGCCTGGAACGGTTACATAAAAGGACTCCCTGCTCCTGCCGGCACTTATGTATATTTCATAGAACTGCAATGCCCCGGAGGACAACCATTCACAAAAAAAGGAACAGTTACACTGATGCGATAGCATTCAGGATTTCCTCCGCATGCTGCTTGCTCTTCGGGCGGAGGAATACCTTCATAATAACCCCCTTTTCATCAATCACAAAAGTGGTGCGGTGAAGGCCCATATATTTACGGCCATACAATTGCTTCTCACCCCATACACCATATTTTTCAATGATCGTATGTTCCGTATCGGCGATCAATGGAAACGGAAGCTGGTGGCGCGATTCGAATTTCTTGTGCTTTTCCGCATCATCCGGACTTACCCCCAACACTTCAAACCCATGCTGCTGCAGCAAAGAGAAATTATCACGCAAGTTACACGCCTGAACCGTACAGGTGGGTGTGAGGTCCTGTGGATAGAAATACAATACCAGTTTCTTTCCTTTGTAATCTTTCAATGAAACTTTGTTCCCGTTCTGATCCACTCCTGTGAACGCCGGAGCTTTGGTTCCTTCAATTAATGCTGTCATTCTTTTTTCGTTTATCAGGAGGCAAAGTTAAGTTGCGTTCCATTAAAACCCGACCCGTTTTTTTCTACCGCGTTTACCGTTATTTCACTGTTTTTTTCACCAGCAGCCATTGCTAGCTTTACAAAAATCAAGGCAATGAAAGATGTTGGATTATGCAGAAAAGAAGCCGCCGTTTTTAAAATTACTTCCCGCTTTTTGTGCTGGAATTCTATGGGGATGGTATATGCCGCCGCAATGGAATATTTCCGCATTACTTCTGTTTATTGGATTATCGCTGCTTTTAGTATTAAGGATAAACAAACTCAGAACATTTGCAGGCAGTTTCGTTGGAGCGTGTGGGGTTTATCTTTTGCTGGCAGGATGTGGGAGCTACATTACCGCTGCTCAAAAAGCCGTTCACCTCCCTGGCGTATTCCTGGAAAATAGAGATGGGCAGGAAATCACCACAGTTGTTGATGTACTGGAACCCTCTTCTGAAACGGAGAAGAGCTTTAAATATGTTTGCCGGCTTCGGGGATATGTGAACCAAGAGGCCGGCTCCTTTGAAAACAATGGATCGGTTGAGAATAAGGAATGGGACAGCACTGTTCAGGCAAACAGATTTATACCAACACCTGGTCTGAAAATAATTGTTTACATCAGAAAGCAGGGAGTCATTGAACCAGCAGGATACGGTAGCCGGATGTTTTTGGTTTGTCGTCCGCAACAAATCCGCTCATCCGCAAATCCCGGTTCATTTGATTATGCCGGATGGTGCGCGAAAAAAGGCCTTTACCTTCAGGCATGGGCAGATACAGGACATACTGAAATCATACCAGGTTTTTACGGAAACAGGTGTCTGAATATGCTTTATGGCATCAGGGAGAAAGTACTTCAGGGTATTGACAACTACATTCCTGACCCATCAACCGGGGGAATAGCCAAAGCATTGCTCGTGGGTTACAGGCATGGTATTGACGATGAACTGAATGAGGCATACATCAGAACTGGTGTGGTACATATCGTAGCGATATCCGGCATGCACCTGAGTATGATCTTTGGGTTGATGGCCATGATACCTGTTGGCAGGAGATCACGTTTCACCTGGTGTATCAGGAATAGTAGTATTGGTGTATTGATATGGTTGTTCACCTTACTTACCGGGGGCGCGGCGTCTATTGTGAGAGCGGCAGTCATGCTGAGTTTATTACTGCTGGCGGAGTGCCTTACAAAACGACCGGGGTCGATCAACACGTTGCTGGCCACCGCTTTCCTGATGTTGGCCGCAGACCCGATGACGTTGTGGGATATCGGATTCCAGTTGTCGTTCACCGCGGTGGCCGGGTTGATTCTTTTTGCGCGAAAAATAGCCGCCCTTGTGGAACCGAAGCACCCCCTGCTAACACTTGGCTGGCAAATGCAGGCCGTGAACATTGCCGCGCAGGTACTTACCACACCACTGGTACTGTTTTATTTTCACCAATTCCCATTGCTTTTCCTGCTAACGAATATGGTAGCAGTTCCGGTTTCAGGATTGGTATTATATGTTGAGATTATCTTCTGCATTTTCCTGTGGTGCGAACCAGTTGCAATAATGATCGGTAAATTAATTCACCACCTGCTTGCTTACATGAACACCTACATAGAAGCGATCGCCACAATCCCATTTTGTACAGCGGAAAACCTTCAGATAAGTATGCTCCAGATGGTATGGATGTATGTGTTGATAGCAGGCACTGTAATATGGTTAAGCCACAAAAACAAACATGCATGTAAAGGCGCCCTGATAGCTTTGTTGATGATTTTCATGTTGCGGAGCCGGGATATTTTTTATGCTGAAAAACAAGCAGGCATTTTCGTATACCAGGTACCGGGACATTTTTATGCGGAAGGTATAAGTGGCCGTTCAGCATTCACGATTAATACAGGTGAAGAAAAGTTTACCTTCCATGAAAGAGTACACAAAAGATATGTTCACCCGGCTCATCTAGCGAACCGCATAGCAACGGTTACGCAAACCGACCAGTTTACGCTCAAAGGAAAACTGCAGGTCCATTTGATGGGATGGGCAAGATTCAAAGCACTGCAACAGGAAATCTCATCAGACAGCGGAAAGATTTTTATCGTTTTGGTAGAACATGCCCGGCCGGACACACAACAGCGGTTCCTTCCATCACTGATCGTACTAAGCAACAACACAAGCGCTTATCATTCAGCACTTTGGAAGAAATATTGTCATAAAAACCAGGTTGCGGTTTATGATATGAAGAAGGAGGGTGCTTTTGTAATCCCCCCGAATTGAACTAATTTTGCGGCTCCATTCAATAAAACAATCAACTATGTCCAAAAAGATCCAGTCGGCGCTGATCTCTGTTTTCTACAAAGACGGCCTGGATGCTATCGTTAAAAAACTGAACGATCTCGGTGTAAAGATTTATTCCACCGGTGGTACGCAGAACTTTATTGAGGGCCTGGGCCTTCCCTGTATATCCGTTGAATCGCTTACCACCTACCCCTCCATTCTGGGAGGAAGGGTAAAAACCCTGCACCCCGCAGTTTTTGGCGGTATCCTGGGACGTCGCGACAATGAGACCGACCTGAAAGAGATGGCGCAGTACCAGATTCCTGAAATGGACCTTGTGATTGTTGACCTCTACCCCTTTGAGGAAACCGTTGCCTCCACCACTGAAGAGAAAGCCATTATTGAGAAAATTGATATCGGTGGCCCTTCCATGATCCGCGCAGCGGCCAAGAACCATAAAGATGTAGTAGTAATCGCTTCCAAAGCCGATTATACGCTGCTCGAAGAGTTACTGGACCAGCAGCAGGGCGAAACAACGCTGGAGCAAAGAAGGATGTTCGCCATGAAAGCATTCGACGTTTGTACCGGATACGATATCGCCATTTCCAACTATTTCCGCCAGACCAACCATTTTAACCCGTTCGGTACGCAGCAAACGGTGCTCCGCTACGGTGAGAACCCCCACCAACAGGGTGTTTTCTACGGAAACCTCACGCAACTGTTCAACCAACTCAACGGGAAGGAACTCTCTTACAACAACCTGGTTGATGTTGATGCAGCCGTTCAATTGATCAATGAATTCACCCCGGCAGACGGTATCACCTTCTCCATCATCAAGCATACCAATGTATGCGGCATCGCCTCCCGCGCCACTTTGAAAGAAGCCTGGGACGCCGCACTGGCTGGTGATCCTGAATCTGCTTTTGGCGGTGTGCTCGCCTGTAATACCATCGTTGACAAAGCCACGGCCGAGGCCATCAACGAAATCTTCTTCGAAGTGCTCATCGCACCTTCTTTCTCTGAAGAAGCGCTTACGGTACTGAAATCGAAAAAGAACAGGATTCTGCTGCAGCAAAAAGAATTCAAAGTTTCCGCCAATCAATACAAATCACTGCTCAACGGCGTATTGCAACAGCAGAACGATGAAGGCAATTTCGCGGAATGGAAAGAAGCGGCCAACAGAGCAAGTTCTGAAACAGAAAAAGCCGATCTCATTTTCGCCAATATTGTTTGTAAACACCTCAAATCCAACGCGATTGCTTTGGTGAAGAACAAGCAACTGGTGGGAAAAGGTTGCGGACAAACCAGCCGGATCGATGCGCTGCGTCACGCGGTTGAAAAAGCAAAACAATTCAACTTCGACCTGAATGGCGCCGTGATGGCCTCCGACGCTTTCTTCCCCTTCAATGATTGTGTGAAGTTGGGCCATGAGGCAGGCATCACCGCATTCATTCAGCCCGGAGGCTCTATCCGCGACAACGACTCCATCGAGTATTGTAAGGAGAACAACCTCGCGATGGTGATCACAGGTCTGCGGCACTTCAAACATTAATGCAGAAAATCAGTTAAACATAGGAAGGCCGCCCCTCAGGGTGGTCTTTCTTTTTAAAGCAAGCGCCATGCAACAGCAACAAGAGAACAAGTCTATGGCCTACTGGGCAGTGGCGGTGCTTTGCGTTTTCTGGGGCACCACCTGGTTGCCTTCCAAAATTGGGGTGGGCTACATGCCGCCGCTGCAACTTGCTGGTACCAGGCAGTTGGTGGCAGGAACACTGTTCATGACTTACTTTTCTTTCAGGAGAATGCCCCTGCCCACACTCAGGCAATTCGGAGCACTTACGGTATTGAGTTTCTTTTTCCTGGTGGTAAGTAACGGCCTTACGGTATGGTCACTTAAATACATTCCAAGTGGCGTAGGGTCCATTATTGGTGCCATCGTTCCTTTGTGGATCGCGTTGATCAGTGTTCTCTTTATGGGAGAAAAACTGAACAGACTGGTGGCAACCGGACTGGTGCTGGGTTTCTCCGGCATTGTACTGGTATTCTTCAACGACCTGCTTCTGCTATTCGATCCTGCTTCCAAGGGCAATAACTTCGGAGCGGGTATGGTGCTGGGCATCATCGCCACCCTTTCCTGGTCGATTGGTACGATCTACACCGCGAGGTCTGCCATTAAACTGGATCCTTTTCATAGTCTTGGCTGGCAGATGCTGATTTCAGGCATCATCCTGCTAAGTACTTCGTATGGCTTTGAGGAAACGGTTCCCTTGCGGCAGATACACCATCATGCGTTAGCGGCCATTGCCTATCTCGTGGTCGTGGGATCGATCATTACCTTCATGGCCTACATATACGCTTTGCGCAAGCTGCCAACGGCTCAGGTAGCTGTATACGCTTATGTGAACCCGATCATTGCTGTATTACTGGGCTGGGTGATACTTGGCGAAAAAGTAAATCTTTTCCTGCTGGCGGGTGGCGCCATCACCCTGCTGGGTGTTTACCTGGTGAACCGTGGATTCAGAAAGGGATAGCCTTATTTCTTCCCGTTTTTTTCCTTCCACATTTCGTTGAAGGTTTTGTTGGAGAAATCCAGGTCGCCACGGTGCGCGGTCCATCCCTTGAATACTTTATTGACCATCCAGTTCTTCATTTTCGCATTGCCCATATTCATCATTCCACGGTTCAGACTGGCTTTCTTCCATACTTTCCAGGCGATTTTTTCCCCCCAGGTGGCGATGCCTTCTTCCACTGCTTCATGCCGGTTCTCGAGCAGCAATTCGTGGAGGTTGATCTTTACCGCGCATACTTCTGTGCAGTTTCCACATAGGGAAGAAGCGTTACTGAGGTGTTTCCATTCACCCAGGTCCTTGAGGTGCGGTGTGATCACGGCGCCGATAGGGCCACTGTAAGTGGTTTCGTAGCTGTGTCCACCAATATTTTTATAAACGGGGCAGGCATTAAGGCAGGCGCCGCAACGGATGCAGTAGAGCGCTTCGCGCGTCTTTTCGTTGGCGAGGAGATTGGTTCTGCCGTTATCCAGGAGGATAACGATCATTTCTTCGGGACCGTCGGTTTCTCCTTGCTGGCGGGGTCCGGAGATCAACGTATTGTACACAGTGAGTTGTTGTCCGGTACCAAATGTGGCGAGCAGTGGCCAGAAAAGTGGCAGGTCATTCATGGAGGGGATCACTTTTTCGATGCCCACCAGCACGATATGTGTTTTGGGGAAAGCGCTGCTGAGCCGGGCATTGCCCTCGTTCTCCGTAAGCGCGATACCGCCCACATCGGCCACTATGAAGTTGGCACCGGTAATGCCCACTTCTGCCTGCACATATTTTTCACGCAGTTTTTCCCGTGCAACCAGTGTCAATTCTTCCGGACTCAGCCTGGGATCGGTACCCAGTTTTTCCGCGAACAATTTTGCCACGTCTTCCTTGCTTTTGTGCATGGCAGGCGTAACAATGTGGTACGGCGGTTCTTCGTCCAGTTGCTGGATGTATTCACCCAAATCAGTTTCCACACTTTCTATGTTGTTTTCGTGCAGGAAATCGTTGAGCTTGATTTCCTCCGTGGCCATGCTCTTGCTTTTAACAACGGTGCGGCAGTTCTTTTCCTTACAGATGTTGAGGATTTCTTTCCGTGCCTCTTCCGCATCCTGTGCCCAGATGATCCTTCCGCCCCTGCGCAATAATTCTGATTCGAATTGTTCCAGGTACACATCAAGGTGTTCAATGGCGCGCCACTTCACGTTCTTGGCTCTTTCCCGCGCCAGGTGCACATCGGAGAACTGTTTTTTCCCCATCGGCACCACCGCGTTGTATTTGCTGATGTTGAAGTTGATCTTATTGCGGTGGTCGAGATCTGCGGCCTTCACAGTACTTTTCGCGATGAACGAGGCGGCGGTTTGGCTCATAATCGTTTATTTCTTTGCGTCAGAAAAATGTTCTTTTGCTACAGCATCCAATGCTTCATAAAATTCGTGCCCGAATTTCCTGGTAAGGGATTCCTTTAGAAAAACATAGGCCGGCACTTTTAGTTTATTGCCCAGTTTACACGCGGCGGAACAGAGGTCCTCACGGGGTTCATAGTTCACGAGATCGAGTTCTCCGTCACTGCTTTTGGAGACTTTAACCGGGAACAGGTGGCAGGAAATGGGTTTTTTCCAACTTACTTTTCCATCCAGGTAAGCCTGTTCGATACCACATTTTACAATGCCATTTGCATCGGTCAGTCCATATACGCAGATTTGGGAATTGATGGTGGGGGTTACCCAGCCGAACTCCCGGTCATAAACGTAAAGTCCCTGGCGTTCAATCTCCTTCACGGCCTCCTCGGGCAGGTAAGGCTTTACGTGCTCATACACTTCCTGGATATGCGCCAGTTCTTCTTTTTCGAGTGGCGCCCCGGCATCTCCGTCTACACAGCATCCGCCTTTGCACTTGTTCAGGTCACACACAAAATGTTCCTGCACCACTTCATCACTCACCAGGATATTATCGATGGCTATCATCTTTCAAATAAGTTGTAAAGCTGTAAAATTAGGGATAAATAACCATCCTGCGCTGTGGGGGATTGGCGAAGGCCTGCCTGGAATTGGCTATTTCCATTTCAAAGTATTCACCAGGTGCTTCATGTCTTCCATCAGAAAACGTTGCACGATGCCCAGGGAATCCTCGTTGGGGGTAGCGTCAAAATACAATGCGCCACGGAGAAAATGGCGGGTACTATCGGTGATAAAAAACTGTCTTCCGGTGGCGGTATTCCCCGAAAGTTTGAAGAAAACACCCGATAAGCCGTTGGGGGTCTGTATCAGGGAGTCTTCTATACCGGAGGCACGGCTGGTATGTTGCTTATAGGCCATATTGAAAGCATCGGTCACCAGGGCATCGAAATTATTGTTTACGTCCTTGTAACTCACGTATATCTTTCCATTGAACCGTGGAAAGTCGATATTGATCCAGTACTGCCCTTTCACATCATCCTCAAAAAAAGTAGAGTCCTTCACTACTTCAGCGTAAACAGGGTATTCAAAAGTATATGGATACCCGGGTTGGTCAAAAGTACGGTAGGCTCTTTCCGGGAAATCGATGCGGAAATACCCCTTTGGACGCGGGGTGTATTCACTGTTACACGAGGCGAAAAAAACGGTGAGGAGGAGTACTGAGAATATTCTGAACATCAGTGAAATTAATCGGTTGTGGGTTGGTTGATATGTACTTTTAATTTGATAACCCTGTTGCGGGTCACCTCCAGTGCGGTGAATTCAAAATCACCGGCGGACACCACGGCATCCTGGGCGGGAAATTCTCCTGCCAGTTCCAGTACCAGTCCGGCGAGTGAATCACTATCGCCACGTACTTCGTCGAAAGTGGTGGCTGGCAGCCCCATGATGCGGCACATGTCGTTGATCATGGTCTTGCCTTCGAAAATATAAGTATGCTCGTCCAGTTTTTTGTTCACGCTTTCCTCGTCATCAAATTCATCTTTGATATCGCCGATCACTTCTTCCATAATATCTTCCAGGGTCACAATACCGCTGGTGCCTCCGAATTCATCCACCACGATCGCGAAGTGGATGCGTTTCACGCGGAATTGCTGCAGCAGGTCGCGCACCATTTTTTGTTCGTGTACAAAATACGGCGGACGGATCAGTGAATGCCAGTTGAAATCATCGGCCTCATTCAGATAGGGGACGAGGTCTTTGGTATGGATCAGCCCGGCTACTTCGTCCATGCTTTTTTTGAAAACCGGTAGCCGGGAATAATGTTGTTCTTCTACTTTCCTTTTCAGTTCCTGGAACGAAGTATTGTAATCGATGCCGGACACATCGAGGCGTGTGCGCATAATCTGCTTCACGGTGATGTTCCCGAATTTTACGATGCCTTTCAGGATATTTTTTTCTTCTTCGCTGGCATCGCCATTGGAAGTAAGGTCGATCGCGTCATCGAGTTCTTTGAGCGAATACTGCTGACTTTTCGCACCAAGTCTTTTCTCCAGGCTATCTGAATAGCCAACGAGCCAGCCGCTGAAACCGCGCAGCAGGGAATGAATG
Organism: uncultured Flavihumibacter sp.; assembly: GCA_946482545.1. The sequence goes on along the minus strand of CAMLRX010000002.1, from coordinate 55,634 downwards.
GCTGCCACCACCGGAGCGGCGCTGTATGCGAAGCGGAGATTGTTCTGTGTGGCCCATACTTTGGGAAGCACTTCACCGAAAAGCATCAGCACAAATCCGATGATACCGATTTTGATCGCATAAAGGAGAATGGTATTATCGATGCCCGTCAGCACCATATCGATGGCAAAATTGGAAAGAATAATGAGACAGATGTTCACAAAACTGTTGGCGATCAGCAAGGAGGCCAGCAATGTTTTTGGGGCGGAGAGCAGTTCGATGATTTTGCGGGCAGTCGCATGCTGCCTGGTTTTGAGCATGTTCAGATCCTTATAAGTGAGGGAGAAGAAAGCCACTTCCGCACCTGAAACTAGGAAGGAGAAAATAAGCAATACGATGATAACGATAAGCAGCACCGTTGTTCCCTGCGAGCTGGCCTGTAGCAGGAAAAACGAATGGGGTATGTCAACCGTGTGAGGGTCCAAAGCGATGGGTTTTCGTTAAGAATTGGGCAAATCTAAGGATTAGACTTCACAGAATCAGAAGCTGAGGTCTTCATTGGGATCTGAGAGCGGTGGAATATCGTGGTTTCCGAGTCCTTCCATCCCTTCTCCGTTGGGAAGATGTGCCGGTCCGTGCCCATCGGCTCTTTTATCCAGCATAATCAGGTTATCCCCCACTACTTCTGTTGCAAATTTTTTATTGCCTTCCTTATCCTCCCAACTGCGGGTTCTTAACCTTCCTTCAATGTACACCAGGCTTCCTTTGTGAAGGTATTTCTGTGCGAGTTCAGCGAGGCCGCGCCAGAGTACCACTGTATGCCATTCCGTTTGCGAGATCAGTTTGCCTGCTCTGTCTTTATAGGTTTCCGTTGTTGCCAGCGGGAACTTTGCCACCGCTATGTTTCCTTCCAGGAACTGCACATCCGGATCTTTGCCGAGGTTTCCAATGAGCATCACTCTGTTAACGCCACGCATAGTGTATTGATTTGTTGATTTTACAAACTCCTTTCTGATATATGCCTTTTAAAGTTAACTGAATTTCAGGTAAAAAGAAAGAAATGTTTTGCCTCCTGAAACCGTTTTAAAACGATGGGGAAAGCATATTCAGAGAGCCTGTTGAAAGGCACATGCAGGTATGTTTCTCCCAGTTTCGGTTCCAGCAATAACCGCGCCGCCACTACCTGTACATGCAATGTCTGGTGCGTAAGCACATGTTTTACAACAGGTAAAGGTTGTACGGCTGCTATACCGGGCAGGGATATACGGCGAATCAACTCATCCACTGAAACAGGTTCATCTGTTTCTATCAATATGAATTCATGCAGGTCCTTCCATATATCCTTGTCCGTTCTTTTCCGGATATATACCCCGTTATTATACGTGGCGGCAACATAGTTTAAATACCGGGTCCTCTTGATCAGTTGCTTGGATTTTACAGGAAGTTTTGCAACGGTATTGGTATGAAAGGCGACACAATCTTTGTTCAGCGGACAGGTCTCACAGGATGGCTGCTTCGGGGTGCACACCAATGCCCCAAAATCCATAATGGCCTGGTTCCATTCCGCAGGATTTTTTTTATCGAGCCATGCCTCCGCTAAGGCGGCGAAGTGTTTCTTTCCTTCCGTGGAATCGATCGGCACAGCCGAACCGGTGTACCTCGACAATACCCTGAACACATTGCCATCCAGCACGGCATGTGGCAACCCGAACGCGAAGGATGCTATAGCCGCAGCGGTGTATGCCCCTACTCCTTTCAACGAAAGAATATCCTCGTAAGCCGAAGGAAAATTTCCACCAAACTCAGTGTGCACCCTTCTTGCGGTAAACAGCAGATTACGGCAGCGGGAATAATAGCCCAATCCTTCCCACAGCTTGAAAACCGCATCATCAGGCGCTTTCGCCAACGCGGAGATGGTAGGATAAGTTGTAATGAAGCGTTCATAATATGCCCTGCCCTGCTCCACTCTTGTTTGCTGTAAAATAATTTCGCTGAGCCAGATGCGGTAAGGGTCCTTTTCTCCTTTCCAGGGCATTTCCCGTGCATTCAATGTCCTGTTCCATTCCAAGAGGCGCGTTGTGGGGTTCTGTTTGTTGGTCATATTCCCCGGCATGAATTTTGAATCTTCATTCTCAATAATTTACGCTTAAAAAAAAAGCGGGAGATCAGAAAAAATATTTAATTTGTTCCATATTATATATAAAATACAACATCTTTCCCCTTAGATTTGTTGTACTTTGAAAATCAATTCAGTAACATAAAATATGTTCAGTTATGAGAAAAGCCGATCTCATCAATCAAATATCTGAAAAAACAGGTATTCCAAAAGTTGATGTACTGGTGACGCTTGAAACCATGTTCAAAGAAGTAAAAGGTGCGCTTGCAAATGGCGAAAACATTTACATCCGTGGATTCGGCAGTTTCATTACCAAAAAAAGGGCCGCTAAAATCGGGCGCAACATCAAGCGCAACGTGGCTGTTCACATTCCCGAACATTTCATTCCTGCCTTCAAACCCGCAAAAGAATTTGTACAGGAGGTAAAGAAACTGAAAAAGGAGGAGTAATTTCGCGTTCTAATTAAGCAGAACGTGAAGAGACAGCAAATGATCCTTGCGGGAAGCGGCATAGCGCTGCTGGCCCTTATCTTTTTTTTCGCACCCGTAACCAAACCGGTGCAGGCGGCTACAGCAGCAACCGAACACCATGAAGGTGACGGGCACGACCATAGCCATGGTGAAGCGGCGGCCCTTTCTATTGAAGCTATCCTGGCTTCCTCCAAACAAAATTTAAGCCCCACCCAACTGGAGTATGTGACCAGGCTCGAAAATGCCGTGGTGCGCGGAGACGTTAAGAATCAATCAGTTCACACTTTTCATCAACTGGCAAGGTTCTGGAAAGACTCCGTAAAAAGTTTCATTCCATACGCTTTTTACACCGGAGAAGCCGCGAAGTTGGAAAATTCTGAAAAAAACCTCAACTTTGCAGCCAATTTATTTTTAGGCAACCTGCAGGTTCAATCCAATTCAGCCTTAAAGGCATGGATGGCCGGGGAAGCCAAAACGTTGTTTGAAAAGACTTTGGAACTGAATCCAGCCAATGATTCAGCGAAAGTAGGACTGGGAAGTTGCTACTTTTTCGGAAACCTCGGCGCGCCAATGGAAGGCATTGCCAAAATCAGGGAAGTGGCTGAAAGGGATCCGGAAAACATGTATGCACAGTTTATGTTGGGTGTGGGCGGTATAATGTCCGGCCAGCTCGATAAAGCAGCAGAAAGGTTCAAAACGGTGATGGCAAAGCAACCTGAAAACGCGGAAGCCGTACTGAGACTCGCTGAAGTGTATGAGATGCAGCACAAGAACCAGGAAGCGATCGACCTGTACGAAAAAAGCAAAGCACTGATCAACAACCCGGAATTCCGCGAAGCCGTGGATGAAAGGATAAAGAGTTTGAAATAATTTTGATTGATAATAACATAAACTAATTGAGTTATGCCTTGTGGTAAAAAGAGAAAGCGTCATAAGATAGCAACGCATAAGCGTAAAAAAAGACTGAGAAAGAACCGTCATAAGAAGAAGAAGTAATCTCTGGTTCTTATACTATATCTGTTTCTGTAAGCCGGGAATACCTTTCCCGGCTTACTTGACTTTCGCTGATGCTGTAATCAAATAAAGCCTCGACAGCAATAATACACGGTGTTTCTGCGTATATACGGCTGTGTTATGGCCCCTAAACAGCATTCCTGTAGATGTATGGCTGTAGTTCGTAAAGAAAAATCTAGTGAACAAGGAACTGATAATAAACGCGGTACCTCAGGGTGTAGAGATTGCATTGCTGGAGGATAAAAAGCTGGTTGAGCTTCATAATGAAAAGAATGATGCCAACTTCGCCGTGGGCGATCTGTACCTGGGAAAGGTCAAAAAGCTGATCCCCGGACTGAACGCCGCATTCGTGGATGTGGGTTTTGAAAAAGATGCTTTTCTTCATTATACCGACCTTAGCCCCTACGCCAGGTCTATCCTGAAGTTCACGCAGATGGCCATGGTGGATCAAACGCCCGAAGGCTTCGATTTCGGCAAATTCACCGTAGAACCCGAGATCGTTAAAACCGGTAAGGTCAACGAAGTACTGGGCGGCAAACCCAATATCCTCGTTCAGATCCTGAAAGAACCCATCGCCGCCAAAGGTCCCCGCCTCAGTTGCGAAATATCGCTGCCCGGCAGGTTCGTGGTACTCACACCTTTCAACGACATCATCGCCGTTTCCAGAAAGATCCACTCCGCTGAAGAAAGAAAAAGGCTGCAGCGCATCGTGGAATCCATCAAAACAAAAAACTTCGGAGTAATCGTAAGGACCGCCGCCGAAGGAAAGAATACGGCCGAACTTCATGAGGATCTGAGTACACTCATTGAAACATGGCACACCATCCAGCGTAACCTCAAAGGTTCAGTGGCCCCCGCCAAGATACTGAGTGAGCAAACCAAGACCACCAGTATTTTACGTGACCTGCTCAACGAAGATTTCAATAAGATTGTACTCAACGATAAAACGATCTTCAACGATACCAAGAGTTATATCCAGAAAATCGCGCCCGAAAAAGCCGATATCGTTTCATTCTACAACTCAGGCGCCCCCATATTCGACCATTTCGGGGTAACCAAACAGGTGAAGTCGGCTTTCGGCAAAACCGTAAACCTCAACTCCGGCGCATATCTTATTATAGAACATACCGAGGCCCTGCACGTTATCGACGTAAACAGCGGCTACAAAAGTGTGAGCAACAACCAGGAACAGAACGCGCTGGAAACCAACCTGGAAGCGGCGGAAGAAATCGCCCGTCAACTCCGGCTTCGCGACCTCGGTGGTATCATCGTGGTGGATTTCATCGATATGAAACTGCCCGACAACAAAAAAGCCCTGGCCGATGCCATGGAGAAATTCATGCGGCCCGACCGCGCCAAACACGCGGTACTGCCCATCTCCAAATTCGGCCTGATGCAGATCACCCGGCAAAGGATGAAGCCGGAGATCAATATCAATACACAGGAAGTATGTCCTTCCTGCAACGGTACCGGTAAAATCACCTCCACGCTGGTGCTGGAAGATGAGATCGAAAAGAACCTCAGCTACCTGGTTACCCATCAGCACAACAACCTGACCCTGATGGTGCACCCCATTCTATACGCTTACCTTACTAAAGGATGGCTCTTCTCCAAAGCCCGCAAGTGGCAAAGGAAACACAAGACCAGGCTCACGATTAAAGAAAATACAAACTACCACCTTACCGAGTTCAATTTCTTCGATCAGCACGATGAGCAGATTAAGTTGTAGGAATTTTGAATGATGGATTTTGGATGATGAATTAGTATAATAACCAAAGAAACTTATATAAGAATGGCGCATCGGATTTGATGCGCCATTCTTATTTTTTATACCGGGTAATTATATGATCAGGCCATATTCCTTCTAACAAATTTGCTTACACTTCATGTACAGAACAGAGTATAATCAACTTCACTATCCCTATCAACCGCCCAATCCATCATTCAAAATCCATCATCCAACATCTCACTACTCTCTTCTCGAACCTGAAAGATAAATCATCAGGTATTGCACCAGGGTCACGATAGAAGCGATAGCAGCCACCACATAGGTCATTGCAGCCCATTTCAAAGCGTCTTTAGCCAGAGGATACTCCCGCTCGTTGGTCACGTTGGTACGTCCCAGCCAGGCCAGCGCCCTTTTGCTCGCGTCAAATTCTACCGGGAGTGTAATCACGGAAAACAAAGTGGTAACCCCAAACAAAATCACACCTCCAAGCAACAGCGCCGGAAATGTTTGAACCATAAAAACACCGGCCAGCAATACCCATTGTACGATCGAAGAACTGAATTGCACCGCCGGAACCAGTTTTGAGCGCATGGTAAGCCATTGGTAAGCTGTCGCATGCTGAACAGCGTGACCGCATTCGTGCGCCGCAACGGCCGCCGCGGCCACACTATTACTGTGGTAAACATCCGGGCTCAGGTTTACCGTCTTGTTGGTGGGATTATAGTGATCCGAAAGGAATCCATCCACAGAAACCACCTTCACGTCGGTTATTCCATGCTCCCGTAACATCTTTTCCGCTACCTCGCGCCCTGTAAGCCCACTTCTCAAAGCCACCTCGGAATATTGCTTGAATTTGCTTTTCAGTCTCCATGACACCAGCATACTAACCAGCAGGAAGAAAATGGAGACCAACATAATTTCGAATGTCATAAGTATCTCTTTTTTAACTCATAATCTAGCTATCAAATTGATAACCATACCGTTTTTACACCCTAAAATTCCGCCTTTTTGTCGGTATAAAAAATTCTAAAATGACGTAGCGACACAATGGCATTTTCACCGAAAAATCAACCGCCATATTTGCCACTGCCTAATTTCTAATATGTTTATTATTTAAAATCAAATAGTTAAAAAATTTTATCGCGCTTTTTCGTTCAAAAGTTATTCACACAGCCAAAAAATAATTTTGTTATGTAGGCTGAATTTGTAATTTAGTGCAAGAATTTAATGGGTTAGTAAGTAACAAGGGTCGGTAGAAATACCGGCCCTTTTACATTTGTGAAAACGGCAGGTTATGAGCAAATTGAAAACGGCTTTTTTTTGTCAGCACTGTGGATATGAAAGCCCCAAATGGTTAGGAAAATGTCCATCCTGCCAGCAATGGAATAGTTTTGTTGAAGAGAACATCCGAAAGAAAGAGGATAAAGATGTATTCAGTTGGAAAGAAGACACCAACGAAAAAAGAAAAACAGTAACCGTTGCGCTGCACGATGTTAAAGTAAAAGAAGAGCAACGCATTCAAACGGAAGACCCCGAACTGAACCGCGTACTGGGTGGAGGAATTGTTCCGGGCAGTATTATTCTTGTTGCTGGTGAACCCGGTATTGGAAAATCAACACTGTTTCTTCAAACGGGTTTGCGTTTAAAAAATATCCGCACACTTTATGTAAGCGGAGAAGAAAGCGAGCAACAGATCAAGATGCGCGCCGATCGTATTCAGGTAACCAACGATTCTGTATTCCTGCTCACAGAAACAGATACACAAACAATATTCCAGGAAATCAGGAAACTGAAACCGGAAGTCGTGATCGTTGACTCCATTCAAACTTTACAATCACCACTTATTGAATCTTCGCCTGGAAGCGTATCGCAAATACGGGAATGCGCCGCGTTGTTTCAACGTTTCGCTAAAGAGTCCGGCATTCCTGTATTCCTCATTGGCCATATTACAAAAGACGGAAGTATTGCAGGACCGAAGATACTGGAACACATGGTGGATACTGTGTTACAGTTTGAAGGCGACAGGCACTATGCTTACAGGATATTGCGCACGTTGAAGAACCGGTTCGGCAGTACGGCGGAACTTGGTATATATGAAATGAACTCGAAGGGCATGCTGCCCGTACTCAATCCCAGCGATATTCTCATTACACAAAAAGAAGAAGCGCTGAGCGGTACGGCCATCGCCGCAACCATTGAAGGGATGCGCCCTTTATTAATTGAAGTGCAGGCTTTGGTTACGCAATCTGTGTATGGTACCCCGCAACGCACGGTCAGCGGATATGATCTCAGGAGATTACAATTGTTGCTTGCCGTACTGGAGAAAAGAGGTGGCTTTCATTTCGGCATGAAGGATGTATTCCTGAACCTTGCTGGCGGATTAAAAGTTGAAGATCCCAGCATCGACCTCGCCGTAATGGCCGCATTACTTTCTTCTTATGAAGATGTTCCGCTGCCACCCGTGATCTGTTTCGCCGGAGAAGTTGGACTCAGTGGTGAGATCAGGGCCGTGAACAGAATTGAACAACGCATCGCCGAAGCCGAAAAAATGGGCTTCGAAAAAATAATCGTTTCCAAATACAATCAGAAAGGACTGGGCAAACAATCCTTCAATATAGAAGTAGTTCCCATGGGCAGGATTGAAGAACTGTACAGCTATCTTTTTTAATGATAGGTGTTTTACACGCGTCTCTATCCGTTTAAATACGGCACCCTGTTGAGGGAAACACGGTTTTCAGGATAAAATGATTGGCTGAACTTGCACCAATGAAAAGAACGTTGACTGATTGGTGTGAAGGATTGATGCAGTTGTTTTTCCCGGTTCAGTGTCTGGGATGCGGCAATGATATTGTACAGACCGAAAATTATTTCTGCCTGCTGTGCAGGAGCAAATGGCCGTTTACAAAATTTGAGCAGTGGGAGGAAAATCCGGTGGAGAAGATATTCCGTGGAAGAGCTGACGTTCATCATGCGATGGCTTGTTGTTTCTTTAATAAAGGCGCCGGCATTCAGCAACTGCTGCACTTATTGAAGTATAAGAACGAAAGAATGGCGGCCAGGTTCATGGGCAGGATGATGGGAAAAGTATTAAGTGATGCGCCACTGTATAAGGAAATTAACCTTATCGCGCCGGTGCCAATGTTCCCGCGCAAAGAGCGGACAAGAGGGTACAACCAGGCCGCGCTGCTGGGAAAAGCGATCGCCGAAACATGGCATGGAAAGGAATTCGACCCGCACCTGTTGGTCAAACACAGCCAGACGGATAGCCAAACCCGGAAATCCCGTCTTGAAAGATGGATAAACATGAAAAGCAGGTTCGCCTTGCGTGACCCGGAGCGGGTTAGAAACAAACACATTCTCCTGGTTGACGACGTGATCACCACCGGCGCCACACTTGAATCCTGCGTACATGCGTTATACGAAGGAAAACCTGCATCGGTGAGCATTGCTGCATACGCATGGGCCGCAACGGTGCTGTAGGTAAGAAAATGAATTACATTTACGACTGAATAATGAAAAAGTTACTGATCATATTAATAGCATCGCTACCTGTTTTGTTGTCGTGCAACAAAGACACTTTCATAACAGGTAAAGAGGCAAGATTGGGCGTTTCAGTGGATAGTTTGCTTTTCGACACCGTTTTCACAACAACGGGATCGGTTACCAAAGTGTTCAAGCTGTTCAACAACAACGATCAGAAATTACGGTTAAGCGAAGTAACGCTGGCAGGAGGAACCAACTCGCCATTCAGGATAAATATTGATGGAATGGCGACACATACTGCACGCGACATCGAGTTGGAAGCCAACGATAGCATGTATGTGTTTGTAAACGTTTCCATCGATGCGAATGGCAACAACCAGCCGTTCGTTCTTTCCGACAGCATAAAGATCGCGTTCAATGGCAACGAAACCTTCGTTCAACTGCAAGCCTGGGGCAGGAACGCACGCTTCCTACGCAACCATACCATCGGTGCAGATGAAGTATGGGACAATACACGCCCTTATGTGATCCTGGGTCCGTTGCAGGTGGATACCGCTGTTACGCTCACCATCCAGGAAGGAACACAGGTTTACCTTCATGCGGATGCAGCTTTTATTGTAGATGGAACGCTGAAGGTGAAAGGTACCGAACAGGACTCCGTTGTTTTCCGGGGTGACCGGCTGGATGAAACTTACCGCGATCTTCCCGGAAGCTGGCCCGGAATTATCTTCAGGGGGGAGAGTAAAGAGAATGAACTCGAATGGATGCATATCCTCAATAGTTACCAGGCGCTTATCCTTGATGGCCCCGCACCAGGTACACAACCAAAATTGCGGTTGCGCCAATGCGTGATCAATAATATATATGATGCGGGCATTCTCGCACAGGCGAGTTCTGTTGAAGCAGAGAATTGTCTTATTACCAATTGTGGTGCTAATATAAGTCTTGAGCTCGGGGGAGTATATAGTTTCACACATTGCACCATTGCGAGTTACGGCAACAGTTACATTCAGCATAAAACACCGGTCGTTCGTTTGCTGAACCATGCCGTAATTGGCGGAGCTGAGGTTACGGCTCCTATGTATGCCAATTTTACGAATTGTATCTTTTGGGGCGAAAACGGAAATGTAGACAATGAAATTTTCGCTGAAAGAAAAGGCACCACCCCTTTTGAGGTTAATATCCTGAACTGCCTTTATAAAGCTAAAACAGAGCAGGCGCTTTTTAACGTGCTTTCTTCGGTTAAAAATTCAGCGCCGGCATTCGACAGCATCAATCCGACTACCCGTTATTATAACTTCAGGTTAAAAGAAGGATCTCCGGCAATCAACATTGGTATAGTCACCGGAATAGCTTTTGACCTGGATGGCAAGAACAGGCAGGTAGGCCTGCCGGATGCGGGTTGTTATGAAAAACAATAACATAAAGCAACCTACATCGCAACCAAACAGACTATATATTGTTTAGATAATCGAAAACAAACTCATTATGTTAAAAACAGTCTTAATATCAGCAATTGTGGCCTTGGCAGCCGCAGCAACTTCGATTTATGATTTCAAAGTCGCTTCTTTGGATGGAGGCACCATTGATTTTTCAAAATATAAGGGCAAAAAGATACTGATCGTAAATACCGCTTCCAAATGTGGTTACACCAAGCAGTACAAAGGGCTCCAGGAATTGTACGAGAAATACAAGGATAAACTGGTGATCATCGGCTTTCCCGCAAACAATTTCGGAGGGCAGGAACCTGGTTCCAATGAAGAGATCGAAGCTTTCTGCGAAAAAAATTACGGCGTAAGTTTTCCTATGGCTGAAAAAATCTCCGTGAAAGGCGATGATATTCACCCGCTTTTCAAGTGGCTCACCAACAAAAAAGAAAACGGCGTGATGGACGCCGATATCCGCTGGAACTTCACCAAATTCCTGATCAACGAAAAAGGCAAACTGGTGGCCAAATTCGACAGCGCGGTGGAACCCATGAGCCCGGATATACTCCAGTACCTCAAGTAGAGAAAAAGGGTTTACAAGGCCCGGGTGAACCCGGCGGCAATAACCACTATATTTGCTGCTATGCTTTTCAAGGATATCATTGGTCAGGAACAAACAGGCAATAACCTTGCAGAACTGGTACAGCACAACCGGTTAAGCCATGCTTTGCTCTTTTTGGGGAAAGAAGGATCAGGCGCGCTCCCGCTGGCGCTGGCATTTGCCCAGTACATCGTTTGTGAGTGGAAGAATGGGAAGCCTGTTTCGCAGCAAAGTGCAGGACTGTTCGGTGCGCCTGAACCGGAAACGGATGATGCAACAGGAACCGGGAGCAGTACCATGCTCAGTGCCTGCGGCCAATGCCCCTCCTGTTTAAAGGCGGCGCAAATGGTGCACCCTGATATTCATTTTTCTTACCCCGTGATCCCGAGGAAGGCAGGCGATAAGCCGGTCAGCACAGATTATATTACCGAATGGAGGGAATTCCAGAAGTTATATCCTTACGGAAATGTATTCGACTGGCTGCAGTTCATCGGCGCGGAGAACAAGCAGGGCAATATTACGGCGCATGAGTGCAACGAGATCATCCGGAAGCTGAACCTGAAAAGTTTCGAGAGTGAATACAAAATCCTGGTGATGTGGATGCCCGAATACCTGGGCAACGAAGGCAATAAGCTGTTGAAATTGATTGAAGAGCCGCCACCAAACACCCTTTTTATACTGGTGGCCGAATCGGAAGCGCAAATTCTTCAAACTATTCTCTCCCGTTGCCAGCTCGTGAAAATCCCGATTCCAGAGGATGCACAAATTGCGGCCGCCCTGGAAACAAAATGTGGACTGGAGCCAACAAAAGCACGGGCCATAGCCGCCATTTCGGAAGGAAATTACCGGGAGGCCCTGCAACAAATGCAGCACGCAGGCGACGATTGGATGGACCTGCTCCGGGAATGGCTGAACAGCATCCTGAAATCCGGGCCAACGGCACAGGTGAAATGGATCGAAGAAATGGCCAAACAGGGCAGGGAGAAGCAGAAGCAGTTTCTAAAATACTTCTGTCACCTTTTGGAGCAGTCGGTCAGAGCAGGGGTACTTCCTCCGGATAAAGTTTCCGCCAGCGAAACGGAGCTGGATTTCGCGAACAGGCTCAATAAACTGACCAATATCCACCAGCAGGAAGCCATTATCAGGGAACTGGACCAGGCCGCCTACTACATTGAGCGGAACGCCAACGCCAAAATGTTGTTCCATGCCCTCACCATAAAGCTTTCCCACATCATTCGAAACAAATCTTTAATTTTGATGGATTAGCGTTAACCTTATTACATTAATATAAATCACTATATACAGAATGGGATGCAGTAGCTGTGGAACAGGAAAACCGAACGGATGTAAAAGCAACGGAGGATGTAGTACCGGTGGTTGTAACCGGATGAATATACACGACTGGCTCGCCAACCTGCCTTTCAGCGACCCTGAAAGTTCATGCAGGATCGTAGAGGTCTCTTTCAACCAGGGAAGCCGGAAGGACTTCTTCCGGAACAATAGTCTCCAGTATTTCGAAAAAGGAGAAATGGTTTCCGTAGAAGGTGTGAGTGGTTTCGATGTGGGAGAAGTGAGCATGACGGGCGAATTGGTGCGCCTTCAACTGAAGAAAAAAGGCGTTTCTGAAGCAGATCCTGAAATCAAAAAGATACTCCGCAGAAGTTCCGAAAAAGACCTTGACCTCTTCAAAACAAATAAAGCCCGTGAAAAAGAAGCGCTGGTAAGGAGCCGCGCCATTGCCCGGCAACTGAAACTGGAAATGAAACTGGCAGAAGTAGAGTTCCAGGCCGACGGCAGAAAAGCAACCTTCTTTTATACCGCCGATGACCGGGTGGATTTCCGGGAACTCATCAAATTATTTGCCGGAGAATTCAGGGTAAAAGTGGAAATGAGGCAGATTGGCTCCCGCCAGGAAGCCGGTAAAGTGGGTGGTATCGGAAGCTGCGGACGCGAATTGTGCTGCAGCACCTGGTTAAGCGATTTTAAATCGGTAAATACTACCGCGGCGCGCTACCAGAACCTTTCTATCAACCAAACCAAGCTCAGCGGGCAATGCGGCCGGTTGAAATGCTGCCTGAACTACGAACTGGATACTTACCTGGATGCCCTTCAGGCTTTCCCGGATAATGTGGAACAACTCCGCGTAGCGAAAGGAACCGCCAACCTCATCAAACGCGACATCTTTAAAAACCTGCTCTGGTATATTCTTCCCGATTCCAGTAAGCAATACCCGCTCACCATTGAAAGGGTGAAGAAAATAAAAGCGCTGAACGCCCAGGGTGTGATTCCCGATGAACTGGAAGCTGTGGAAGTGGTGAGTTCCAAACCGAAAGAAGTGGAACCGGAATTCGTGGATGTGGTGGGGCAGATCAGTTTGCGCTCCCTCGAAAAAGCCGATCGCCGTAAAAAACAACAGAAGCAGCAAGGCCAAGGTGGTGGCAACGGTCCACGACAAATGCAGGTACAAAAAGGCGGGCAGGGCACGCCGGGTAACCAGCCCCAGGGCCGCGGAGCTCAGCAACGTCCGCCGCAGCAAGGCAACAGGCCGCCACAACAGGGGCAACAGCAGCCCCCACGTCCACAACAACCCAGGGGGCCAAGGCCGGAAAACGAGCAGAAACCAAGAGGACCGCGCCCGGAAGGTAACCAACCCCGCGGACCAAGGCCCGAAGGGCCGAGAAGGCCGCCACGCCCGCAGAACCAGGGACCAAGGCCTCCCAAAGACAACAACGCACCGCCTTCAGCATAAACTAAAAGAAAAAGCTCCTTTACAGGAGCTTTTTTATTGGTCAGTCTTTGGAAGCGCATCCGGTTAACCCGGACACGCTTTACTGAACGAATTGGTGTTATTGCACTTTCGCGGAGAAGAAAAAGTCCCCGATCAGCGATGAGGTTTCCCACGGAACCTGCGAAGTATTCGACTTTGTAAGCACACTCTTTCGCACCTGCTTGAATACGTCTTCAATTTTCGCACCGGGCTGCTGGATATAACGGAGTAATTCCCCGGTGTACAGTCCGTTGCTGCCACTACCATCGGAAGCCGTTTTATTGGGTGCGCAGGAATAAGCGATGATGGACCCTACAGGCGCGTTCATGGTCGCAAGCCCGGGATTGGAATCGTCTCTTGAGAAACTTCTTTCAAACGGATTGTTCCGGCACGCATCCAGGATAATGATGTTCGCCTTGGTGCCCGCCAGTTCCATCTTACTCAAAATGAAATCAGCATTGATACAGATAAAACGGATATCATCTTTGGAGGTGATGCGCGCATCGGCGGGAATAAGATAGTTCACGCCATCCACCTGCATCCCGTGACCTGCATAGAACAACATGCCCACCGTATAATTCTTCAGTCTTTCCCCGAACTCCTGGATAGAACGGAACATCTGGTCGCGCGAACCATCGTTCAGCTCAATTACATCAAAACCTATGGTACGCAGGGCATTTGCCATGGAACGCGAATCGTTTACCGGATTCTTCAGCTTGCTCACACCATTGGTATAGTTGGAAACACCCATAACCAACGCCAGCCGTTTTTCTTTTACACCCGTGGTATTTCCGGCAGTGAAGCCCCCGTTGTTTTTTGTGGTGGTGGTATTGTTATACGTTGTGTTGTTGCTATTGGTCGTATTGGTAGTAGTATTGTTGTTGTACCCGGAATTGTTGTTGGTATTCGAATATGTATTATTCCCGGTAGTATTGTTGTTCGCATACCCGGCATTGTTGTTTGCCGACATGGTCTTTCCAACATATTTTCCTTCCGTAAAATAGCCATCATCAATGATGCCATCGTGGTAGAAATAAAATCCTTTTCCGTCGAAGAACTGGTTCCTGAAGTTGCCTACATATTTCCCGCCTTCTGTAAAATAGAAATAGCCGCTTCCTGTACGTTTGTTGTCTACCCAGTCGCCGTAGTAATAATCTCCGCTATCGAAAAAGTAAGTGCCTTTTCCATTGCGGTAACCATTTTTAAAATTACCGTTATAAAACCCGTTGTTGTAGATAAAAACACCGTTGCCATTGTTGCAATCACCACTGATGCAACCGGTTTTTGCCCCGGCTGTAGTTACGTATTGGTCCTTGGTTTTGGTGAGCCTGTCCATTTCCCAGAGCCCGATAGATTTACGGCCATCAGGATAATAGTTCATCCCCCATTGGTTACGGCGGCCATCTTTCCAGAACCCGGCGTATTTTTCACCGTTAGACCAGTAATATACCCCGAAGCCATTCAGTTTCCCTTCTGTAAATTCTCCGATGAATTTGGCGCCGCTGGAGTAATAATAGGAGCCGTAGCCATCCAGTTTATTGTTTTTGAAATAGCCGAAATAGCGGTCACCGTTGTTGAACGCGAACATGCCATATCCATTGGCGCAATCTCCGTTCAAACAGCCTTTGGCATCGGCGCCTTTGCCATAGTAAGATATTTTTCCTTTGTATTCTCCTTTGGTCCATAAGCCAGCCTGAACGCGGCCATCGCGGAACTTGTAGGTGCCTTCCCCTTCATACTGGCCATCTTTAAATTCACCGAGGTAAACATCGCCGTTGGCATGGTAATAAACACCGTAACCGTTCAGTTTATCGTTGCGGTTTTCTCCGATGTGTTTTGCCCCGGTACTCCAGGTATAAACACCGAAGCCGTTCCGGAGACTGTTCACATGTTCTCCGGCATAAGTGTCGCCGGTGGAATATTTGTAAGTACCGAACCCATTGTTGCAATCGCCACTCTGGCAAC
This sequence comes from uncultured Flavihumibacter sp., assembly GCA_946482545.1. The sequence goes on along the minus strand of CAMLRX010000002.1, from coordinate 40,083 downwards.
CCTGGGCATAGGCTCCGTTAAAAGCAGAAATCCCGGTCATAACCAGGATAAGGAGCCGAAAGAGATACGGTTTCATATTGTTGCGGTTTAAGGTATGATTAACGACGTAAAGTTACCATTCGCCAAAGGCAAATACAATACCCTTTAAACGGTATATTCCGCGGATTATTACTCCCGGATCAGGGATTGATAAAGAAGATCATGTACCTGACTGCGCACATTCATGCGGAGTAATTTCGGGTTGTTGCCGTCCGGACAAACACGGTTGGAAAGGAAGATATACACCATTTTTTCGGCGGGATCCACCCATACACAGGTGCCGGTAAACCCCGTGTGGCCGAAGGTAAATGGCGATACAGACGCGGCGGGATAAGGTTCTTTACGGGTGGCATTGTCCTTCTCCGGTTTATCAAAGCCCAGCGCTCTTCTGCTCACCGCTGTTCCATATGAGGTGAAAAGATCGATGGTCTCTTTTTTGAAGTACCGCTTTCCCTCCCAAACTCCACCATCCAACAGCATCTGGAACAGTTTCCAGAGGTCGCGTGCATTGGAGAAAAGACCGGCATGTCCCGCAACATTGCCCATCAATGCGGCACCGGGGTCGTGCACATATCCCCTGATCTGCTGCAGGCGGAAATAGGGTTCTTTTTCGGTAGGCGCCACCGCACTGATGGGGAAACGCTCATAGGGCCTGAACCCGGTAGTTTCCATACCCAGGGGTACATAAAAATGCCGTTGCACATATTCCTGCAACGGCATCCCGGAAATTTGTTCCACCACTTTACCAAGGAAGATGAAGTCGTTGTCGCTGTAAACATAGTTTCCCGAGGGCCCCAGCGGACTGGTCAAGATGCGCTGGTAGATCGTGTCTACCCAATCCGTTCGGAGAAACATCGTATCGGCTACCGGAACCGTGTAAATACTGTCGGAATGCGTGTTGTAAAAACCCGGTTTCGGGATACCGGAAACACTGTCCAGCGTTTCCCGGTAGAACGGTATATAGGACCGCAGACCGGCCTGGTGCAGCAGGATATCCTCCATCACCAGACCCGCCTTATCTGTACCCGCAACCGAAGGAAGGTAATCCCCGAGTGTTTTTTTCAGGTTGATCTTTGCTTCTTCATAAAGTTTCATGATGGAAACAGTGGTCGCGGCAATCTTGGTAACCGAGGCCAGGTCGTAAATAGTTTCTTTGGTTACCGGATGCTGGTTGGAATAATCATCGTAGCCGAAAGCTTCTTCGTAAACAATCTGCCCGTTGCGGGATGCCAGCACTACGCCACCCGGAGTGGCGCCATTGTAAATCGCCTGCTCCACAATGGTTTTAACACCCTGCAACTTCTCCATATCCACGCCACTATTGCCCTTGATCACTGTGGAAAGGTAATCCGTAACGCCCGTACCATAAAGTAACTGCGGGGCCACTGTTACGGGGAGCGTTCCCTGCGCTTCTTTTTTCCCCAATAAAATAGCGGTAGCCGTTTTTTGCGTCACCTCATCGTCTTCATAAGTGGTAATCAGTGTTTTTGCCTCCGGGAAGAAGCCGATGGCATACGGATTACCAAATACGATGGTGATGGGATTCGTTTCTTTATTAAGTGCGCGCACCAGTTCCATTGCAGGTCCTGATATACCGAAATTATTCGCTGGCCTTCTGCTGAACTGGTGAACGCCGATGATCACTTCATCGTATTTATCTTTCAGCAGATCAGTAAGGGTGGCCACACGCGTAAGGTCCTGTTTGTAGTTGAAGTAAAATACGTCAGCATTGTATTCCGCTTTCATCTGTTCAGAAAAAATGTTTTCTCCGCTGATGCCCACTCCCACATAAGCCACTTTCTTCAGGGCATCCATTTTCAACGGAATCTTTTTCGATTCATCACGGACCAGCGTTAACGCATGATCGGCGATGAGTTGATGGATGCGCGCCGTATGTTTGTTGAGGTCTTCCGTAAGGCCTTTTGTATCGATGGGTTTGAATGCATTCAACCCGGATTCGTATTTGGCGATCAGCACTTTCTTCACCCTTTCATTGATCTCCTTCCAACTCAGGTCGCGCCTTCTGATGGCCCGTTTTACCAAACGGATACTGCCCGGAATATCTCCGGGTAAACAAAGCATGTCGTTGCCCGCGATCAGTGATTGCACCGATGCTTCTCCCGCAGGATAAAATTTTGCCACGCCTTTCATTTCCAGCGCATCCGTGAAAGATATACCCTGATAGCCCAGATCTTTCCGCAGCAATTCAGTTACGTTTTTATAAGAAAGTGAAGTGGGCTGGTTGGCGGTATTGTCGATGGAAGGAATGAACAAATGAGCGATCATCACACTGCCTACACCGGCTTCAAACATTTTCCTGAACGGGTACAGTTCCAGCGAATCCAGTTCCGCCATTGTTTTATTGATCACGGGGAGATCATAATGTGAATCCACGGCAACATCTCCGTGACCGGGAAAGTGTTTCGCGCAGCCCATCACGCCTACATCCTGCATACCTTTCATATATTGAATGCCGTAAAGTGCCACTTTGTATTTGTCTTCTCCGAAGGAACGGTCGTTGATCACCGGGTTCGCGGGGTTGTTGTTGATGTCCACCACAGGCGCGTAGTTCACATGAATGCCCAGGCGTTTACATTGCTCTCCTATCGCCTTACCATATTCGTATACCACCTTCGGATCGTTCACCGCACCCAACATCAGCTGCCTTGGAAAATTGATCACGGAATCCAGTCGCATGCCCAACCCCCATTCGCCATCGATACAGATCATCAATGGCGTTTTAGCGATAGACTGGTAGAAATTGGTAAGATTAGCCTGCCGCACGGGACCACCCTGGAAAAAACAGAGTCCGCCGATATTGTATTTTTCTACCAGTTCCGTTACCTGCTTCACATGATCAGCGCCCAGGTTGGAATGCGCGCGCACCACCATCAGTTGCGCGATACGTTCATCCGGTGAAAGTGTATTCAACACACTGTCGGCCCAGGCCCCGGCCTGTGGGGATTGTGCCTGAAGGGAAGATTTTCCAAGACAAAACAAAAGGGATACGAGCAGCAGATTCTTCATGGGTTTACTTGTAAAACGTACCAAATAATAGCAATAACTTTGCTACACAAATTAAGAAGAATTGAGCGACATCATACAATTATTACCGGATAATATTGCGAACCAGATAGCGGCGGGAGAAGTGATTCAACGTCCGGCCAGTGCGGTGAAAGAACTATTGGAAAACGCCGTGGACGCGGGCGCCACGGAAATAAAACTCATCATACAGGATGCGGGAAAAGCGCTGATACAGGTGATCGACAACGGGAAAGGGATGAGTGAAGGAGATGCCCGCCTTTGTTTTGAGCGCCACGCCACTTCGAAGATCAGGAACATAGACGATCTTTTCAGCATACGTACCATGGGCTTCCGCGGTGAAGCGCTCGCCTCCATCGCAGCGGTGGCGCAGGTAGTGCTGAAAACACGCAGACAGGACGATGAAGCAGGAACCTTACTGGAAGTGGAAAACAGCGCCGTTACACTGCAGGAGCCCTGCGCTACATCCATCGGCACCAGCATCGCCATGAAGAACCTGTTCTTCAATATCCCCGCACGCCGGAACTTCCTGAAAAGCAACGCGGCCGAAATGCGGCACATCGTGGACGAATTCATCCGCGTGGCCATGGCTTTCCCCCATATCCTGTTCACCTTATCCAGCAACAACCAGGAACTTTTCCACCTCGAAAAAGGATCACTGAAACAACGCATCGTGCAGATACTCGGCAGCCAGTACGCCTCCAAATTAGTAGCCGTACAGGAACAGACCGATTACATGAATATCCACGGTTTCGTGGGCAAACCGGATACCGCAAGAAAAACACGTGGCGACCAGTATTTCTTCGTGAACAACCGCTTCATCAAAAGCGGCTACCTCCACCACGCCCTGATGAACGCCTACCAGGACCTGATTCCAGCGGACTCTTTCCCCATGTACGTGCTGTTCATCGAACTTGATCCCTCACAGGTAGATATAAACGTTCACCCCACCAAACAGGAGATCAAATTCGAAGACGAGAAAATCATCTACGCATTTGTGCAGGCTGCTGTAAAACACGCGCTCGCCCAGTTCAGCATCACCCCGACACTTGATTTCGACCTCGACGTGAATATCCAGCAACTCGACGCGGTGAACAAACCTTTTACCGACGATAAAAAATCCGCAGCGGCTTCCTCCTCTCTCTACCAGGCCTTCACGCAAAAGAACCAGGCACACTTCATCGAAAAGTCTCCGGTTGGCGACTGGAAATCTTTCTTCGAACCTTCAGCTAAAAAAGAAAAGGAAGAAGGCTTCGCACTGCCCGGTCTCGACGAAACCATCGCCTCACGCAACAGCACTCCGGAAGACAGGTTCGAATATGAAATACCGGCCATGGCCATGCGCAGTCATTCCATGCAGGCCGTACACTCCGAAGAAACTATGCTCTCTTCCAAGTGGGGCGTACCGGAAGACCCATTCTGTATGCAGTTGCACCAATCGTTTATCCTGGTGCAAACGCATATCGGTTTTATCGTGGTGCACCAGCAACTCGCGCACGAACGTATCCTTTACGACCGCTACGCCATCGCAATGACCGGCAAACCCATTCCCAGCCAGCAACTGCTCTTCCCCTCCACCATCGACCTTTCCCCGCAGGACGCAGTACTGCTGCAGGAACTCCTCCCCGACCTGCACAATCTCGGTTACCAACTGGGTGATTTCGGCGGCAACAGTTTCGTGATACAAGGCACCCCCGCCGATGTAACGCACGGCAACGAAAAACAAGCCATCGAAAACCTGCTGGAACAGATCAAACATTTTTCAGGGGAACTGAAGTTCTCTAAAAGAGAAAAACTCGTCCGCTCCCTGGCCACACAACATGCCGTAAAAGCCGGGCAACAACTGGGTATGCCGGAAATGAAGAAGATTGTGACGGAGCTGTTCCGCTGTAACCAGCCGAATACTACGGCGAATGGGCATCCTACTTTTGTGGAGTTTAAAAAAGATTATCTGGAGAAGATGTTTATGGGGAGGTGATGACGCAAAGGTGATTTATATTTCACGCAAGGACGCAAGGGTGCAAGGACGCAAGGAGAACCTGATGTGCTGGGGTTGTTTTAGGAACGCAAAGGGTTGATGATGATTTGCCGCCCGGTTTAATATGTAAACAGGTTGATTTTCTTTTTTGAGGTAGGCATAATTCTCGTATCCGTAAATATTTTATCAAAAATGGCGCACCATAAAGATGCGCCATTTTAGTTGAATCTAATCTTAGCATTCACGCACTCATGCAGGTCTTGCCGCTATTTAAGGAGAGTCTATTACTCAATCGCCCTGCGGGGAACGAAGCAGTACGTCCTTGCCCCTTTGCGTTGCGAAGTGCGCAGCACAAAGCAATTGCGTGAAAAAGCCATGAACTACTTACTTCCCGAAACGCTCACTCACTTTATTCCAATCCACCACATTCCAAAAAGCCGCGAGGTAATCCGCTCTTTTGTTCTGGTACTTCAGGTAATACGCGTGCTCCCATACATCCACGCCGAGGATGGGGGTGCCTTTTACTTCAGCCACGTCCATCAGGGGATTGTCCTGGTTGGGGGTGGAGGATACTTCGAGTTTACCGTCTTTCACGATGAGCCATGCCCAGCCGCTTCCGAAGCGGGTCATGCCGGCGTTGGCGAATTTCTCTTTGAAGATGTCGAAGCTACCGAAAGCGGCGTCGATGGCTTTGGCCAGTTCGCCTGTGGGGGCGCCGCCAGCATTGGGGGCGAGGCTTTCCCAGAAGAAAGTATGGTTCCAGTGGCCACCTCCGTTGTTGCGTACGGCAGGGCTGATGGATCCGGCAGCGGCCACCAGTTCTTCCAGCGATTTGTTCTCGTGATCGGTACCGGCAATGGCCTTGTTCAGGTTATCTACATAAGCCTGGTGGTGCTTGCCATGGTGGATCTGCATGGTGGTGGTGTCAATATGCGGTTCCAGCGCCTCGTGCGCGTAGGGGAGTGCAGGAAGTGTAAAAGCCATAACATTATGATTTTTAATATGAATAAAATATTGAACTCCTTACAAATTTAAGGGAGATGAGGGGAACGGACAACTACCATTCCGTTAATTTACCAAACGGTTCTTTATCTCCAGTAGCTCGGCCCTTCGTTTCTCCAGGCGCAATCTTTTTTCCGTATTAAGGTCCTTTGTTTTTTCAAGTTGACGTTCCATTTTGCGGATCTTTTTCTCCCTTTTGCGGGCGGCTTTCTCTTCTTTTCTGATTCTTGCCGCTTCTTCTTCGGCCAGTTTTTGTTTATTGGCGACTTCAGCTTCAGGCGGGAATGCATTCAGAAAACGGACAGTGCCAGATGCAATACCGGCCTCACTATTCGATGAAATGAAATTATCATACCCTTTGGAAACGTATAATCTTACCACAGATTTGTCCTTTTCCCTTCGGCTCTTGCGTTCAACAGTGCCGTATATGTCCATTTTCTCACCGGAAATAACGGGCAGGTTCACACCTGAATAAGTGAGTACACCACGCTTAGAAGCCCCTTTTGAAGAAGTAGCATCTGAAAGGTATTTACGCAGGGCCTTTTCGGTTACATCGGGCGCATAAGGGACTTCAATGGTGTAAGTAGGGCGATCGGTGCCCTGGAATTTGTTTACAGATTCAACCGCCATTACCTGGGCATAAACGCCGGTTGCCATTACCACAAGCAGCAGGAAAGTCACATAGATTTTTCTCATCGTTCAGCATTTAAAAGTGAAACAATAAAGACTAAAGGCCAAACAAAGTGCCAGTTCTCGGGCTGATTTTCAGTTGTTTAACAGAAGGGCGCGAAATTACCCAAACACCTGAACAACTGAAATTTTCTGGTTCCATCCCATTCAGCGGCGTTCTTTGAAGAATGTTTTCATGAGTGAAGCGCATTCGTCTGCTAATACTCCCGTAGTAACTGTTGCCTTTGGATGAAATGCAGTATTGGTACCAGTGATTCTTCTATGACCATTCTTTTCATCGTCGGCGCCCCACACGATCCTGCTGAGTTTGCTCCAATAGATGGCACCGGCGCACATCAGGCAGGGTTCTACGGTTACATAAAGTGTGGCGTCGGGCAGGTACTTTGCGCCCAACAGATTAAAAGCAGAGGTGAGCGCGATCATCTCCGCATGGGCCGTAGGGTCCTTCAGCTTCTCGGTTTGGTTGTACCCGCGCGCGATCACTTTGCCCTGCGTTACCACGATGGCGCCCACAGGCACCTCCCCTTCTTCAAAAGCTATTTGGGCCTGTTTCAGCGCAAGATTCATGAAGTATTCGTCGTTCATCGACCGCAAATTACTGATTGCGCACGGTTTTCTGTAACTTGATGGAATGGTGGAAACTTTGCACAACGAACTGATTGCCATGCGCCGTTTCTTCGAAACCGGCGAAACAAGCTCATACTCCTGGCGGCAAACACAGTTGAAAATAATGTACAAAGCGCTGGAGGAATACGAAGAAAAAATTGCTGCCGCGCTGTATGCCGATTTGAGGAAACCTTTAACAGAATCTTATATTACGGAAACGGGTATGCTAAAAGCGGAAATTCGTTTTACGTTGAAAAATCTCCGCAAATGGATGCGACCCGATAAACCGGGCACCAATTTCCTCAACTTCCCGTCAACAAACCGTATATATAAGGAACCACTCGGCGTCATATTGGTGATTGGTCCATGGAACTATCCATTCATGCTCAGCCTGCTGCCCATGATAAATGCCATTGGTGCAGGCAACTGCGTGGTGTTGAAACCTTCAGAGGTAGCATCCGCTTCTTCAGCGCTGATGGCGGAAATGATCGTTAAATATTTTTCTCCGGCATGTATAAAAGTCGTGGAGGGAGAGGGTGAAAAAACGGTAGGAGAACTGATGAATTTCCGTTTCGACCATGTTTTTTTCACTGGAGGAACCACCATTGGAAAGAAAATATATGAAATGGCAGCCCGGCAATTGATGCCCGTTACCCTTGAACTTGGGGGTAAAAGCCCGGTGGTGGTGGCGCAGGACGCGGATATACCGGTTACGGCTAAACGAATATGTGCCCCTAAGTTTTCCAATGCAGGTCAGATGTGTGTGGCCCCGGATTATGTATTGGCGCACGAAAGCATCGCGCAGCAGTTGCTGGAAGAAATGAAAAAATGCATCCTTTCCTTCTATGGGCCGGACCCGGCGCTTTCTCCGGACTATGCGCGCATCATTAACGAAAGGCAGTTTTCCAGGCTGTGCAGTTATCTTGAGGAAGGAAGAATATTTTTCGGAGGAAGAACGAATAAAGAGGATTTGTACATTGAACCCACCATCATGGTGGATATCGCTCCCGGAGCACGCATCATGGAGGAAGAGATTTTTGGTCCGGTATTGCCGGTCCTCACGTATGCCTCGGAGGAGGAACTTTTCCAACACCTTTCACGCCATCCTTCACCGCTGGCCATGTATGTGTTTACGAACAATACCGGCTATGCGGAAAAATTAATGAAAGCATTTCCTTTCGGCGGCGGCTGCATCAATAATGTAGCCTATCACCTGATGAATCCGCGGCTTCCTTTCGGCGGCATCAGGAACAGCGGCATCGGCGCTTACCATGGCGTTCACGGCTTCAATACCTTTACGCATCGAAAGGCGGTGATGCAAACACCGGTTTGGTTCGATCCTTCTCTCAAATATCCCCCATTCGGGAACAGACTAAAATGGTTGCGGAAATTTTTAAAATGAACAGCGGTTTATTTCCGCTGCTGAAGCCATTTTGCCACATCATCTCTTTTTAAAGGACCGCCGTGTCCCACATGAAAACGCTGGATGCCCCAGTCCAGCAAACGTTGTACGTTCATCAGAATATTTTTCTTATCCCGGTACAGGTAGGGGAACCGGGGTTTGGAAGGTTGGATGTAGCCGCCGAAATGGCCGCCACTGAGCAGGTCCCCTATGATGGCTTCTCCATTCTCAAACACAATAGAGGCTGAGCCGAGCGTATGCCCGGGGGTGTGAATGAGTTTTGCAGGAGCGCCGAACGGGTTCAGGTCCATCTCCCCTTCAAAGATGATTTCGGTAGAGAAAGGTGTAAAACGGCGGGCCAAAAACCAGGAGCCTATTAAACCCGTAAGTCCTTTCGCGCCGGCGGGGGCGTTTGCGCCCTTTTCGATCCATTGAAGGTCGTTGGTATGAATGATGGTGGGAATGTCCGCTTTTTCCTTGATGGCGTGGGTGGAACCCACATGGTCGGCGTGGGCGTGTGTATGCACGATCATTGCAAGTTCATGAAGCGTGAGTCCTTCTTTTTCCAGGCGGCGCAACAGGAGTTGAAAATCACCAGGCAATCCCGTATCCACCAATATCGGTTGCTCGCATTGAATAAGGTATGCGTTGGAAATAGTGAGGGGCAGCCTGGAAATCATAAAATAAATATATAAAACAGTTGGTATTCGTTTTAATAATTCTTCGGGCAATGGGTTTATGGGTTATTTTTGCCCCGCTTTCATGCATCTGATATGGTAAAGAAATTGTTCAACAGGAGTGATGACCAGGCGGAAATGTCGTTCGTGGACCATCTTGAAGCGCTGCGCTGGCACGTGGTGCGTTCATTGGCGGCTGTACTGGTAGGCGCGATCGTCGTGTTCGCGAATATTGATTTCTTCTTCAATGATATCATCCTGGGCCCTGCCCACAACGATTTTATCACCTATAAACTGATCTGTGATTTCAGTCACAAAGTGGGTATGGGGGATGCCATGTGTATGGAAGACATCAAACTGAAACTCATCAGCACCGAAATGAGTTCCCAGTTCATGATGAGTTTCACCATTGCTTTTGTAACGGGGTTTATCATCGCGTTCCCTTATGTTTTCTGGGAATTCTGGCGCTTTGTGGGCCCGGCCCTCACGCCAAAAGAAAAGAAAAAGACGCGGGGCATGATCTTCTGGGTGTCTATGCTTTTCTTCCTGGGCGTGGGTTTCGGTTATTTCCTGCTGGCTCCATACACGGTAAATTTCTTTGCCAGCTTCACCCTCAGCCCGTTGATCGAGAACAGTTTCCGCATCTCCGATTATATTGAGAACATCACCCAGCTCGTTTTGGGTACCGGTGTGGTTTTTCAGCTCCCGCTGGCAGTGCTTTTCCTTTCAAGAGTAGGTATTGTAACGCCAACATTCCTCCGTGCATCCCGCAAGTATGCCGTGGTGATCATACTGATCATCGCCGCAGTGATTACACCACCCGATGTGGTGAGCCAACTGATCGTGACCATCCCCCTCTGGATTCTTTATGAAATCAGTATCAGCATCTCCGCGCGGGTAGTACGCGACCAGGAGAAGAAAGACAAGGAATGGAGTTGATCGTGATTATTAGTTAACTTCACGTCCTGTAATCTTAATTTATCATGAATACTTCGTTCGATCTTTCGTTGCCTATCGCTATCGGTGCCGACCATGCCGGTTATGAATACAAGGAAATGCTGCTGGCTTATCTCCGGGAGAAAGGATATACCGTAAAAAACTTCGGTACTAACAGTCCTGATTCCGCGGATTATCCAGACTTCGCGCACCCCACTTCCCTTAGTGTGGAATCGGGCGAATCGGGCTGCGGTGTACTGGTATGTGGCAGTGCGAACGGGGTAGCCATTACCGCCAACAAACACCAGGGCATCCGGGCCGCCATCGCCTGGCAGGAAGAACTCGCGAGCCTGGCCAGGAAACACAACAACGCCAACATCATCTGTATCCCGGCACGGTTCATTTCCACCGATCTGGCCAAACAAATCGTGGATACTTTTCTGCACACTGAATTTGAAGGTGGCAGACATGAAAAACGCGTGAACAAAATTTCCTGCTAACAACCATTCTCTCCGGAAAACACCAACAATTATATATGCGAAAACTGCTCTTTGCCATGGCATTGATGGGTGCCGTTCCCACCATGGCCCAAAAAAACACGTTGAAAGGAGCCGATAAATTCGGCAAGACCATCACCGCTGCTGACCTGAAAAAACACCTCTATATCGTTGCCGGTCCCGAAATGGAAGGCCGCGAAACCGCAAAAGAAGGACAAAGAAAAGCCGCTGCGTATATTGAAGATTACTTTAAATCCCAGGGACTGAAACCCGGTAACGGAAGCAGCTACCAGCAAGCATTCCCCGTGTATGAAGACAAGTTTGATGCTGCGGAAATGCTGGTGAACGGCACAGCGCTGAAACTGGACCAGGACTTCACACTCAACCTCGGCCAGAGCCATACCGCCACACAATACTTCAGTGAGTTCGTATATGTGAAAGATACCGCCATGGTGGGCGGCGGAAATGATTATAAAAACCTGGAAGTAACCGGGAAACTGGTACTGGTAAACGGACTTTCCGCAGCAGCCAATTCCCGCAACGCCAACTACGCCAGGGTTATCAACGCGCTTATCCGTAAGGGTGCGGCCGCAGTATTGCTGGTACAGGGCGGGTTTCCCCGCGAACAGGGCATCGCCGCACAACATGGGGCAATGAGCCTGAACCAATACAAAAGAAGTGTAACGCCGAATGTGTTCTCCATCTCCGAGCAGGTGGCGGCCAAGCTGATGGGTGCCGACTGGAACCAGGCGAAAGCCAATACCATTCCCTCCAAAACCTATCCCGCTGAAGTAAAACTCGCGTTCAGCAAATCATTCACCCAACTTGAAAGCACCAACGTACTCGGTGTGGTGGAAGGAACCGATAAAAAAGACGAATACCTTTTCGTGACCGCCCACTACGACCATATCGGCATTGAAAATGGCGTCATCAACGCAGGCGCAGACGACGACGGCTCCGGAACTGTGTCCATCCTCGAAATGGCAGAAGCATTCGCCAAAGCAAAAGCCGCCGGGAAAGGACCACGCAGGTCCATCGTTTTCATGACGGTTTCAGGTGAAGAGAAAGGACTTTGGGGCTCCGCCTACTATTCTAACCACCCCATATTTCCACTCGAAAATACAGTTGCCGACCTCAACATCGACATGATCGGAAGGGTAGGTTTTGAATACCAGAAAAGTGCCGACTCCGGCAATTATGTTTACGTGATCGGCGACGATAAACTCAGTTCCGATCTGCGCCCCGTAAGCGAAGCCGCCAATAAGCAGTTCGTGAAAATGAAGCTGGATTACAAATACAATGATCCCAACGATCCCAACCGCTTCTACTATAGGAGCGACCACTATAATTTCGCAGTGAAAGGTGTACCCGTGATCTTTTACTTCAACGGCGTGCATGCCGATTACCACCGTCCCGGTGATACGCCTGATAAAATAAATTACCCCCTGATGGAAAAACGTGCCCGCCTGGTGTTTTACACCGCCTGGGAGATGGCCAACAGGGAAAACAAAATTGTGCGGGATAAGCCGCTGTAAACAACCAGGCTACCCGATTAAGAAATGTTGAACCGGAAAATACCGCGTTCAACATTTCTTTTTTAGGGGATCAGCTACTATTTTGTAGCCAAACAACCCTCTTATGGAAAAAACACCGCAGCAAAACGATCAGGATACGATCTCTTCTTATGTGGCCGACCTCACACAAATAGAAATGGAAGGCTATGAACTGGGCGTGAAAAAAGCACGCAACGCGTTGTTCTGGGCCGCAGGATTATTCTTCGTCGGTGAAATGATCAGTTTATTCATGACACCCGACCTGGATGCGATCACAATTTCAGTAGTGGTGGCCATTGCACTGGTGGAAGCAGGTATATTCGTTGCCCTTGGATTCTGGACAAAGAAAAAACCATACACGGCCATTGTGTGGGGCATCATTACTTTTTGCACCTTTATTATATTGGGAGCAGTAGCCACGGGCTATTCAGACGGCGCTTCGGCCGGAGTGGCCAGCATTTTCAGGGGCATCATTGTAAAAACCATTATCCTCATCAACCTGATCCGTCCGTTGGGCGATGCGAAAGCGCTGGAGGCAAAGCGGGAGTTGTTCGGGAAGGAATGAGTTACGGCGTCAGGAGTAAATTTGTTTCACGCGATTGCTTCGTTCCTCGCAGAAGCAGAGACGCACTGCTTCGTGCTTCGTTCCTCGCAGTCTCGCAGACAGGTTTAGGTGTGTGGGCTGATAAGTTATGGTTAGTACACTTGTACCGTTTGCGGGAAAGTATTTCAAACGTATTGATATAGCAGAAATAAAGCTGGCGCATCTCTTTAGATACGCCAGCTTTTATTGTTTGAAGCATAGTAGTTTCCTACCAGCCTAACAGATAAGCGAAAATCAACGGAGCCACAATGGTGGCATCGCTTTCCACGATGTACTTGGGGGTATGAATATCCAGTTTACCCCAGGTGATTTTTTCGTTGGGCACGGCACCGGAGTAGGAACCATAAGATGTGGTGGAATCTGATATCTGGCAGAAGTAACTCCAGAATGGAACATCGTGCCATTCCAGGTCCTGGTACATCATGGGCACCACGCAAATCGGGAAATCTCCGGCGATGCCGCCACCGATCTGGAAGAAGCCCACGCCTTTGCCTTCAGAATTCTGGCGGTACCAATCGGCCAGCCATACCATGTATTCGATACCGCTTTTCACCGTATCGGCTTTCAGTTCTCCTTTTATCACATAGCTGGCGAAGATGTTACCGGTGGTACTGTCTTCCCAGCCTGGCACTACGATAGGCAGGTTCTTTTCTGCTGCGGCTACGATCCAACTGTCTTTGGGGTCAATCTCATAATATTGTTCCAGTTCTCCGCTCAATACTGTTTTGTACAGGAACTCGTGGGGGAAGAACCTTTCGCCGTTGGCTTCCGCGTCTTTCCATTGTTTCACCAGGTGCTTCTGGAGGCGGCGGAACGCTTCTTCTTCGGGGATGCAGGTATCGGTTACGCGGTTATAGTGGTTCTCCAGCAGGTCCCATTCTTCCTGGGGTGTAAGGTCGCGGTAGTTGGGGATGCGCTTATAATGCGAGTGGGCCACCAGGTTCATCACGTCTTCTTCCAGGTTGGCGCCTGTGCAACTGATGATATGAATTTTATCCTGACGGATCATTTCCGCGAGGGAAACACCCAGTTCTGCGGTACTCATGGCGCCTGCCAGCGAAACCAGCATTTTACCGTTTTCGAGGAGATGGGTCTCATATCCTTTGGCGGCATCTACCAGTGCGGCGGCGTTAAAATGGCGGTAATGGTGCGTGATAAACTGTGAAACGGGTCCTTTACTCATTGTCTTTATCGTTTTTTGAACCGGGCAAAATTAGTCTTTTTCGGGGGGATGAGCCGGTTAAAAAATCGTGTGCAGTTCAGGCAGGGAATACACCGTATGCGTGGCCCTGAAATCGGTTTTCACCGCCGTGTGGTTCACGAATATATGATCGATACCTGCATTCTTCGCGCCTTCCATGTCCGCTTCTATACTATCTCCTATCATGATGCTTTTTTCAGGGGCGGCACCCGTTTTCCTGAAAGCGAAATCGAAAATCTCTTTGTTGGGCTTGAGGCTGTTGGAACCTTCAGAAGTAATCACTTCCCCGAAATAAGGGGATAACCCGGAATACTTTAGTTTGCTGTGCTGCACGTCTTCAAACCCATTGGTGATGAGGTGCAGTTGGTAGTTTTTGGAACGCAGGTACTCGAGCAGTTCCAATGTTCCGGGGAAAAGCAGGTTTCGGGTGGGTAATCCCGCGAGAAAAAGGCGGGCCATTTCGCGGGCGAGTTTTTCGTCTCCGATCTTAAAATCCAGCAGGGTGAGCCACATTCTTTTCCAACGGAGTTCATCCTGCTTAACAAATCCCTTGCGGTATCTTTCCCAGAGGCGGTCGTTGTGGTAGAGGTATTTTTGGTGGAAGGAATCAAAATCTTTTATGCCTTTTGCGGGAAGATCGAGTTGAAGGAAGAGCTCCTGCAGCGTGAGGCGTGAATTGGCTTCGAAGTCCCAGAGGGTGTGGTCGAGGTCAAAGAAAAGATGGGAGTATTTCATGCGCAAAGATAAGGAGGACGGTGAGAATACAACTGGAAGCATGCTCACATGTCCAGTTTTTTGTATAAAAAACTGGACATTCTGTTTATATTTGCATGCAGAAAAATGAATACGACAGCATTTATATCAAAGCAAATAGAGAAACTCCCCCCCGGTGAGGTATTTTCTTATACCAGTTTTTTAAAAAGCCCTGAACAGCGCGAGGCCACCATAAAAGCGCTCAACAGGATGGTGGAAGCTGGTAAGTTGTCTAAGCTTGCGAAGGGCAGGTATTACAAAGCGGAACAGACGGTATTTGGGAAGCTGGAGCCTGATTTGTATCAGGTTGTAAAAGATTTGCTGGAAGACGGAGAAAAGGTAACGGGCTATCTTACAGGATATTCAGTTTATAATAAGTTAGGATTAACAACTCAGGTCAGTAATACCATTCAAATCGGCAAAAATGATGTTCGCTCAATATTAAAACGGGACCGTTATACGATCTCATTTGTGCGGCAGAAGAATGAAATTACCAAAGAGAATATTCCATTACTCCAAATACTGGACTCCATCAGGTATATAAGGCAAATACCAGATGTTCCAGTGCTTTCTTCTGTTGCCCGGCTCCTCACGCTTATAAAAGGTTTGTCAGCCACCGATCAAAAAATAATGGTGGAACTCCTGCTCAAATATCCCGCCTCTGCACGCGCATTAGCTGGCGCCATCCTTGAACAGACAGGAAAAGACCTTTTGGCGAAGAAGCTGCATCAAACCTTAAACCCTGTAACGAGGTATAAAATGGCTGGCATTTCCATGATTATTCCAAACGCTGAAAACTGGTATTTCAATGACGCTACATGAAAATGAAGAATTATTCAGGCAGGCAATACAGTTTACGGCGCAGGACATAGGCATCCCCGAAATATTTATTGAGAAAGATTATTGGGTCACGTTTGCGTTGTTTTCTATATTCAAAAGTGAAATAGGTGCGGACACTGTTTTCAAAGGCGGCACTTCATTACTGAAGTGCTTTGGCGCCATCAACCGATTTTCTGAGGATATTGACCTGGTGGTATTGAGGAGAGCAGGAGAATCTAATAACAGGTTGAATGCGAAAATAAAAATGATCGGAGCGGCCGTCTCCAATGTCCTGCAGGAAGTGAATGTTCCCACTGTTACAGTGAAGATGGGTATGAATAGAAAAACCGCTCATGAATATAAAAAGCAATTCTCCGGCGATTACGGCCACGTTCGGGAGCAGATTATTATTGAAGCTACGTGGCTCGGTTATTTTGAACCTTATACCGAAATGCCAATTGCCTCTTTTATTTATGAAATGATGGTAAGAAACGGGCAACAGGAATTGGCACAGGAATATAACCTGTTGCCTTTTCCAGGAAAGGTGCTGCTGCCTGTTAGAACGATCTGCGAGAAAATCATGAGTTTGGTCCGCTTTTCCTACGGAGCGCAACCTTTGGAAGATTTAAAGCTTAAAGTAAGACATGCTTACGACCTTCATCAATTATTGAAGGTGACCAAGTTTTTAAACTATTTTAATTCTGAAGACTTCAACGCTATGTTGATTAAGGTGGGGAAAGATGATATGGTGAGTTACAAGTCTAACCATCAATGGCTACGTTTTCATCCAAATGAGTCCCTTATTTTTAAAGACCCAACTGTTCCCTGGGAATATATGCGTCCCGTATATGAGCATCAGTTCAGGGCAATGGTGTTTGGAAATGATTTTCCTGCAGCTAACGACATATTACAAACACTACAAAAAATCAAACAAAGACTCTCGACTGTTCGTTGGGATGCTATAACGACACAATTTTAAAACCCCTCAATCACAACTATGTCCCAAACACCCACCATACTCATCACAGGCGCATCCAAAGGATTCGGTTACGCCATTGCTGAAGCATTCGCAAAACAAGGCTATAACCTGCTCCTTAGTTCCCGGTCAGACATGGCGCTGTACAAAGCCATGGAAACGCTCATCACAAAGTTTCCCAACAACGAGATCAGGGGCAAACATTTTGACCTCGGCTCAAAAGCAGGTGTGGATGGACTGTCGGAATGGGTGAAAGAAACAGGCATTGTACCGGATATTCTCGTCAACAACGCCGGTGTTTTTCTGCCGGGAAGCGTGCACGATGAACCGGAAAATACACTTGAAACCATGCTGAACGTAAACCTCTTCAGCGCCTATCATTTAACCCGTGCCCTGATTGGTGAGCTGATGCAAAGGGGCAGCGGACACATTTTCAACATCTGTTCTATCGCTTCCCTCCACGCGTACAGTAACGGCGGCGCCTATAGCATCTCCAAGTTCGCATTGCTCGGCTTCTCCAAAAACCTCCGGGAAGAGATGAAGCCACACGGCATTAAGGTAACCCATGTGATCCCCGGCGCGGCCTTCACGGCTTCCTGGGAAGGATCGGGTGTTGACCCCGAACGCATCATGGAAGCAGCCGACATCGCGAAGATGATGGTAGCCGCAGCAGCCCTCTCCCCCCAGGCTTGTGTGGAAGAAATTGTACTAAGGCCACAACTCGGTGATCTCTGAGCCAGGTTTTTAACGCATTTTTAACCGATGCTGCCCATGCGCGAAATTTATCTTTGTAAGCGGCGTATGCTGATACCGTGTGCAATGAAGACTGTAAAACCTATCATTATCGGAGCAATATTACACTACCGTTCTTTACTGGTCCTGTGCACCTTGCTGTGTTCGTTCGCAACCACGGCCCAGGTGAAGTTTGAAACAAGGATTCAGAGCAAGAAAATTGGCAGGGAAGACCCTTTCCGGGTAGAATACATTATTGAGAATGCTGAATCCATCAGCAGCTTCCAGGAGCCCGAATTCAACGGCTTTACCGTATTGCAGGGCCCCTCGCAGGGAGAATCCACCAGCATCATGAATGGGAAGGTGTCTCAATATGTTTTTGTGGCCTATATTCTTCAGGCAAAAAAGACGGGCAAATTCACCATTCCAGGCGCTTCCGCGGTGATAGGCGGAAAAAAAATAAGGTCACAGAACATCCAGGTCGAAGTGTTTGCGGGCAGTACCGGAAGGCCGCCCGTTACTGCTGTTGTGCCTACCCCACGCCCCTCCTGGGATGATGTAAGGCCCAGCAGCAAAGAACTCTATCTTAAACCCGGAGAGAACGCCATTGATAAAATCCGCGGAAACCTTTTCGTTAAAGCGGATATCGACCGGAGCCAGTGTTATGTGGGTGAACCCGTTGTTGCCACGTACAAACTGTATACAAGACTTCAATCTGAATCGAAAGTGACCAAACGCCCATCGTTGAATGGCTTCAGCGTGTACGATATGGTGGACCCGGAATCGTCCCACGCCAGAACAGAAACGCTGAACGGAAAAGACTACAACGTTTATTACATCCGTAAAACACAGCTTTACCCGTTACAAGCGGGGAAGGTAACGCTGGAACCCGTTGAGGTAGAGAACAAAGTATTGTTTTATCAGAATATTGAACAGCAAAGGCCGGGAAGAACCATGGACGACCTGGTACGCGAGTTCTTTAACGATGTGCCAATGGGCGAGGCGGAAGAACATACGCTCACGCTCAGCAGCAAGCCCATGGAAGTAAATGTATTGCCGCTGCCCGAAGAAAACAAGCCCGCTGCTTTTACCGGAGCCGTAGGGCAGTTTACGTTGAAAGCGGCACTGGAAGCGGATGGCATCGCCACCGGGAAATCGGGTACACTGGTGCTCACCCTGGAAGGCGCCGGCAATTTTCCCATGATCACCGCGCCGGTCGTGAACTGGCCCGCTTCTTTCGACGCATTCGATCCCTCCGCCGAAGAAAACATCAACAAGCAGGAAGCGCCGATTGCAGGGACCAAGCAGTTCAGATATGTTTTCACGCCTTCCGATACCGGGCACTTTACCATACCGCCGGTTCAGTTCGCGTACTTCGACCCTAAGAGCAAAAAGTATGTAACGGCAGAAACCGCTGCGCTAAGTCTGGATGTGGCGATGGGCGCGAATTACGGAAAAAAAGCGGTCAGCAATGCCCCAACAGAAAGCACTATAGACAGCAGCACCATCATCAAACTGCTGATGGGTGCCGCACTCCTGCTTGTGCTGGTGCTGGGTTATTTTGCCTGGAACAATAAAAGAAAAGCCACAAAGGTCGTACAGGTTAAAAAACCAACCGTTGCTCCCGTTGTTACAGAACCCGCGCCGGTAATGGTTCAGGAGCCTGTTGCGCCAATTCCGGTGAAAGAAGATGTTCCCGTAAACTGGACACCATTGGAAGAAATGATTCTCGCTGGCGATAGCAAGGGTTTTTACCAGGCCATGGGCAACCAGGTATGGCAGTTCTTCTCTCAAAAATTATCGCTTACAGGCAGTGAACGCAACAAAAGGACACTGGTGCAAAAGCTTACGGCTGCAGGTGTGGGTGCGGAAGAAACCGCTACCGCCACGGGCATTCTGAGTGATTGCGAGATGGCGCTGTATGCACCTGTGCATTCCGCATCTGATATGCGGTTGATGCTGGCGAATTCAAAGGAGTTGATAAGGGTGTTGTCGGAGAAGTTGTAGTTGCTCGCATTGATTGTATCTCGCAAAGGCGAGCTGCTTCATACCTCGCAGGCGCTAAGTGATGAGGTGTTTCTGGGGCTGTTTTGTTTTGTTATTGCTTTTCACGCAAGGACGCAAGGATTTAGGGACGCAAAGAGACGCTGTACTTTGAGGCCTGTTTGTGTTGTTGTAGACCCTGATTTTTTGCTATTCGGTGTACTTATACCCCACACCTCTTACGGAGTGGAAATAGCGGGGATTGCGGGTATCTTCTTCGAAATACTTCCTGAAGTTAAGAATGAAATTATCGATGGTGCGGGTGGTGGGGTACACGTTATAACCCCATACCGTTTGCAGGATTTTTTCGCGGGTCACCACTTCGTTTTTGTTTTCCACAAGCAGTTTGAGGAGCATGGCTTCTTTCTTGCTGAGCGAGATCACGGAACCATCTTTGATGGTAGCTTCCTGGGCTTTGAAGTCTACTTTGTTGGAACCGAAAGTATAGATATCCCCTACTGTTTCGCGGTCCTGGATACGCTTGTTTTTGCTGATGAGTTTGTCTACGCGGAGGAGCAGTTCTTCCAGGTTGAAGGGCTTGGTGAGGTAATCGTCGGCGCCTTTTTTCAGGCCGGTGATTTTATCGGCGGGCGTATTTTTCGCGCTGAGGATGAGGATGGGTACATCGTTGTTCTGGAGGCGCACACTTTCCGTAACGCTGATCCCATCCATTTCGGGCAGCATAATATCGAGCACGATCACATCGAAGTATTCCTGCTGGATCGACTTCATGGCCTGCGACCCATCGTAGGCAGAAGTGACTTCATACCCTTCCAGCTCAAGGTTAAGGCGGAGTGTTTCGTGCAGGTGTTCTTCATCTTCCACCAACAATACCGATGCTTTATAATTGGGACGTGCCATGTTTTTACACTTGAAAGTTCACCGTAAATATACTGCCTGCCGGTTGATTGGCGGTAATGGAAATGGTGGCCCTGTGGTCAGCCGCGATCTTTCTGCACAGGAAAAGCCCGAGGCCAGTGCCTTTCGTGGTGCGCGTATTCTCGTTGCCCACCCGGTAGAATTTCTCAAATACCTTATCCTTCTCTTCTTCGGCTATGCCCACACCTTCATCTTTCACGGAGAAGTTCCACCCGTTTTTTGCGCGTTCCAGTTGTACCTGAACCACCGATGTTTTGGGGGAGTATTTCACCGCGTTCTCCACGAGATTGGAGATCAGCAACTGCAACAGCATGGAATCGCCATGAAGGATACAATCCGGGGCGATATCGGAACTGAATTGCCGCCCCTGGAACCTGTTCGCAAATTCTTTCATGGTATGCGCGAGCAGTTCGGAGAAAGGCACCTGTTCCCTGCTGAAGCGATAGCCGCCTCCCTCCAACTGAGACGATATAAGAATGTTATTGGTCAAAGTGTTCAGCCTTTCGTTTTCCTGAAGCGTGTTCTGGAGCAGCTTCTGTTGTTTCTGTTCATCCAGCCGGTGCTTGATCATCGTTTCCAGGTTCAGCCTGGTAATTGCGATCGGCGTTTTCAACTCATGCGTAACGGCCATCATAAAATGTTGCTGCTGCTGCTGGAACCTGATCTGGCGCCGCATGGCCCTGTACACGAACCCGGAGCCGAGGATGATGATGCCCAGAAACGTAACCCCTTCGCCGATGTATTTGGCCCGGCTGCGCCGTTCGAGTGAATGAATCTGCGCCAGTTCGCGCCGGTATATTTCGGGAACGGCCGTACTGTCGATGGTCGCGTTCAGTTGGGTGACCTGGAAGCGGCGCATTTCAGCGGTTTGCAGCATCAGGGAAATGAACCACCACACCAGCGCTGTAATGATATAGATCAGCAGGAACCAGTACACCCTTGTTATGGTGCGCAATTTTTTCCTGTTGTGATCGGTAAGCATATTGTTGGCTTATGGCGTTACTTTTTCAATGCGTACGCCTATGTTCATGATGTAAGGCAGTGGATCTTTCCGCATAATATGTCCGATCCTGAAGCTGTGGTTCCCGGCTTTCAGTTTAATACCGCCTTCGGGCGTAATGGGCAGACGGTGTTCGAAGATATCGTCCATACCGGAGCCGTTCCACCCTTCGTTATCGGCGAGGGTAAGGTTAAGGCGTTGCGGGGGCAGACTATCGGCACCATTGTTCCGTTGCAGTTCAATCCAGAGGTTGTTGAACTCGTAGGCGTTCATGTGCCTTACCACGATGAATACATTGTAGAACGCGGCCGTATCCGTAATGTCGAAGTTCAGTTCTGGTTTGAACGAACTGCTCCATTGGTGTTCGGGTATGGCCACATTGTTCTCGTAGGCGCCGATGGTGGTACAGGCGGAAAAAATGACCGCCAACAGGAAGGTTATGGGGAAGAAACGTTTCAAGGGATGCGCTTTTCGTAAAGGTATTATAAAACGTTCAACACTTGTTCCTTGGCTTTCTCGAGTTCATCCTTCATCATCACCACACATTTCTGGATGGAAGAATCGTAGGCTTTGGAACCGGTGGTATTGATTTCACGACCAATTTCCTGGAGAATGAAAGAGAGCTTCTTTCCTTTGGATTCTTCGGGCTCATCCAGGATTTGTTTGAAGTAATCGCAGTGGTTGCGGAGTCGCACGTTCTCTTCGCTGATGTCGATCTTTTCGATGTAAAAGATCAGTTCCTGCTCCAGGCGGTTCTGGTCGTAGTTTTCCTTGCCCACCTGGTCTTCGAGCAGTTTCACCAGTCCTTCACGGATCCTGGTCTGGCGGCGGGGTTCCAGCAATATTACTTCCTGTTGCTGCTTTTCAATATTAGAGATGCGCAGGCGCAGGTCTTCTTCCAATGATTTACCTTCTTCCAGGCGATGGTTGTTCAGGTCGTCGATAGCGGAGATGATGATGTTACGGAAGCTTTCCCATTCATCGGGCGTAAGCGTATCGCCTGTGGGCGTGATCACTTCGGGCAACTTCAGCAGCGTGCTTAGGATATTGGAAGGATCGAGGTTCAGTTCTGCACACAAAGCGGCCACAGGCTGGTAATAGGCTTTGGCGAGGTCGGTATTGATGGTAACGGGCTTTGCGCTGCCGGTTTGTTTCAGGCTGATGGTGCAATCGATGCTACCCCTGCCGAGCCGGGTGGAAAGCACGTTGCGGATCTCAAATTCGAAGGGTTTCAGGAAGGCGGGCATTTTAAGCTGAACATCGAATTGTTTTCCGTTCAGTGATTTGATGTCGACCAGGAATGTTTTATCTCCCACGGATTGCTCCGCCCTTCCGAAGCCTGTCATAGATTTGAGCATAGTTCTCGTAATTTTCGCTGTAAAGTAGTTTATTTTCTTTTACCGGCCTTCCCTTCAAACAACAGATCATACAATTCCTTCGGGTTCATCTCCACCAGTTCACCGGGCTGCATGTTATCTAACGTAAGCTTTCCGATACTGAACCGCACCAATCTTAAAGTAGGGAAACCAACTGCGGCGGTCATCTTTCTCACCTGCCTGTTCTTTCCTTCTTTGAGTGTAACCGCGATCCAGCTATCAGGAACATTTTTTCTGAAACGGATCGGAGGATTCCGTTCCGGAAGGGATGGTGGCGCATCGAATAACTTTACCTGCGCGGGAAGTGTTTGGTGTGGCTTCCCATTGATTGAAATAGAAACACCTTTTTCCAGTTGCCGCTTCGCTTCTTCCGTAAAATTACCTTCTACCTGTACGTAATAAGTACGTTCATGCCGGTGCTTCGGATGCAGTAATCTTTCGTTGAGCGAAGCATCGTTGGTGAGGATAAGTAAACCTTCACTATCATAATCCAGTCTTCCTACCGGATAAACATCTTTCGGCACCTGGAAATGATCTTTCAGACATCGTTTTCCATCAGCGGCAGTAAACTGCGTTAGTACCTGGAACGGCTTGTAAACGATAAAATAACGGTGGTTGCTTTGCATGGAAGAACAGTGCGCGTTAAGAATGAATGGCTTGAAACATTGATGAATAAAGGCTTTGCGAAGATACGTGTTTGAAGTGGAGGGCATGAAAAAAGCCCGGTTAAAAAACCAGGCTTTATTATCAAGATGGGTTAGTAAGTACCGGGAACTTTCATTCCCGACACAATATTAAAAATATTTTTTTCATAGTAGAACAAAAACATCAAAAATTTTATTCACATTTTTTATATGTATGTGGAAAATGGAAGCATGAAATTGGAAATGGAAACAAGTTTTTACTTTTGATGCTTCAACTAAATCATCACCATGAAATTTCCTGCACCCGTTTCCGTTCAATGGCTCGCTGAATTTCTCGGCGCGGAACTGATCGGTAATACAAACGGAATGGCTTCCGGTATCAACGAGATCCACAAAGTAGAAGAAGGTGATCTTGTATTTGTGGACCATCCGAAGTACTATGAAAAATGCATTCAATCACCCGCTTCACATATCATCATCAACCAGCGCACCGATGTTCCCGAAGGAAAATCATTGCTGATCGTTGAACAACCTTTTGATGCCTATCTTAAGATCGTTCAACACTTCCGTCCTTATGTGCCGCAGGCATCTTCCATCAGCGATACCGCTGTGGTGGGAGAAGGCTCCATTGTTTATCCCGGTGTGTTCCTCGGTCACCATGTAGTGATCGGAAAAAATTGCGTATTGCACCCCGGAGTGGTGATCCGCGACTATTGTGTGCTCGGCGATAACGTGGTGGTACAATCCGGTACGGTAATCGGGTCCGATGCTTTTTACTACAACACCAAAAAGGACCGTGATGTATGGTACCGCCGCATGGAAAGTTGCGGGCGCGTGGTAATCGCAGACTTCGTGGAAATAGGCGCAGGCTGCACCATCGACCGCGGCGTTACACATGATACTTTTATTGGTCGCGGCACCAAGATCGATAACCAGGTGCACATTGGTCACGACACTGTTGTGGGAGAGAATTGTTTGTTCGCCGCGCAGGTAGGTATCGCTGGAGCGGCAACCATTGGTAACGGCGTTATTTTATGGGGACAAGTGGGCGTAAGCAAAACACTCGAGATTGGCGACAATGCCGTAGTGCTCGCGCAAAGTGGTATTCCTTCCAGTTTAGCCGGAGGAAAAACCTATTTCGGTTATCCTGCTGAAGAAGCCGGTATGAAAAAACGTGAACTAGTTTGGATCAAACGGATCCCTGCGATGTGGGAGAAACTGAAGTAGCGTAGTAACGCGCGATGCGCCCGATGCTTTCGTCAAAATCCGTGTAAGAGAATCCCGGAATTTCTTTCAGAGACCTGCTGTTGTCAAAAGAGACCTTCGCCATAGCCGTGCGGGTGGTTTCTTTTGTTACCAGCGGCGTTTTACCGGTAAACAATGCTTTCACCGCTTCCAGTCGCCATACGAGCTTCGCGAGTAAAGGGGTTACGGGTTTGTGTGGTGGTTTCCTGCCCATGCCTTTCGCGATGGTGGAAAACACATTGCGGTACGTATCCACTTTGCCGCTGAGGATGAACCTTCTTCCGGAGATATCACTCTCCATCAACAGCACCATGGCTTTCACCACATCTTTCACATCCACGAAGCCGGTGGTGCCTTCGGTGTACCATGGAAATTCGTCGTGCACGGTTTTAAAAATAGCGGAAGAACTTTTGTTCCAGTCGCCTTCGCCAAGAATAATTACCGGGTTCACTACGGCTACCTGTAAGCCTTCGCCCATGCCACGCCAAACTTCCATCTCCGCAAGGAACTTACTTTTACCGTAAACGGAATTGCTGGTGGCCTCGCTCCATTGCATGGTCTCGTTGATCACCTGTCCTTCCCGTAATCGACCCAGGGCCGCCACGGAACTCACGAATACAAGTTTGCGCACTCCTTTTTCGATACAGGCGTTCACCACATTCGCCGTGCCTTCCACATTGTAACGCAGCAGTTGTTTGCTTTCTTCTTTCTGAAAGGAAACGATGGCCGCGCAATGATATACTTCTTCCACCCCTTCCAGCAGTTCTTCCAGCCGTTGAATATCCATGATATCGCCCTGTACCCATTCCACGCCGGGTAAGGCAGTGGGTTGCGTGTTGCGGTACAAAGCCTTCACCTGTTTACCCTGCGCCGATAATGCCGCCAGCAAATGTGACCCTACCAAGCCTGTACCTCCTGTAACGAATATCATTGGGGAATTTTGGATGATGAATGTTGAATGATGGATGAACGATGAATTTCAAAATTAATACGCGTAATAGCCCTTCCCCGTCTTCCGCCCCAGCTCATTGTTCCGTACTTTCTCTGCCTGAATGGGAGAAGGCTGAAAACGTGGCGCGTTACCACAGGCTTCATAAAGAGAGGTGGTCACGGCGAAGTTCACGTCGTTGCCGATCATGTCCATCAGCCGGAAGGGACCCATTTTGAAACCGGCGTTTTCCAATGCGGCATCTATCGTTTCAAAAGAAGTGTTTGTTTGTTCCGCGATGCGCAATGCTTCCAGGTAATAATGTCTGGCCACGCGGTTCACGATAAAACCGGGCGCATCTTTACAAACAACGGGTGTTTTACCGAGTTGTTGGGTGAAAGCAACGAGCGTGTCCATCACTTCGGCTGAAGTGGCATCACCTTTCACCACTTCCACCAGTTTCATGAGTGGCGCGGGATTGAAGAAATGCAGTCCTGCCACCCTTTCAGGATGCGGCAAAGCCGAAGCCAGTGCGGAAACGGAAAGAGAGGACGTGTTACTCGCCAGGATAGTGTTGTCGTTGTTCTGAGCAGCCAGTTGGGAGAACAATGCAATTTTAGCGGGCATCTGCTCCACAATCGCTTCTATGATGATATCGGCCTTCACTTCGTTGGGATCGGCTGAATAAGCCAGTTTTTCCAATGTGGCGTTCATGGTGGCCGCATCTATTCTTCCTTTGTTCAGTTGTTGTTCCAGGAATTGTTTATTCGATGCTTCCGCTTTGGCGAGAACTTCAGCCTTTAGGTCGAACAACAGGGTATCAAAACCGGCACGGGCACAAACGAGTGCTATTCCGCTACCCATTGTGCCCGCGCCGCATATTGCGATTTTTTTGTTCATCAAATAAATTTTGAATGATGAATTCCTACGCTCCTTCAAACTGTTTCAAAAACCGCACATCGTTCTCACTGAACAGGCGAAGGTCTTTGATCTGGTATTTCAGCATGGTGATTCTTTCCACGCCCATGCCGAAGGCGAAGCCGGTGTATTTGTTGGGATCGATGCCGCAGTTCTCCAGTACTTTAGGGTGCACCATGCCACAACCCAGGATTTCCACCCAGCCGGTGTGTTTACAAACATTACAGCCTTTGCCACCGCAGATCAGGCAACTGATGTCCATCTCGGCGCTGGGTTCCGTAAAGGGGAAATAAGAGGGGCGGAAACGCACTTTCACGTCTTTGCCGAACATTTCCTGTACGAAGAAGTACAGTGTTTGTTTGAGGTCGGCGAAAGAAACGTTTTCAGCGATGTACAAACCTTCTACCTGGTGGAAAAAGCAGTGCGCGCGGGCGCTGATGGTTTCGTTCCTGAACACGCGTCCGGGGCAGATGATGCGGATGGGCAGTTTGCCTTTTTCCATTTCGCGTACCTGCACGCTGGAAGTGTGGGTACGCAGGAGCCAGTCGGCGCCACCGGTCTCCGGATTCTTCACATAGAAAGTATCCTGCATATCGCGGGCGGGGTGGTTCTCCGGGAGATTGAGGGCGGAGAAGTTGTGCCAATCGTCTTCGATTTCAGGCCCTTCGGCAACGGAGAAGCCCAATCGCTGGAAGATAGATACGATCCTGTTTCTTACGAGTGTGATGGGATGGCGCGAACCGAGCGGCAGCGCATCGGCAGGCAGGCTCAGGTCGAGTCCGCTCTCTCCTTCACCGCCTTCGGAAACCTGTTGTTTCCAGGCTTCAAATTTTTCTTCGGCGAACTGCTTGAATACATTCAGTACCGCACCGAATTCCTTTTTCTTTTCGGCGGGAACATTTTTCATTTCTCCGAAAAGCCCTTTCACGATTCCTTTGGTGCCGAGGAACCGGATGCGGTATTCTTCCAAAGCTGTAGCGTTACTGATCTGCAACTGGTCAATTTCTGATTTCCAGGCTTCAATTTGTTGTACAATCTGCTCCATGGCGGCAAAGATATTCAGTTTTGCGTAGGTTTGCGGCAAAATCGTTGTATGGCTTCTCTTACGTTACTGGCAGACTTCCTCGAACCCCTGAACCTGTTCGCGCTTTCCGACGATGAAGGTTACCAGGAAGGCCAGCTCGGCACCGTGATCAAAGCTTACGAAGAGGAGTTCCCCGACCTGGACGACGCAGATATTATTCTGCTGGGCTGCGGCGAACAACGCGGCACCGGCCGGCCCGTGAACAACAACGCCGCCCCTGACGCTATCCGCAAACAATTTTACCAGTTGCATTACTGGCACCGCGATATGGTGATCGCCGATATCGGGAACGTAAAAACCGGCGCTTCCCTCAACGATACTTATGCCGCGCTTTATTCCGTATTGCAGGAACTCATTGCCGCGGGCAAAACAGTGGTGATCCTCGGCGGCAGCCACGACCTCACCCTGGCGCAGTACAAAGCCTACGCCAACCTGGAACGGGTGATAGAAGCCGTTTGCGTGGATGCACGCATCGACCTGGCGATCGACTCCGTTCACCGCAACGATAACTTCCTCATGGAAATGCTCACATCAGAACCCAACTTCATCCGGCATTTCAGTCATGTGGGTTTCCAGAGTTACCTCGTTCAGCCCCGTATGCTGGAAACACTCGACAAACTCCGCTTCGATTGTTACCGCGTGGGGCACGTAAAAGAAAGACCGGAAGAAATGGAACCGGTGATCCGCCATGCCAGCCTGTTCAGTTTCGATGTGGCGGCCATCGCTCATGCGTACGCCCCCGTAAACAGAATTACCCCCAACGGTTTCAACGGAGAAGAAGCCTGTGTACTGATGCGACAGGCCGGCCTGAGCCCCTGGATCAATACCATCGGTATCTATGGCTACGATCCCGCAATGGATGTGCAGGACATGACCGCAAAACAGATCGCACACATGCTCTGGTATGTTGTGGACGGTCGGTTCAAAGGAAAGAACGAAGCGCCACTCTCCGATGAAACAGCTTTCAACGCATTTCACCTCGCCTTCGCGGAAGTGGAAGCCACCTTCCTGCAAAGTAAAAAAACCGGCCGCTGGTGGATGCAGCTCCCCGATAAAAGATATATTGCCTGTTCGTACCACGATTACCTGGTGGCCAGCAACAACGATATTCCAGAAAGATGGCTCCGTGCCATGGAAAGGGGTTAATGCATCATATCCTCAGAATAAAAAAAGCTTGTCCCTCCCCAGGTGACAAGCTTTTTTTATTTTTTGTTATTATATTGTATTCCCGCTCCAGTCCTATTCTAAGCCTGCCTCCATATCCCCCGATCAGTATTTAAAGCCCCTCAATATGAAAAAAAATGTACTCCTTTTTGGACTGTTACTCTTGTCTGCAGCCATCGCCAACGCCAACGTTTTCCGTGTAAACAACCTGCTTACTACGGATAAGGCGCAAAAAATATTCAATACGGTAAAAGAAGCGCACGATGCCGCCGAAGTACTGGCAGGCGACACCCTGATGATTGAAGGCACTTCAAAGATTCACGCCAATATCGTAATCACGAAGCGCCTGGTGTGGATAGGTCCGGGGTTTCTGTTGAATGAAAACCCTGAGACCCAGGCCAATGTGGCCCCCGCGCTTTTCTCCAAAATAACTGTGAATGCTTCGGCGGCGGGAAGCATCTTTATTGGGTTAACTTTTGCTGAAACCAGTTCGGCAAACAGGTTTGAGATTGAAGCCCCCAACGTGATTGTGATGCGCTGCTACTCCCCTTATGATATCATACTGCTCAATGGCGCAAACAATGTTCAAATCATTCAGAACCTGCTTGAAGGAGTGTATTATTCAAACAGTGGACATGTTTTTACAGGCATCGTTTTAAAGAACAACATCATCTCCGGCTCCTTAAATCTTTCATCAAGCGTTACCTATCCCAGAACCTTTTCGCTGGTTGAAAACAATATCTTTCTCCGTGGCTCAACATTACAAGCAAGCACTTTCAGAAATAATATTCTTGTAGGCACTAGTACTTTTACCATCCAGGCGTCCTCTATCGCGAACAACCTAACCGGAAGCGGGCAACTACCCGCCACCAACGGCAATCAGACTTACGATGCCAGCAATCTTTTTGTTGGCAAAACCGGCAACAGCACCGATGGCCAATACAAGATAAAGCCCGGTTCCCCTTACCTGACCGCAGGATACAACAACACACAGCCGGGCATCTTCGGTGGCACAACACCTTATGTATTGTCTGGCATTCCGCCGGTTCCATCCGTCTATGAGTTTTCCGCCGATAATTTCGGCAGCAAACAAACAGGCCTTCCGCTTCAGATCAAGGTAAAAGCAAACCAATAAACCATGCGCACACTTCTACTATTCCTGCTGCTTGCGGTATGGGGAGGACATGCTTATGCCCAGGTGTCGCGGGTGGAATATTTTTTCGATACTGATCCCGGGGCCGGAAAAGGCATACCGCTTTCCATTCAACCCGGCAACCAAACCGGAGGCAACTTTCAACTCCCGATGGGTAACTTGTCCAACGGATTTCACACGCTATTTATAAGGGCAGCCAACACCGAAGGGTTATGGTCCCATACTTCATCGGCACAATTCTTTTTACAGGAAACATCCGTTCCTCAAATCAACGCAACGGAATATTTCCTGGATACGGACCCAGGTGAAGGAAAAGGTACTTCTGTCAACGTTTCTTCTTCACCCACCGGGAGCGCGTTCTTTGTGCCGCTGACCAATGTTTCCGGGGGAATGCATACTTTATTCATCCGTACGCGCGATAACAATGGAAGATGGTCGCATGTAAACAGCCAGACTTTTTATGTACAACCACATCCGGGGAGTTCCGCTCCGGCCATTGAGTATTTTATCGACAACGATCCGGGTCCCGGGAAAGCCGCGTTGATGAATGTACCAACGAATGGCTCCCTGAATACGATCATTCCACTCGCCAATACACCGGTTGGCTTCCATACATTGGGCATCCGGGTGAAAGATGACCAGGGCCGCTGGGGACATACGCAACTTTCGGCATTTTTCGTGCATGAACGCAATGATGCGCAAATCGATCGTATTGAATATTATTTCCAAAATACTTCAGACACTTCGGCCACCTATACCTATAAAGTTCCTCAGCCATCTGCCTCGGTATCACTTGATTTCAGTGCGGACCTCAGCGGGCTGCAGGGCGAAAGTGAATATACCATGTTCCTGTATGCGGTTACCAATACCGGAGTGAAAAGCCTAGTGCACAGCAAACAAGTGAAAGTATGCGGTGGCGCGGTGGCAGAAGCGAAGTTTGGTTATATAGCAATGGGTACGGAGATCAGTTTCATTGATTCTTCCCGTGGCGCAACAAAATACTATTGGGATTTCGGAGATGGAAGCATTGATTCCGTTTCTAACCCCATTTACAAATACAGAGAAGGTGGAAATTATACTGTGAAAATGGTGGTGGAGAATTTCTGTAACAGGGATACCGTGGAACAAGTTGTAAACGCGCTAACGCTGCAAAGTGTTTATCCCAATAAGGGCGGAAATACGGGGAGTGTTACCGTGAGTATTTTGGGGGGAGGGTTTGCCAATCCAGGTAGCATCACGATAACGAAAGGCAGCGCACAATATCAAGGAAAGGATGTATTAATAAGAAAGGAGGGAAACGAACTGGTAACAACATTTGAATTGCAAAATGCGCCACAGGGGGTCTACGATTTAACAGTTCAACAGCAGAACAACTCTTATACACTGGCGAACGCCATAGTGATTGAACAACTTGCCAAACCCGAGTTTAAGGTAGCTATCACCGGCCGAAACAGTGCAAGGGTTGGTATCAAAGAGAAATATTCAATTGATGTCACCAACAGCGGCAATGTAGATGCGCATGGCGTTCCGCTGTGGATCGCAGTTCCTCATGGATCAACTATCGAATTGGGCTTTACAGCATACGCCTTAAAAAACAGCTCTATACACAAAGACTCTATACCAACGCACTTCGTAACAGATTCACTTTTCAGTTCCCGGTACGACTCAATGGATGTTTACCCACTGCTCATACCTTTGATTCCGGCTAAAAGCTCTATTGAATATAGCTTTGATGTAACACAAAAATTGGTACAGCAAACACAATTGAATGCGTTTGTTTTCAGCCCGATTTACGGATCGCCCCCCAATCCTGAGTACATCGACTGTAATTCAACGGTTGTCAACAAAAGCCTGTATGAAACATTTACTGATCAGCTAAAATGCAAACAAAAAGTAGATCAATTTTTCAGAACAAATCAGGAAAAACTTACGAAACACCCTTGTGCAGGAATCTCTTACGACCAACTGGAAAGAGCTTATGGAAAAATCGGCGATTGTGATGTTAATAAATGGCTGTACGGCCAAACATTCTCCCTGCCGCATATCATTTTGCAAAGCATAGGAGAACAAGGACCTGGGATAATTCTTGCTTGTGGAAGTGATGGCAGAAACATCGTGGACCTCATGAAAAGCAAAAATGCCAAAGAGGCCATTGACAAATTGCTCAAAAGAATTTTTATGAACAAGATGAAAGCAGCTGCCGAAAGTAAGCTCGCCTGCTCAGATATTTTTGGGTTCAAAGCGCTGGAATCATTGCGCGTTCAGGTTGTTGCCTCTTTCGACCCCAATGAAAAAACAGGGCCCTCGGGCAGCACGGCACAACATTATACCCAGGGCAATGCTCCCTTTAACTACACCATTTTCTTTGAAAACGTAGATACAGCCACAGCTCCCGCACAGGAAGTGATCATCGTTGATACGTTGGATAAATCGAAGTTCGACCTTTCCAGTTTTCAGGTAACCTCCTACGGCTTCGCTGATTCCTCCTACAAAGCGCCGCCGGGCCTGAACGCTTACGCCGGACAAACCCTGTTCCGCCGGGCCACCAAACCCGATATGCACGTACGGTTCGACGCCAGGCTGGATACCAGCTCCGGCGTGATAACCTGGCGTTTCCTGAGCATCGATCCACTTACAAGGGAGCTTACGGACGATCCGCTGGATGGCTTCCTGGCCCCCAACAAGAAAAAAGGGGAAGGAGAAGGTTTCGTTTCATTCAGTATTAAGCTGAAACCCGGCTTCAGCACTGGAACAGCCATCAGGAACAAAGCGCTCATCTATTTCGATAACAACAAGCCCATCGTCACCAACGAATACCTCAACACCATAGATGTTACCGCGCCGCAAAGCAGGGTAAACACGCTTCCCGCCCAAACACCCGATACAAGTTTCACGGTGAAATGGAGCGGCTCAGATGCGCACGCCGGTATACGGGGCTATGATGTGTATGTTGCCGTAAACAACGGTCCATTCAAACTCTGGCACTTCGATATCGCGGCTACTGAAGCGGTATTTACCGGGCAGAAAGATTCTACATACAGGTTCTACTCCATTGCGAAAGATTATGCTGGTAATACTGAAGCCGGTAAAACAGGCGCGGAAGCAACGGTGAAGATCGTTCCCAACGCCATTACGCCCGTAGATGATATCAATAACCCGGGACTCGTTTTCCAGGTAAGGCCCAACCCCGTTGCGGCGAACACGTTCGTTTTCCTGAAACTTCCCCAGGCCGAAGACGTGTCCATCACCTTGCTGGATGCGCATGGCCGTGTGGTAGAACTGGTAACAAAAGGAATGAAGGCCGCCGGAGAACATCAACTCCCGCTAAAACATGATGCGTTGCAGCGCGGTATTTATTTGCTGAAACTTCAAAGCAGAACCTATCAGAAAACGATCCGCATTATGAAATAGCGGCAATAGATAAAATGAACTAAATTGTTGCCCACGAACAGATGGCAACATGATGAAATTCAATATATCTTCAATCGCGGCGCTCACCCGAATATTCCTGCAACACAGGATAAAAACGGTGAGCGCCGTTTTTATATGGATGCTTTTAACGGGATGCTCCACGACAAAAACACCTACCGTTACCACCGTTAAAACACCTTTCAGCGGAACCGTTTTGGAGAACGCACACGTTGGCATTTCCATTTCCGATGCATCCACTGGTGAAGTGCTCTATGCGCACAATGCCGACAAATACTTTACCCCGGCTTCCAACATGAAGTTGTTCTCCCTGTACACGGCGCTTTCCGTGCTCAACAACCAGTTACCGGGCATGGACTATGTTGAAACCACCGATTCTATCTTCCTTTTTCCCACAGGAGACCCCACGTTTTTACACCGTGATTTCCAGGACCAGCCGGTATTCGATTTCCTGAAAAAATCCGGTCTTCCACTTGCAATGACCACCGCCAACTGGAACGAAAAACATTTCGGTCCGGGATGGGCCTGGAATGATTATGATTCGTATTATATGCCAGAGAGAAGTCCCTTCCCGGTATATGGCAACGTGATCCACTGGGTGCAGCAAACACGGAAAAATGAACAACCGCTTTCCGTGGAGGACTCATTGGAAACACTGGTACTTTCAGAACCGGATATCAACTGGAAAGTGAATTTTCTTTACGGAAAGAAGGGCAATACATTTCGCGTATCGCGCGATAAGGATAGCAACCATTTTTTTATTGCGGAAGGAAAAGAACCCTCAGCTACAACCGATGTGCCGTTCGTAACTGATACACTCCGTTCGGGACTTGAATTGCTGCACGATAGTTTGCAGAAAGACATCAGTATTACGTCCACCCTTCAACGTGAGTTGCCGAAAACCGTTTACAGTCGTCCCCTGGACAGCGTTCTTCGTCCAATGATGCACGCGAGTGATAACTTCTTCGCGGAGCAACTGCTGCTTTGTTGTTCCTATATGAAAACCGGCTACTTCAATGCCGCATCCATCATAGATTCCATGATGACGGGACCACTTGCCGCCATGCCCGATCAACCGCGCTGGGTGGATGGCAGCGGGTTAAGTCGTTACAACCTGGTTACCCCCCGCTCCATGTCCTGGCTGCTTGTTAAGATGCAGCAGGAGTTCGGCATGGATCGTTTAAAACATATTCTTCCTACAGGAGGTGAAGGCACATTAAAAAATTATTACCTCGGTGAGAAGGGAAGAGTCTTCGCGAAAACGGGAACGCTTTCCAACCAGGTGGCACTCAGCGGATACCTCTATTCGAAAAAGGGGAAACTGTTGGTGTTCTCGTTCCTGGTCAACAACCATACGGCCCCGGTTTCGGAGGTGAGAAGGTATGTAGAGGAGTTTTTGGGCAGGTTCTGATATTTCAAATCTTCTTTAAGGAAAATCACGTAAAGGTTAACGCGTTTTAATACTACAGAACTGTGGTTAAATAACCGTGGGCAAGGGCAGAAAACAACGTCGGTGGCACCGGGTTAACCGAAAAGCACGGTTTCGCACCCAATTAACGCAATTTCCGCCATTGGAATCATCCGTGAAATCACCTGCGATTGGTTACCGTGTAAACCTGTATACCTTCTCCGTTTTATTCCCCGCGATATCTTCCACGGTTATCTTCAGCTCGTGTTCCCCGGGACCACATCTTTCATCTACGGGATAAATGTAGTTGCGCCCTTTATTGTTGGTGAAGCGCAGCCACTTCCCATCCAGTTCGGCACGGAAGTTCTGCCACTGTTCGTAGTTGTCTTTTACGGTGAAAACAAAACGCCTGGCCGTTTTAAGGTAAGTGGCCGCAGTGGCATCGGTAAATCCTACCGGGACAACAACAGGTGGCTGTTCATCCACTACCAAACGGAATACACCGAAGTCCCTGAATTTCGCGAAGGCCCAGTCCTGCTGCCACTCCACTTTCACCACCTGTTTTTTAGCCCCTGTGATCCGTTGCATCAGTGTGCGTTGCTTTTGTTCAGCGGTTATCTGTTTGTTGGGTAAGATGCGGATGGCGAAATAATCCTGCAAAGGAATGTATGCTGCCCCGATGGTATGCACCGCAGAAACAACTTCCGACGCCGCGGTAACGCTGCGGGTATGGTTGATGCTCACGGAATCGTACAGCGATTGTTCACCCAGGAAAAATTCAAGGTCCTCGCTTTCATATACGTCCAGCATCAACGGATAAAACCTTTTTCCTGGTGCGGGCGCCACTGGTTTGTAAGGAGTCGTTTGTTTGATTTTGAAAGAAAGGGTAGAAAGGTTTCCATCTGCATCGCGCACTTCAATACGGATATCGTGCACTTCACCATCTGAAAGGTCGATCACACCGTTACCCGAAAAAGAGCGGTAAATACTGTTGATGTACCCGGGCAATTCAGAAAGGTGTTGTAACCATGGGCCGCCATTGGCCTTGGTGCGGTAGTCGATATGCGCGTTCAGGTAACGGGTATCTTCGTAACCGATTTTCTCCATCCGGAATCCGTTCACGGCTTCATCATTATCGTACAGCACCATCGTATAAACACCGTTGAGGTTGGAAGAGCCGGTATGCGTATCGAAACTGGTGATGGCGAAACTTACTTTTTCTAGACTGGTAGAAATAATTGCGGGCGTGGTCACGTATTTGCCACCGATTTTTTTAACGGGATACAGGGTTGGCGATTGCTCATAAACGCTCCTGTTCCGGTCGTACAAAGAAAGCCGTAAGATGGAGGGGGCCACGTTATCGGTAATGGGCAGTCCGAACAACATGGGATTGATGCATTTGTCGGTGCTGGTTTCCCTGATTTCAAAATGCACGTGCGGACCACCCGAACCGCCCGTATTTCCTGAGTAAGCGATGAATTGCCCCTTTTTAACCGGGAAGAGCGTGGGGGGAATGTCGAGGTACACCGGCCAGGATTCCTGTTTGTATTGTTGCTCGCGCACATACTTTTCCAGTTCGGGATAAAAATCGTTAAGGTGGGCATACAAAGTTGTCAGTCCGTTGGGGTGATTCAGGTAGATAGCCCTGCCAAAACCGCCGGGCTCCACTTTTATCCTGGCAACGTAACCATCGGCGGCAGCGTGCACAGGGAGGTTTTCCCGGGCCTGGGTTTTCAGATCGAGTCCCATGTGGTAATGGTTGGAACGGAGTTCTCCGAAATTCCCACTAAGGGAGATCGGAATATTCAGCGGATTTCTGAAGAAGTTTTGGGGATAGGCCGTAGCCGGGAATAACTGCGCCCGAACCGGGAGGAGGTAAAAAATACCCAGAAACAAGATAATGCCACACTTCGCTGAAAATTTACGCGTCTTCGCCATCCTTTTACCTGTTTTTGCGTTAATACTGAGGTCAAAGGTAGGTGAACAGGCTTATCCGGAGAACCAATGTTTGAACATCAAACCAAAAGTTCTGTTAACTTAAAAATTATATATAAAGGATACAGCGTTTGGCATGATATTTCTGTCATCAGTAAAACATCCAATCTTCCAATATGGAATTCCGCTATTAAGCCTTTAAAAATTTAAAACAGGAGCGTATGAAAACAGGATTTAAAACAAAACTTACATTGCTGGTAGCCGCCGCAGCAGGGTTTGTGGCGGGAAGATGGGGAAATTCGGAAACAAAAGACAGGTTGACACAACGCTTCAAGGTCAAACAGATTGATCAACGCCCTGCGGCTGGGGATGTGGATGTGATGCATGGCGAGGTAACCCTTGACGAGTACGAATTGTTATCGTTTCACAACTGAGTATCAGATTTTTAAACGGATGATATATCCCCTTGTGCCCGCTTCTTTTTGATGCGGGCACTTTTTTTTGGAGTGGGGGGCGCATCTTCATACCTTTGCGCAATTTATCTCGATAAAAAAATGCCTAAAGACGCCTCCATCAAGTCGGTCCTGATCATCGGTTCAGGCCCTATCATCATCGGTCAAGCCTGCGAATTTGATTACTCCGGAACCCAGGCTGCGCGCAGCCTTCGTGAAGAAGGGATCAAAGTAATTCTTATCAACTCCAACCCCGCCACCATCATGACAGACCCTATGATGGCCGACCGGGTGTACCTGCTCCCACTCACCGTGGAAAGTATCGAGCAGATCCTGGAGGAAAACCAGATCGACGCAGTTCTTCCTACCATGGGCGGCCAAACGGCCCTCAACCTGGCCAAAGAAGCCGAAGAACTCGGTGTATGGGAAAAATTCAACGTACGCCTGATCGGGGTAGACATTAAAGCCATCGATAAAGCCGAAGACCGCGAACTCTTCCGCCAGTGGATGATCAGAATGGGTGTGCCCGTTGCCACAGCGAAAACCGCGAACTCCTTCCTCGAAGGAAAAGAATTCGCACAGGAAATCGGTTTCCCCCTCGTAATACGCCCCTCTTTTACCCTTGGTGGTACAGGTGGTGGTTTCGTTCACTCCAAAGATGACCTCGACGAAGCGCTCAACCGCGGACTCCAGGCCTCTCCCATCCACGAAGTACTGGTGGAACAAGCCGTACTCGGATGGAAAGAATACGAACTGGAACTGCTCCGCGACGCCAATGACAACGTGGTGATCATCTGTACCGTGGAGAACTTCGACCCCATGGGTGTGCATACCGGCGACTCCATCACCGTTGCCCCGGCCATGACCCTCAGCGATACCGCCTTCCAACTGATGCGCAACACTGCCATCAATATGATGCGCGACCTCGGTAACTTCGCAGGTGGCTGTAACGTGCAGTTCGCACTCAATCCCGAGACAGAAGAGATCATCGCCATCGAGATCAACCCCCGGGTGAGCCGCTCTTCCGCCCTCGCCTCCAAAGCTACGGGATACCCCATCGCCAAAATCGCCGCTAAACTGGCCATCGGATATACACTGGATGAACTGGAAAACCAGATCACCAAAACCACTTCCGCCTACTTCGAACCAGCCCTGGATTATGTGATCGTGAAAGTACCCCGCTGGAACTTCGATAAATTCAAAGGCGCTAACGATACGCTCGGTCTGCAGATGAAGAGCGTGGGTGAAGTAATGGCCATCGGCCGCAGCTTCACAGAAGCCGTTCAGAAAGCCTGCCAGAGCCTGGAGAACAACGCCGTAGGCCTTGGTTACTACGGTAAATCCCAGATGCACGCGGAAGAACTCATCGAATACATCAAGACCCCGAAATGGGACCGCCTCTTCCGCATCAAAGATGCGCTGATGCTGGGCGTGAGCGTGAGCACCGTGGTAAAAGCCACCAGGATCGACCGCTGGTTCATCTACGAGATCCAGAAGATCTGCAACATCGAGAAAGAGATCGCCAAATACAAACTGGAGTCCCTGCCCATCGAGCTGCTGCGCGAAGCCAAACACCACGGCTTCTCCGACGAGCAGATCAGCCGCATCATGCAGGACGCCAGCGAAGATGCCGTGTACGAAAAAAGAAAAGCGGCCGGCATTACCCGCGTGTACAAAATGGTGGACACCTGCGCCGCGGAATTCGAAGCGAAAACACCTTATTTCTACTCTACTTTCGAAAACGGCAACTACAACGAAAGCAAACGCAGCGATAAAAAGAAGATCGTCGTACTCGGCTCCGGCCCCAACAGGATTGGTCAGGGTATCGAATTCGACTACTGCTGCGTACACGGGCTGCTCGCCATCAAAGAATCCGGCTACGAAGCCATCATGGTGAACTGTAACCCCGAAACCGTTTCCACCGATTTCGATGTCGCCGATAAACTGTACTTCGAACCCGTTTACTGGGAACACCTCTGGGAAATCATCGAACACGAGCAACCCGAAGGGGTGATCGTGCAACTCGGTGGTCAAACAGCGCTGAAACTCGCCGAGCGCCTCCACGAGAAAGGCATCAAGATCATCGGAACGTCCTTTGATAGTATGGACATCGCCGAAGACCGTGGCCGCTTCTCCGATATGCTGAAAGAACTGGAAATTCCTTACCCGCAGTATGGTACTGCTTACGATGTGGACGAAGCCATCGTGGTGGCCAACAAAGTAGGCTATCCGGTACTCGTTCGTCCTTCCTACGTGTTGGGCGGACAAAGGATGCGTATCGTGATCAACGATGAAGAAGTGGAAAAAGCAGTAGTGAGTCTGCTGAAACATATTCCCGGTAACAAGATTCTCATCGACCACTTCCTCGACCGCTGTCAGGAAGCAGAAGTGGACGCTATCTTCGACGGGGAGAACTTCCATGTAATGGGTGTGATGGAACATATTGAGCCCGCAGGTATCCACTCCGGCGACTCCAACGCGGTGCTGCCCGCCTTCAACCTCACTCCGCTTGTGGTGACCACCATGGAACACTATTCCGAAAAGATCGCCCGCGCACTGAACATCAAAGGACTGATCAACATCCAGTTCGCGATCAAAGATGGAAAGGTATTCGTGATCGAAGCCAACCCACGCGCTTCCCGTACCACGCCATTCATCGCGAAAGCATACCAGATTCCTTACCTCAACATCGCCACAAAAGTGATGCTGGGCGCCAATAAACTGACCGATTTCAAATTCGAGAAAAAACTGAAAGGATACGCCATCAAAGAACCGGTGTTCTCTTTCAACAAGTTCCCCGGTGTGAACAAGGAACTCGGGCCGGAAATGAAATCCACAGGAGAAGCTATCCGCTTCGTGAAAGACCTGCGCGATCCTTACTTCAGGCAGTTGTACAAAGACAGGAGCATGTACCTGAG
>CAMLRX010000001.1 GCA_946482545.1 uncultured Flavihumibacter sp. | reverse complement strand
GTTTGAGATGAATTACCGCACGCACAGAAGAAAAGCGCGGCAATTGCGAAGAAGAATATTTGTTTCATGATGAATTTTTGGAAATGGTTATAACTTTTTCAGCCAGTCGAGGATATAATCGGCATCTTCTTTCCAGGATTTTTGTCCCAGCACGAAGTGGTTCCGGTTGGGAAACTCTTTATACTCCAGGATGGAGCCATTGTCTTTTTTGTACTTCTTGTAATTTCTCCGGTTCAGGTGTGCAGGAATCAGCGTGCCTTCTGTTCCGGCGGTGAGCAGCAGCGGGGCGTGTGGCTTGTTGAAATCAACATACGCGGCGCTGGTAAGGCCACCACGCGCTACCGTCTTTGATTCCGGGATGGCCAGTTGTTCGTAGGCCTTTTTTTGTTCTGCGAGCGGCATGCCGTTCACAAAAGCGTATTGCCATTTTTTGAACGACATCAGGTAGGTTTTTTTCATGGAAGTGAATAAGCCCAGCACCCGCCATCCGCCTCGGAGAAAAGAGAATTCGTAAGGAAAAACGCCTTGTGGCGGAACGGAATGAATGGCCACTGCTGCTGCGGCGTATCCTCTGTTGTTGATGATCTGGGTGATGAGTCCGCCAAGAGAATGGCCAATCACAATCGGTTTTTCCGGAAAGCTGCGCACCACTTTGATGTAATGGTCCACAAGTTGTTCCAGGGTAAGTGTGGCGAGATCGGTATCATTGGGTTGCCGGGCGCGTAATTCAGCGGCGGTACCATTCTTGAATGGCCATGCCGGCGCAATGGTATGGTAGCCGCGGCTTTCAAAGTAAATGCGCCAATCGTCCCAGCAACTGTTGGAAACGAATGCGCCGGTAACGAAGACGATGTTTTTGGTTGTAAGTGCCATGGTATATTTTTGAAATGAGGGTGTTTCGGTCAGGCTTATTGCACTGCCGCCAGCCTGTTGTTGGTTTGAATGAACGAGTGGATATAGTCCGCGGTCATTTCAGGGTACTGGTGTTGCGGCCCGTGTCCGGCCCTTGGAATCACCACTACCTGTGTGGTGGGCAACTTTCGGTTCAGTTCAAACCAGTTCTCGGGCGGAAAACATACTTCGTGATCGCCAGAGATCACCAGGATGGGCACCGTGGTGGTGGTCATTTTCTGACGTGCGTTGTAGGGGTCCTTGATGAAGTCTTCGTTCCCCATGGCATAGAACTTAAACTGATCAACTGTAACGCGTGGATCCTTTTCTTTTCTGGCGGCGATCCGGTCGTGGCTTTCTTGTGCGGCTTTACGGCTGAAGGCGGAAATGGGTTCAAAGAAAAGGATCACCTCATCAGCAACATCATAATCCGGCTTGTAGGCTGTTTGCAGGAAGATGTCTTCAAAAGTATGTTTGTTCTCGCCCGGAGGTTTCGTGCCGATGAGGATGGTTTGCGCTACCAGTTCAGGATATTCCGTGGTCACGATCTGCGCCACCCATCCGCCGAACGACCATCCCCCGAGAATGATCTTTTGATGTCCCAAAGCTTTTGCAAGATCAATCACATCGCTGGAGAATGTTTTCATATCCGTATGTGGCTCACCGGTAGATGATGCCAGACCTGTGTAATTAAAAATGGTCACCTCGTAATTTTTCGCCAGCGCGTCGATAAACGCCGGATCCCAGTCATCCATATTGCCACGGAAACGTTGGCAGAGGATCATGGGTGCTCCGGAACCCACGGTGCGGTAAGCGATTTTTCGGCCATTGATATCGGCGAATTGCGTAGGTGCATTCACTGCTGTAATGCTTGTTTTGTCTGACATAAGTGTATTTTTTGTGTTGTCGTTTTTACAACCGGCGAATGCCAGCAGGCAGATGATATATGCCGGAAGACTGGTGCGTGGAAGAAGGATAATTTGTCTCATGGTAATGTGTTTGATGGAATGGAACAAAGCTATTCTTTCAAAGGGCCGCATACAATTCACATATAGATCCGTTCATTGTATAATTAGAATTAAAATGAATTTGTGTTCAGTGGTTGTTTTTAAAAATGTGCAGATATGTACAAGAGTTGTGACCGTATATGAATTGCCACCGCTGTGATCACTTGATA
This sequence comes from uncultured Flavihumibacter sp., assembly GCA_946482545.1. The sequence goes on along the minus strand of CAMLRX010000001.1, from coordinate 73,720 downwards.
GCTTTGCGGAAGAAAATCATTCACAACGCTAAAAGTTTTCATTATGAAAAGAACATTCAACACACTCGCCACACTGCTGCTGGCTTCCGTTTCAGTAACTTCGGTTTACGCGCAAAAGCCATCTTCGGAATTATTGAATCCCACCAACCATGCATTGGTGATGATCGATCATGAAAGCCAGATGGGTTTTGCCGTAAAGAACATCGACATGATGGAACTGCGCAACAATACCGCTATGGTGGCAGGCGCTTCCGTTATTTTTAAAGTGCCCAGTGTGGTAACCACCGTTGCGGAAAAATCTTTCAGCGGACCTGTGTTCGCCGAAGTAGAAGCTTTTTATCCGCAGGCCACTTCTAATTACATCGACAGAACCACGATGAATGCGTGGGAGGATGTGAATGCGCACAAAGCGATTGTGGCGAAAGGTAAAAAGAAGATCGTGCTGGCAGGTCTCTGGACCAGTGTATGTATTGTAGGCCCGGCATTATCAGCCAAAGCGGAAGGATATGATGTGTATGTAATTACGGATGCCAGTGGCGATGTAAGCAAAGAAGCGCATGAAATGGCCATGTACAGAATGATCCAGGCAGGAGTTAAACCGCTTACGTCCATTCAATACCTGCTCGAACTGCAACGCGATTGGGCACGCAGCGAAACGTATAAGGCGGTTACTGATCTGGTGAAAAAATATGGCGGCGCTTACGGAATTGGTATTCAATATGCGCATGAAATGTTGAAGCACTAAGTTTTCAGCAATAACCTACTCGTTCCATCTCCATTTTCATTCAATTCATCCACATGAACCGGTGTTTCTTTTTTGTGCTCCTTGTACTATTTAGTATTACTTCCATCGCGCAGCAAAAAGCCGATATCATCCTTTATAACGGAAAGGTGCATACGGGCGATGAAGCCATTCCTTTGGCCGAGGCCATTGCGGTAAACGGAAACAGGATAAGCAGGGTGGGCAGCAATAAAGAGGTGTTGCTGTTAAAAGGCCGCAGTACAAAAATGATTGACGCAAAAGGGCATACTGTGATTCCCGGCCTGTTCGATAGTCATCTCCATGTGATAAGAGGGGGAAGATTCTACAACACCGAATTAAGGTGGGATGGTGTGAAAACGCTGAAGCGTGCCCTGCAAATGCTGAAAGAACAAGCCGAAAGAACACCCGCCGGGCAATGGGTGCGCGTGGTAGGGGGATGGAACGAGTTCCAGTTTGAAGAAAAAAGATTGCCCACTTTGGAAGAGATCAATGCAGCCACGGGAAATACGCCCACCTTCATACTATATCTGTATGGAAAAGCCTGGCTCAACAAAGCTGGGTTAAAACAACTGGGCATTAACCGAACAACCGCTAACCCCAAAGGCGGACTTATTGAAAAAGATAGCGAAGGCAACCCAACCGGCTTACTGGTGGCGGAACCAAACGCGTTCATCCTGTATTCAACTTTGGCCAGACTTCCCGAACTGACCACAGAAGAAAAAATAAATTCCACCCTGCAATACATGACCGAACTCAACCGCCTCGGGGTAACAGCAGTTATGGATGCCGGCGGCGGTTTTCAGAATTTTCCTGACGATTATGGCATTACGGATTCCCTGAATACACTCGGTAAAATTACCGTTCGGCTCCCGTATTTTCTTTTCGCCCAGAAAGCTGGTTCGGAACTGGCCGACTTCACCCGCTGGACAAATATGGTAGACATAGATGTACACCACGCAAATGGCATCAACGAAATTGATTACCATGTCCATGGCGGCGGAGAAAATCTGGTGGCCGATGCAGCCGATTTTGAAAACTTCCTCTTCCCGCGACCAGAACTGCCCGCGACATTGGAGTCCAGTCTGAAACCGGTGATTCAGACACTGGTTCGGAAACGCTGGCCCTTCCGTCTCCATGCCACGTACAACGAAAGCATCTCCCGCGATCTGGATGTAATTGAAGCTGTGAACAGGGAAACACCGCTCAATGGACTGGTATGGTTCATCGATCATGCGGAAACCGTCAGCGAAGAAAATATGCTGCGCATCAAAGCGCTGGGTGGCGGTATCGCCATACAGCACCGCATGGCTTACCAGGGCGAACATTTCATCAGAAGATATGGAGTTGAAGCTGCGCGGAACGCTCCGCCGGTAAAAAAAATGCTGGAACTGGGTATTCCCGTAGCGTTGGGAACCGACGGTACCCGCGTGGCCAGCTACAATCCCTGGGTGGCGCTTTATTGGATCACTACGGGAAGAACGATTGGTGGAACACAGGTGATGGGAACGGAAAATATACTCGATAGAAAAACAGCGCTATCACTACTTACCTACGGCGGTTATGCATTGCTGAAAGAAACGAACAAAGGAAAGATAAAGCAAGGTTTTTTCGCGGACATCTCGCTGCTGGATAAAGACTATTTCTCAGTACCCGATCAGGAATTGTTGTCTATTACCTCAAAACTGACCATCGTAGATGGAAAACCGGTATATGGCAAGGATGAATTCAGTGGTTTCGCACCTCCTAAACTGGCTGTAATACCTGCATGGAGTCCGGTAAAATACTATGGGGGTTACCAGTAATAAAACGGTATGAAAATATTGTTCTTTCTCCTGCTTGTTGCGGTCACGCAAAATGCTGCTGCTGCACAAGGCAATATTCAAATAAAGCAGGATACAAGTATTTTAACGGTAAGCAACCTCACCTATACGCTGCCGGAAACAAAGCCTTCAGCGCATGGCGATGGTACAAAGGGAAATGGTATCATTGCTTCATTTGGCGGTGAAGCCCGCCTGCAATACTTTTATTTCCGCAACGAGCAATGGGGCGATGCGCCCAGGGATGAGGACGGTTTTGTAATGACCCGTTTCCTGATGCACAACAACATTCGGTGGAACAACCGCCTCGGCACTTTCATACAATTGCAAAGCAGTCTTTCCAATGGCAGGATGGATACCAGTCCGGTAGATGAAAACCCTTTAGATATACATCAGGCATACATTGATTACAAATTACCTGTATCCGATAGTGTTTCGGTTTTATTCCGCGCCGGAAGGCAGGAGTTCTCCTATGGCAGTCAGCGCCTGATCTCCGTTCGGGAGGGGCCAAACAACCGGCAGGCATTTGATGCGGCCAGAATAGTGTTGGCACGGAAGCATACCCGCCTGGATGCTTTTTTCAGTTATTATGTATCAGCCAGGAAAGGTATCTTCGACGATGGGTTTCGCCGTGATACAAAGTTGTGGGGCGCCTACCTGGTGAAAAATAAAATGCCGCTTTTAAGGAACGTGGACCTCTATTACCTGAATCTCGGTAAGAAACAGGCTGTTTTCGAAGACGGTGCCGGGGCGGAACAGCGCCATTCTTTCGGCACTAGAATATGGAACAAAACCGGTAACACGGTGTACGACCTGGAAGCCGTTTACCAGTTTGGCCGGTTCGCTTCAAAAAAAATCAGCGCCTACACCGTCTCCCTGAATACAGCATACCGTTTCAACGCGTGTAAATACAAACCGGAGATCGGTATAAAAACGGAGCTCATCTCCGGTGATAAAACACCGGGCGACGAAAGGCTGCAAACTTTTAACCCGCTCTTCCCGAGAGGCGCCTATTTCGGCCTGGCCGCATTAATCGGTCCGGCCAACCTTATAGATGTTCATCCTTATCTGAATTGTGGCCTTCATCCCAAACTCGACTGGGGGATGGACCTTGATATCTTCAGGAGGTATTCCACGAGAGATGGCATTTACGCGCCGAACGTGGCCCTCATTTACCGGGGCAACAATATTGCACCGGCGTTTATCGGGAGCCAACTGGCCACCAATCTGGAGTTCCGTGCCACCAGCGCGCTCGCCCTCACCTGGGAGTTCACCTGGTTCAACGCTGGCCCCTTTCTAAGAACCGCAGGTAATGGAAAGGATATTCTTTTTACCGCGGCCACCCTTCAATATAATTTTTCATCAAACTAAATACTATCATGCAAACAGGCATCGGCATCGGCCAGGAAGATCTGGCGAAAATTGCACAGGAACTATGTATTCTGCTGGCAGACGAATTTGTATTGTACACCAAAACACGACACGCCCACTGGAATGTGGAAGGAAGCGACTTTTATGAAAAACATAAATTCTTCGAATCGCAATACGAAGAACTGGATGAAATGATAGATGATGTTGCGGAACGCATCCGCGCACTCGGCCACTACGCACCGGCTTCACTAAAAACCTTTCTCGAATTAACGCACCTCACCGAAATGAGCCGGGAAAAAAACGATGGGACCGGTTTCGTAAAAGTGCTGCTCGCCGATCACGAGAGCATCATCATCCGGATGCGGGAAAAAATAAACCTCGTCACGAACGATTACAAAGATGCCGGTACAGGTGATTTTATTACCGGGTTGATGGAAACCCACGAGAAAATGGCGTGGATGCTGCGGGTGCAGTTGAGGTGATAATTTTTTGAATTAAGCAACTATTCAGAAGAGGGGGCTTTTGCCTCTTCTTTCTATTCCCAGAATACTTTGTTCAACCATTTTCAAATGGGGATGGTTATGGGTGACTAGTTTTGAAAGCATCAAATATGCTTTATTAAAATAATGCAATGCTTTTTCCAAATCGCCAAGATTGAGATGTGCAGCACCAAAGCTATTATACCTGGTTGCAATAGTAATGCTTTCTTCAGAATAGAAATTTTTGTCCATATTGTACGCTATCTGAATATATTCAAGCGCTTTGGTCGGGTTGTTCATGTGTAAAAAAGTCAGCCCTAAATTATGGTTTGTTATCGCTATATACGGATGGGTGTTTCCAAGGATATTTTTGTTCATGGAGAGTGCTTTTTCTAATAAAGAAATTGAATCTCTATAGTTGCCTGCGGTTTGATGTGCAAGGCCTAGATTGTTATAGCAGGTGGCAATTTCAAGGGCATTGTTGCCAGGAGTCTGCTCGAGGATATTTAATGCCTGTTCGTACAATTTTATTGCTTCATTAATGTTGCCTTTTCCCTCATGTACAGATGCGCTATTGTTAAGATAGGATGCCAGTGCCTTGTTTTCTTTACCATTATATTTTAGGTTCGCCTTTATGGAAAGATCAAAAAACATAATTGCTCTTTCAAACTCACCTTTATCAAGATAAACCAAACCAATATTATTATAATAGGGTTCAATTTCAGGACAATCTATTCCTTTCAGATTGGTGATAATTTTAAGCGCCTGAGCATGAACTTCGAATGCCTTGTCTATTTTTCCAGCATCTCGAAATGCGACACCAAGATTGTTGTATCTCTCTGCGATTTCAAGGTTGTCTTTATCGAATTTTTCAATATCGGCCATTAAAGCTTTTTCCATATACGCAGCAGCCTTGTCGTATTGGCCTAAGCTCCTTGCAGCAACACCGCAACTGTGAAGATACTGGCTATTGCGTGCGCTGTTGTTTGCGGCTAATTCGAAAAATTTCTGAGCTTCAAGATACTTTCCTTGTATGTGTTTGAGTTTACCTAATTCGTAGAGTGTATCGGAAGTATATGCTTTTTCATTTTGTAATGATTGAAGGAGGGTAGTTTCAGCCGCAGAATAATTGTTGTTCGTAATTTCAGAAAGCGCCTTTCTTTTAAGGTCACTTGTTGATGAATGCCTGGATAGTTCATGCTGAAGTTCCTTTAAGTCAGTATTAACCTGCTCTTTTTCTCTCTTAAGCACTTCAATGGTTTTTTCGTAGTTTCTTTTAACGTTGAAGTTTTTGCTTAGGAAGTGATTGGTATTCTCAAATAGTTTTAACTCAAACTCTGAAATGTTGTTGAAATGATTATAAAGAATAGTATCATTAAGGCATGCCTTGAATTGCATGAGTTCGTTGTATTCAACCTGAGTTTCCGCGGTAGGTTTGAATCCGTTTTTGAAGAAAACGAAAACAGTCTTTGATTTGGCAGCAAGTTCAAATTCTTCCCGGGTATATTTCCCGATCTTTGAGTAAAAGATGAAAATAGCAACATCGCATGTAGCCAGAGTTGGGTTGATTGCTGACTGAATATTTTTAAATCCTAAAAAATTTGACTTTACCATTTCATATTCCCAGAGTATTGGTTCTAGCGACAGGTGAATATGACTTCTGCTAATGCGATGAAATATTGATATACATTTTTCTCTTTCTTCAGTTAATTCTGCCCCGGAGCCGATGAAGAATTTTATTTTTTCCTGATTCATAAGATGATTTTATTGTTTATGGTTTAATGATTTCTACTGTTGTCAATAGCTTCTGACGTTGTTTTTCGGAGGTAAACCTTTGGAAAGATTGTATTGATGAGCAGATGGAATGAGGAAGATCCAAATTGATCCTGCTGAAGGAAAAAGAATAATTTGCCATCAGAAAGGTTTAAGGGTTGTTGTGAAGTTATGTTTTTTTATAATATAACTTAAGGCTAATTCCCTTATTTTTACTTTCCAACCCCATGAAGCCAACCTCCGCCCTTCATCCTAAATTTTTCCCATGTACAGGAACAACTACGCATCCGACAACAGGCTCGATATCGTGATCCTCGGCCCCATGGGCGATACCGTTGTGCCGAACAATTCCGTTCAAACCATTGGTCGCGCCGCCGAACAATTGCTGGAAGAACCTGTCGCCAAAGCGTTGCTGGCTACAACTACTTCTGAAGTACATATTCCCGATGAATGGCGCGATTCAGAAATCGTTTATGGTATTCTGAACAGGCTTGATATCGCTGATCTTGTGATCATCAATCTTACACCAAAGGCGGGTGTAAAAGGTGCGCCCAGTCCCAATGTATATTACGAGATGGGGCTGCTGCATGCACTCGGAATTCCTGTGATCTACATTGCGGAACAGGGCACCGATATCTCTTTCTATGGGTTAACAAACCGTGTGACCATAGTGCCGGAATTTGAGCTGGAACTGGTAAAAACGCACTCCGTCCTTCCATCCTGGCTTTCCTGAATACCAATGACAACACGGATTTTTCAGATAACCGGATTACACAGTTCTACGGAAGGTTGCCCATTGTGGACATCAGTGCAGCCGTGGGACTCGCTACTGGCTATTACTACAATTTTGTGAGCAGGCTCCTCGCTGTTGGCGGCATCATTTCCCTGAACAAAGAGAAGTTGAGCAGACTGATAGTGGTAAGACCCAAAAATGTGATGAATACTTACAGTGATGATAAGGAGTATTTCGAAAAAATCTTGCTGGACAACGGGTATAAACTGGAACTGGAAAAAAACTTAACTATTCCGGATGGAGATGATAAGGGCGGCATCTGGGTGTACCATATTGGCGGTATAGCCATCGATCTGCCGCGGACCATCTATCCCCTGAAAATATCGCCAAGACTGCTTTCTTTGCAGGAGCGCACTGATAAGAACGGCGGTTTCCGGCGGCAGCCCGGCGCGGCTTCTCCAACACTACGGCAGTCGAGTGAAAGGCTGCTCGACAGGGTCGAAAATGCGTTGCTGTACCATGTACATAAAGATGGGGAAAGGGTGCGGGATAAACTGCTGTCGCTGGCTGCAATGGAAGATGTGCCTGCCCTGCTGAAACAGTTCGGGGTGATGCCTCAAAATGATGACAGATAATATTTAATGCACTGTCAAAAATATTTAGGGTTATATGTATTTAGTGAACTTGATTCTCTGACATAATTGAAGTCAGGATGTGAAATTTTTTACCCAGTCTTTAGCGAATTTTATGAAGTCGCTTGTTGGCATACTTTCAATTTCGGAGCCTGTAAAACCTTCATCAGATAACGTTTTGATTATGTCGTCATAAAACTGATTATAAGCAATCCAAACTTTACTCGCACTAGGATAATTTGTCGCAGAGTCGACTGTAGAGAACCAATTTCGAACTTTTCGTAGAAGTGTGGCAGGATTATTATCATGGTTCTCAATATCCTGACCAGAAATATCGGAAAGTACTTTTTGGTAATGGTAACGTTCGGTTTCCAGAATAAGAATCTTTTTGCCCGTATATTTCTTTAAGCCGAATTCAGCACAACCAATGTCAAGCCCTAATTCATAGGGCATGTTGAACCGAGGTAATTCATTTTTTCTCATTGGCTTCGACCTAGAAAGGTCATGAATACTAAATTTCGAATATGCTGCTTTATTTGATTGATGCGGACATTGGCAGAGGATTCTGTTTGAGAAATTTTGGGTTCTAAGTGAAAGTATATTAAGCTGAAAATTAAAGGTCTTAGCAATGTTTTAAAATCATCATCAAATGGACAGTTGATAAATACATTTGTTTCAAATGGCATACAAGTTTCAACTTAGTAAGAAATTCGGTCTAATATCTTTCCGTCTAAGCTGTGAATAACAACTTCTCCGAAGTTGACAGCACTGGCATACTGCTTAGCGAAAGTTACGGCAGCACTCTTAGTGTGGAACTTTTTAAAAGGTATTACACTTCCTTCTGCTACAACATTCCATTTATCAATCTGAGCAGGGATAACATGATATTTCCCTGCAGTGCCCTTGGCATGCTGTGCCACAGTTTTGCCAAGTCGTTTTGTGTAAATTGAACTAATTCTTGCCATGGAATCAAAGGTACATTTTTGTTTTGAATTTATTATCTCAACTAAAGTCTCTTACTAATGAATAATCCTTTGCAAAAACACCGGAATGGTCCTGATCTGATCCGTGTCTTTCGCGGCTTCTCTTTCCAGCAGATTATCGTATGGTACCAGGTTGATGTGCGTGCCCAGGTGCAGCGTTTCCTGTTTGAATGCTTTGTCGGTCCATTTTTCGGCAAGGGCAATGTATGCGGGGGAGTCCGGCGCTTCTTCGGGCGGAACAAAACCTTGCAGCATCATTTCGGCACACCATCTCCTGTGCTCAATTTCTCCCATTTTAGCAATCACTTCATTGTTATAAAGTTTGTCCCTCATGGCGGCCTTCGGTTCAAAGCTGGACGGTTCAAACTGCCATGCTATCAGAGGGCCCAGTATACGGAGTTTGGTCCACAGGTGATCACCTGCCTGACGGCTGGAGGATTTGTCTTTTTCGCTGGCCTGGTACCAGTGTGTTTCCACCTTGTCCTGTAATTCAAATATCCATGGATTGGAATATTTTGCGTGAATCAATTGAGGGAGCGCATCCAATGCCATGTTCTGGATTGCGGCGGAACTGCATTCGTCTTTAAAGTTGCCGAAGCACTTTACAAAAGTGTGCGGGGCCAGCTTGTTCAGGTGATCTTCAATCACCAGTTCTTCTTTTTTATCCGGGAAGTTATAATAGCAGAACACCTGAAGGTTGCAATTATTTTTTTGTTTCAGCAGATCAAGTGCGGGCAGTGCATTGTTCAGGATAGCCGCCGATCCGATGCCGTTGGGCAGACAGGCGTATACAGTAACGATGTTTCCTGCGGTAACGGAAGAGTACAGTGGGAAGCCGCCCGATGACCAGCCACTGCTGCCGGATGGTAATTCAGTAAATTCCAGATTAATATTCTGCCATACATACGCTTTCATTTTTTTTAACTGTAGCGAATCCTGCTCCCGAGTAAAGAACATGGGATAATTCTTTTCGAATTGTTGCCGTTCCACTTCAGCATTTTCACAAATAACGGTTATGCGCAATCGCTTGTTGGGTTCGTAATGTCCCTGCTTCAGGAACGTGCGTGCAATTTGTTTGCCCAGTTCGGAGAAACCGATAATGAAAACGACGGCTTCGGTAGCTTCAGGTGTTTGGTAGAAACGGTCGGCCGGGTACAGCAGCAGTAACTTGCGCACAGTATTCTCGTAAATATTGAATAAGTTGGAGCGGTTGATGGAATACCTGCTGAGATTGTTTCTCAGGAATTTCCGAAGGTGCTCATCGCGGATATGTACGAAGCGGTCCGGCGTTTCAGGATCAGGACCGGGTGTTGTAAGAATGTCCAGTTCCTGCATGGTGCGCACGTTCTGCGTATCATCGCCTGACATTACAAATACCTTATTCGCGGAACCGAAGTGAACAGCTTTCAGCATGGTGGCCGATGAAGGGCTTCCTTTCACCACAATCACGTTTTTCATTTTTTCAAGGTCGGGACCAAATGTATCGTTTTCATCCGCATGAAGCAGCACGGTTCTTTCTTTGTGGAAGGAGAGATCTTTGATAAGATCGAAACTCATTTCGTTGAGACCGGTTACGAGGTTAAAGCCGCGTTTTTTCCACCGTCTTCTTTTCAGGCTTTCATATTGCGGTTTGAAGGCCAGGCGGAAGGCGTAAATGAAGGTGAGGGAAACGGCCAGCAGTCCGGAAATGCGCGCAGCATTCATCAGCCAGTTGGGTGTTTCCTTAAAAACAGATTCGTTGAAGGTGACAAGATTGATGGATTTAAAAATATAATTCAGCCAGGTATCAGACCAGTTGTCGTGCAGGCCAAAGCCGGTTATGCCCAATACCAATGTAAGCGCGATGAACAATACGGGCAAAAGATAGTTCCAGGTAAACTCCCCATTGTTACTATTCAGCACATGGCCATTGTGCCTGGGTATGCTCTTGTTTTCAAGTATGATCCAACTGAAATGAATCGCGAAAGGAATCCGCAGGAATTTCTTCTTTTTATAATCGATCACTTCTTCCAGCAAACTGGCTATGGGAAAGAGATTGGATATTCTTGGCGTTACAAGATGATGAATAGTGATGGGGCGTTTCGCGTGCAGCGCACCGCGCACAATTTCGGAAGTGCCGCCAGGTTTGTGGGTGTAAATACCATCCCAGGCCACAACGATATGGGTGCAATGGCCCAGGAGGTAATCTGCCTGTCTCGCATAGTAATTGTCGTCGGATTCCTGCTGTTCGCGGGGAACAACCGCGTTCAGGTCTAAGAGCGGAAGGGATTCCGTTTTAGCGAGTTGCATTACCATTGTGTCCGTGCCTGCCGCGGTACCGGCGATCAGCACCGGGGAATTGCACTGTGTGGTAAGCTCCTTTATTTTGGAAAGGAGTTCCTGCTGTATCCTGATAAGGTCTTCGGGCCGAAGATCGCGATGGCCGCTTACGCCTATTAAAACGGAGCGTTCGGTTGTGTCGGGGATCATACTACAATTTAAGGAAAATTGTAATATTGAAAGACTAACTTCTTGCTTTCTCCACCCCTAATATAATCAGGGTGCCGATTGTATAGGCGATCAGGTCTATCCATTCGAAGGAAGTGCCGATCACTACACGTGCCAGGTAGTATTTTTCAAGTCCTAGCAGGTGAACAATATTGAAATACTGAAGTGTTTCGATCAGAAACGCGAACAACAACGTGGCGATGGCCGTGGGCAAAACAGGAAATCTGAAGAAGCTGCGTACAAAACAATAGATGAGCATCACTACGAGCACATCGCCAACATAAGGCCTGATGATCCGGTCGTGCAGGTACTTTGCGATCAGTACTTCTATAGCGAACAAAAAAATGGTGAGCAGAAGTAGCGTATACTGAACCGGAAATATGCTTTCATGGATGCCAAAGAATTTGCTGTTAAAGATAACAGGATCGGTGGTTCTTTTCTGAATGCCAGGGAAGAAACGTAACTTGCGCCCCGCGTCCCACAAGATAACCGGGGCGATACGAATATGAATACCAGCATCACCACGCCGTTGAAAGAACGTTGCCAGGGCACCTGTGAATTGTGTACTGTGGAGGAAGCGGCCTTAGCCTTTGCCGTGAGTCCGAAAAACAACGACTACATTGAAAACGAAGTGGCGTTGTGTCCTACCTGCCTTGCTATGATGGACAACATAGATGCGGCGCAACACTGGCAATGCCTTGCGGGAAGCATCTGGAACCCTGAACCCAGTGTGCAGGCCCTGAGCTACAGGATACTGTACGCCAACAAAGAACAGGATTGGGCCGCCGATATTATGAACGCGGTGGAGCCGGATGACGCTGTGCTGAACTGGGCCCTCAGCGCTTTTGAAACAGTGGAGGTTCATAAAGACAGCAACGGAACGCCGCTCAGCAACGGCGATACCGTGGTGCTCACACAGGGCCTGAATGTGAAAGGAACGAACTTCATGGCACCGAAGGGCACGATCGTAAGAAAGATCAGGCTGGTACAGGAAAACCCGGAACACATTGAAGGGAAAATTAATGAACAGACCATTGTGATATTAACGAAGTATGTGCGGAAGTCGTGATAGCACTTTCTGGCAGTTCATTTCTGGCGCGCCACAAATGAAGGATACATCTCCTTTAGTTTTTTCTGCGCATAGGCCAGATGCTTTTCCACGGTCTTAACCGAAATAGCCATCTTTTCCGCAATCATCCTATAAGAATGCTGGTGGAAATGAAACAGAATAAACGCTTCCCGGCAACGTTCCGGCAATGCCTGAATGGTGCGCAATAGTTGCGGGATAATCGTATCATCGGTTTCCCCGAAAAGTGGTATTAAAGTTGAATCTCCTGGTTGTGCTGCAATATAATCCTGGTATTTCTCCGCTATCTTTTCAGACCTGATCTGTTTGTAAAACCTGAATTTAGCCGATTGCACCAGGTAAGATACCACATCCAGTTCCAGCGGAAGTTTTTCTTTCTTCTCATACAATCCTATAAAAATCTCCTGCAAAATATCTTTGGCGGCATCTGTATCGCGTGTGAGTATTTTCAGCCTTTCCCATAAAACCGGAGCGCAGTGGCGGTACAGTTGCTCATACGCAAACATGTTCCCTCTTTTGAAGGAGCGCCAGTATGCTTTTGCGGTATCGTTCTCAGTGGAATGGATGGTTGAAATTTTTATCGAAATTATTCCCTTCCCTGATAGCCGCATATTAACATACAATGAACGTTTTGTGAACATTTTCCATTGTTCGGAAAAAGATGAAAAACCTATGGGGGTTTCTGCGGGTAAGTGGTATCTGTTTGCAAGAAGGGCAATATGACCAACGAACGGATATATTATCTCATAGACCGGATCCTGCACGGAACCAATACCAGCGAAGAGTTGGAGGAATACGGCGCATGGCTGGAAACACGTTCCGGGAAGCCAACGGCAGCGCAGGAGGAAAAATTGTGTGCTGAAAACGATACGGATTACCTGGATGAAGCGTGGGCGCAGATAAGACCGGTGGAACGGAAGAAGGGGATTAAAATGCCGGTGTATGCACTCGCCGCAGCGTCAGTGCTGGCTGTAATACTCACCATTTTTCTGCTCCGTGATAAGCAGGAAAAATCAATCACAGTTGTTGAGGATATAAGAGAAAATAACAGCGGAGCTATTGCACAATATTCAGATCCGGATTCCTATGAGTTGCATGCTTCAAGCGATACTTCCGCTTCGTTGCCCGATGGCTCAGTGGTGAAAATGAAAGCCGGGGCTGTATTGAAGTGGTATCACAGGGAAACGGTACGTTTGGTGTATATGGAAGGAGAAGTATTTTATGATGTGAAGAAAGATGCGGAACACCCTTTCGTTGTGCATACAGCTTCTATGGCGGTTCGAGCTTTGGGTACAAGTTTTATGGTCTCCGACCAGGATCGCGGCAGTCATGTTCAGTTGAGAACCGGGAAAGTAGCTGTGTGGGAATCCGATTCCGTTCAATTCCGGCGGGTATTGCAAACAGGTACGGCACCCATCGTTCCAAAAGATATTCCTGTTGTTTACCTTAATCCGGGAGAATCGGCCACGGCGAATGGGGCGCTGGTAAAACACGAAGTGATCCGGGAAACGAAGAACATATCCAACGCCAAAAAATCAGTCTTAAATACCTGGTTCATCAACCATGATATCAAACTGGAAGCCGCATCCCTTGAAACGGTGGTGAACGCATTGAACAGAGCTGTCGGAAAGCAGGTGATTGCACCCGATCTGCCAGCAAACGATCAGTTGTTCAGTGGTACTTTCCGGTCGGGTGAAAACCTTGAACGCGCGTTGAACCGTATCGCTGTCTTATATGGTGTGAAAATTCTTAAAAAGGAACAAGGCTTCTTCATCGCCCCTCAATAATTACATTAAACATAAGTTATGATACCAAAAAGCCGGAAAAGGGCTAAGGGACATCTATTGCCCATCCGTTTCAGAAACACGCGCCTGTTGCTGGTGGCGCTCGGGTTTATTTTTTCTTCCGCAGCTACCGCGCAGGTGGCAAGCGCCCGCGTGAAAGGTTTGGTGGAAGATGAAAGCGGTCAGCCGCTGGAAGGCATCACCATTGCGATGAAAGAACCAGGTAAAGATAGTGCCCGGAACACCGTTACCAACGGAAAGGGTATGTTTGAATTTACGCTGAAAGAAAAAGGAAATTACACTTTCACAGCTTCTGGCATTGGGTTCGCGGAACAGGTGCTCACCCGGAGAAATGTGGACCTCTCGAAAGATGAAGCACTGCTGTTTGTGATGAAACCACTGGCCGCTTCGTTGAACGATGTGGTGGTGGTAGGCTACGGAAAGCAGAAAAGAAAAGACATTACCGGAGCCGTGGTGAAAGTGCCTGAATCAAGGTTCGAAAAAGTGCCCAACCTCAACATCGCGCAGGTGATCCAGGGGGCCATTCCAGGGGTGATGATCCAGCAAACACAGGCGGGCGCTGCTTCGCAGGAATCCATTCTCATCAGGGGAAGGAACAGTATCCTCGCCAGCAATGCACCACTCATTGTGCTGGATGGCGCGCCGTACAGTGGCCAGCTCCGGGATATCAATGTAAACGATATCGCGTCCATGGAAGTATTGAAAGATGCCTCTGCCGCCGCGATCTACGGATCCAGGGGTTCCAACGGCGTAATCATTGTGAGCACCAAAGCAGGGGTGAAAGGAAAGACACAGATCACTTACGATGGAAGAACCAGTTTCCAGCAATACACCAAACTGCCCGAAACGATGTCGGCAACGGAGTTTTACGCATTCAAGGAAATCCGTGAACCGGGAAAACTCACCACCACCGAACTGGACAATTACAACGAAGGGAAGTTCGTGAACTGGGCCGATCTCGCTTTGCGTGAAGGAAGGGCGCAGCAACACAATCTTTCTACCTCAGGCGCCATCGGGCAGGCGAATTTTTACATCGGAGGCGGTGTGCTGGATGTGAAAGGCCTTTCGGTAACCGATCAGTACAAAAGGTATTCCGGCCGCATCAACCTCGATGTGAAAGTAACACCCTGGCTTTTGCTTGGTTCCCGCAACCAGTTCACCTTCGAGAACCAGGATGGCGCCGCCATAGACTATAACCTGGTGTTCAGAAAAAATCCACTGATTAATCCCTACGATCCTTCCGGGAATGTTTCGATCTATCCCTGGCCCGAATTTCAGGATATCCGGAACCCGTTGGAACCTATCAATATCCTCGATAAAGACAGGTCCTTTCAATTGGTGACCAATAATTTCGCAGAACTGAATTTCCCTTTCCTGGAAGGACTTTCCTACCGCTTGAATACCGGCGTACGCAGAAAGTATGCCGATGCCGCCAGTTACGCGGGCAGGAACACCAAGCTGGGACTGGAAGCCCGGGGCGTGGCCAATACTTCCGAATTTCGCGAAGTGAACGACCTGGTGGAGCATATTCTTTCTTACAACCGCAGGTTCAGCAAACACAATATATTCGCTACCCTTCTATATAGTTATGAAAGAAACCAGTTCACCGGCAACAGCTTGCAGGGACAGGGTTTCTCCAACGATTTCCTCACCTGGTATGCCATGGCACAGGCTGAACAACTGGTACCGGAATACAATTTTTCCAGGACCGTCCTGCTCTCTCAAATGGCTCGCTTGAATTATGGATTCGATGACCGTTATCTTTTCACCTTCACCGGCAGAAGAGACGGATTCTCCGGATTCGGCGCAGCCACCAAATGGGGTTTCTTCCCATCACTGGCCGCGGCCTGGAATATTTCAAACGAAAATTTCTTCCAAAGTGCATCCTTTGTTCAGTTGCTGAAACTCCGTGTTTCTTACGGACTGAACGGCAACCAGGCAGTAAATGCCTATGAATCCATCTCAAGATTGGGAGAAGAGAACACCGTTGCAGGATCGCAAACACAACCCGGTTTTGTTCCCATCAAACTGGGACAGGACAACCTCGGATGGGAAACCACCCGCTCACTCAATGCAGGTCTGGACTTTGCCGTATTCAATGAGCGCTTATCCGGAACCGTGAATATGTTCCGCAGTAATACAGAAGACCTCTTACTGAACAGGACCATCTCCAGTGTACAGGGCATCAGCTCCATTACCCAGAACATCGGCAAGACCCGGAACACCGGTTTGGAACTGCAACTCAACGCGCAACTTTTCAAAAGCAAACACCTGAGCTGGAGCGCTTTTGGTAATTTCTCCACGGTACGCAACCGCATTGTTGCACTCTACGGTCAACTCAATGAGAACGGCACCGAACTGGATGATCTCGTGAACGCCTGGTTTATCGGGAAACCCATTCTCGTGAACTACGATTACGCATGGGCGGGCGTATGGCAAACCCACGAAGCGCAGGAAGCCGCTGCCTGGGGTTCCAAACCCGGGTATGTGAAATTGCTGGATGCAGATGCCAATGGAAAACTCACCGGAGACGACCGCCAGGTGATCGGGCAACAGGACCCCAAATTCTCCTGGGGCTTCGGGAATACTGTTCGCTGGAAAGCCTTACAACTCGATTTCTTTCTCTATGGCATGCACGGCATGACGCGGGTGAATGGCCAGATGGCCGATGCACCCGTTAGTTCCGAAGTACGCAGGAATACCATCCGCAAAAACTGGTGGACCGATCAGAACCCTACCAATGAATGGTATAAGAACGAAGTGAACGCCAACATTATGGGCGGTATATCTTCCAGTGTTTACGAAAATGCAGGTTTTATGCGGGTAAAAGATATTACCGTTTCCTACGACCTGCCCGCACCGCTGCTTTCGTCAGCAGGCATGCGTCAGTGCCGTGCTTATTTCTCCGCCAGGAACCAGTTTACGTTCACCCAATGGCGTGGAATGGACCCCGAACTGCTCGATGGAAGAGGCGCTATCCCCCTTCAGAAAAAATGGGTACTCGGCCTTACGATCGGATTATAAATGAACCATTTCAAATTACTACACTCAACTTGTGTGTTATGAAAAAATACAATCGCTCATTCACGGGCCTGCTGCTTTTAACCGGTATACTGGGCTTCGTAGCCTGTAACAAAGCATTATTGGAGGAACGTCCGCCACACCTCATCACAACCGAAACGCTGTACACCAGCATGGCCGGTTTTGAATCGGGCCTCAATGGTTTGTATTCCCTGGTGCGCAAAGAAAGAGAGGGGCTGGACGGCGGCACTTCCCTTATCTGCAATATGATGATGAACGGAACCGATAATATGGTCACCAACCATACCGTTAGCGGCTTTTCCCAGATATCTGAAACATGGGGCAACGCCAACACGCCTTCCAGTACTTTTTATGAAGGCGTTTTTAACTGGTTGTACCAGGTGGTAAATGCTTCCAACACCATCATCAACCAGGCTACGGATAAAAAGGATATCGACTGGGGCGATGGCGACCAGGAGCAAAACAAGAACCGTGTGATCGCCGAAGCCAGGGCCATCCGCGCATGGGCATACCGCCACCTTACTTACGGATGGGGCGCCGTTCCGCTGAACCTCGAAGAATCACTCGGCTCCAACATCAGAACCGATTGGGAAAGAACACCCGTGGCTACCGTGCGCGCGCAAATGATCTCCGACTGGAAAATGGCCGAACAACACATCGGCACTGAACCTTCTCTTGCCGGACGCATCACCAAAGGTGCGATCCGTCACTACCTCGCGGAAACCTATATGGTGGAGCAGAAGTATGACAGTGCCTTGTATTACGCGAACCTCGTGGCGAACGAACCCGCGTACAAACTGATCACCGCCCGTTATGGAACGGAAGCTTCCAAGCCGGGTGTGGCTTTCATGGATATGTTCAAAGAAGGAAACAGCAACCGCGAGGAAGGAAATACCGAAGCGCTCTGGGTATTCCAGTACCAGCTCCAGACCATCGGCGGTGGCGTGAACCCGATCCTGCGGAGAGACCATCACAGCAGGTACATTTCCATCCGTGTAGGATCCGTTTCTCCTTTACAGATCACCGCCGACCGCGGCGGACAGGGATTCGGCAGAATGTCGCTCACCAAGTTCGCCATCGATAATTATGAAAGCAACGACGACAGAGGTTCCGGTTATGCCATCCGGAAATATTTTGTATTGGGCGATGCGAATACCAACGCGCCATATCCGGCAGACCGGTTGCCAGCAGGGTACAAATATGGCGATACCATTCACCTGAAATGGAGTGCAGACATCACAACGGCAAGTAGAAGTCGTGTGGACTGGCCCTTCTCCCGCAAAGCAGATTGGGTGGACCCCGAAAATGTGATTCTCTCCCCCGGGTTCAACGATCAGATTTACCTCCGCTCCGCTGAAACCCTGTTGCTGAAAGCAGAAGCGGAATGGCGGCTCAACCGCCCGCAGGACGCGGCCAACACCATCAATATATTACGGGAAAGAGCACACGCCAGAAAGATCGATGCTTCAGAAGTATCACTCGATTTTATCCTGGATGAAAGATCAAGGGAACTGGTGCTGGAAGAACACCGCCGCTACACCTTGCTGCGTACCGGGAAATGGCTGGAACGGGTGAAAAAATACAATAAGAACGGTGGCCAGTTCGTGGTGGAAAGAGACCTGTTATTCCCGATCCCGCAATCGGTGATAGATGCCAATCTTACTAAGGAAATGCCCCAGAATCCTGATTACAATTAATCATTTCATTCAGATATTATGTACAGATTTTTTTTCAATCAAATATTGGCTGCGGTTGCATGTATGCTGCTGCCCGCCATCGTTTCCGCACAATCGGTCAATGGATCAACCAAAGAAAAACCAGGTAAATTTAAGTTTGCGTTCCTGACAGATATCCACATCAAACCCGAAGCCGGTGCGCCCAAAGCATTCGCGATCGCCATCGACTCCGTGAACAGGTTAAAACCCGATTTCGTACTTACCGGCGGAGACCTGGTTTTTGATGTGATGCGCGGCAACCAGAAACGTGCCGATACCCTGTTCTCGCTCTATAAAAAAATGAGCGCGGGCTTTAAAATGCCGGTGCACAACTGCATCGGAAACCACGAACTGTTCGGCATCTACGAAGAAAGCGATGTGGACTCCACACATCCCGATTACAAATGGGGTATGTTCGAAAGATACCTCGGAAAATCCTGGTATTCCTTCTCCCACAAAGGATGGAAATTCTTCGTCCTGAACTCTATCGATGTGAACAATAAGAAAGAATACAGAGGTGTGATCGGAAAGGAACAGCTGGATTGGATAAAAGAAGAACTGGCTAAAACAGATACCACCACACCCGTTGTGATTACCGTACACATCCCGCTGATGTCCACCTTCCACCAGTTCTATCCGCCTTCCGGAGCGGGCAGAAGTCCGGAAGGCTTGCACATCAGCAACCGGAAAGAAGTGTTCGATCTTTTCTCCAGGCACAACCTCCGGCTCGTATTGCAGGGACATTTACATTGGCAGGAAGATATCCTGGTGTTCGGTAAAACCCGTTTCATTACAGGTGGTGCGGTTTCCGGATTTTCCTGGAAAGGAAAAAGATATACCGAAGAAGGATTTATGTTGTTCGATATCAACGGAGAGAACATCTCCTGGCGGTATGTTGATTATGGATGGAACGTAGAAAAAACAACCGATTAATCTTCGTTTATACTACCCTGTTATTAACTCGCCCTTTACGAAAACCCTGGCTCTTTCTGAACGGTCATTCATCTGCTCCAGCAGTAGGTGAGTGGCCTTTCTGCCCATCTCTACCAACGGTTGCCTGATGTACGTAAGTGGCGGATCCACAAAATGAAAGAGGTCCGTTTCATCGAAGCCCAAAATTTCGGGTAGCGAAGAAGTGTTACGGTACTTCCATCGCAACAACTTCAGCGCTTTGGTGGCGATGAGGTTGGAGGCGCAGATAATGGCTTCCGGTGGTTCCTGTAATAGCAGCAGTTCGTTTATTGCCTGCTCTACCGCTTCTTCCGTCACAACAATATCAATCTCTTTCAGGAAAGATGGGTTAAAAGGGATGGCGGCAGTTTTCAGTGCGTCGATGTACCCGTTCTTCCGATCCTGCAGGTGTTCCAGCGTGGTGCGGTAAGCGATCATGCCAATGCGGGTTTTCTGTTGTTGCAGGAGGTGTTGCACTGCGGCGTTGGTGGCTGCGTGGTTATCTAGGCAGATGGTATCGGCTGTGATGCTCGAAAAATAGCGGTCCAGCAATACGAATGGGGTTTTCTGTTCCACGAGTGCCTGCAGGGCTTTTTCTGAATTTTGCGGCGGGGAAAGAATAAGCCCGTCCACCTGCCTGTTGAGCAATGCCTCGAGCAGCTTATTGAATTTTTCAGGGTTTTCATCGGAACTGCCGAAGATCACCGTATAACCCTGTAGGTCTGCTTCGTCTTCAATGATGCGTGCCAGCGATGCCGAGAAGGGGTTGGCGATATCGGCCACGATCAATCCGATGGTGAGCGTTTTGCTGCTTCTCAGGCTCCTGGCCGCCTGGTTGGGCCGGTAATTCAGGGCCGCCGCCGCAGCTCTTATTTTCTGCGCCACTTCACGGCTTATCCGGCCTTCCTTCCTGTTGTTTAACACATAAGACACGAGCGCGGTGGAAACACCCACCAGTTGAGCGATATCTTTTAAGGAGGTTTTTTTCTGCATGGCAATCCGTTAGAAAGAAAAAAATATCGGAACCGAAGTTATTGTGTTCCCGCTATTTACGTTTTCAGAATGCCAATCTACGCAATTTTACGATTTGTTTAAACGTTTAAACAAGAATTTTACCTATTTTTGCACTTGTTGATCTATAATTAAAAGCCACGTGAGATGGAAACAATGAATGCAGGGCTGATTGAGTTTAATCAACCAACAGATCCATATCTGATCGATGAAACCGGGAGTTTCAACGGGTATCATGTTAAAAAAGTGATGCTGAAAGAAGAGACCGCCGCGCTTACAAAAGAGAAGTTTTCAGGCGCCGAACTGGTGCACAATACGAGCGATATACTGGAGGATGAATCCATTCACCTCGTGATCGTTTCCGCTCCCGATGAAGCCGATATGAGCCTGGTAGGAAAAGCGCTCCAGGCCGGGAAGCAGGTTCGGATCTTATAAAAATCAACGTTGCCTTGCTGAAATGAATTGACGGCCATCGTGCCGTACTATGAATACCGTTAACGAATGCCTGCTGTTACAAAGCGGGCTTTCGTATTTAACAGAATGATGCTTGCGTATGGATGTGTTTAATCATCTAAAACGCAAAAAATGAAAACAATTGGAATCAATCTTCCCGGATCCGCCAGGATCTATGTAAGTTTTTCGAAGGGAAGTAAAAAGAAACAGGGCAATTTTATGGAGAACAGCCATGCCGAGCTGGAAGAGAAGCTGGACGCGCGCTTTGATGTCTCGGCATTTCAACGCAGGGCACACCTGGGGAATTTTTTTGCGGGTCCGCATTGTGTGTTTGACCCAAGATTGCTGAAGTAAAGCGGTTTAAACGGGAATGATGGCAACGGTGAGGCGGCTCACGCAAACAGGTTTGCCGGCTTCATTCGTGATTCTGATGTCCCATACATGTGTTTTCTGTCCGATGTGAATGGGGCTGCAAACACCGTGAACATATCCTTCTTTAACAGGGCGAAGGTGATTGGCGTTGATTTCCAGTCCAACGGCCCGGAACTGCTGTTCATCAATAAGCAGCAGGCTGGCCACGCTCCCCAAAGTTTCTGCCAGTACAACCGAAGCGCCGCCATGCAGGATGCCGAAGGGCTGGTGCGTGCGGTGGTCAACGGGCATACGGGCAGAAAGGGTATTGTCGGTAAAACCGGTGAACGCAATACCGATATAAGATGCCATGTTCGGTGGCAGGTTATTCAGTTTTTCAAGATCGACCGGTTTTGTCCAGATCATATTTTCTTTGCTTTAGATGGAATCGTAGATGATTACTTTTTCGAAATAAGCCCTGCATTCTTCGAGGAAACCGGTGTGCAGCGGGTGCACCTGGTAAAGATCGTGTCCGGCCATGTCTTCAAAGAAGATCACCAGGGAGAAAGTATAGCTGGTATCCACTACGGCGCGGTCAATAGAAGAGGGTGTACCTACATGGAAAGCTTTTACGCTTTCAACTTTTTCAAGTGTTTCCAAACTTTTGCGGAAGGCGGCCTTCTGTTCTTCAGTGGTATCGGCTTTCAGCCAGAAAAGGACGTGGTGTGCGAGCATAAAAATTTTGTTTGAGGGGCGAAGATACGGGTTAATGCCATCTCCCTGAATACGCTATACTGCATTTGCGGTCGAATGGAAATCCAGTAAAAAGTTGAACAAACTGATCTCGCCCGGGATGCCCAGTTTCTTCCGCAACCGGTACCTGCTCAGTTCCACGCTTTTAATGGTGATGTTCATGATCTGCGCGATCTCTTTGCTGGAGAGGTTCAGCCGGAGGTAGGCGCATAGCTTCAGTTCACTGGGCGTTAGCCTGGGATAATGTTCTTTTAAGGATACCAGGAAATCGCTGTGCACCTTGTCGAAGTGTACGGCGAATTGTTCCCAGTCGTTCCGGAGTTTGTGTTCCTCCAGCATCCGCATGATTTTTTTGTATTCTTCATCGGAGGTTTCCTTGTTATCGGTTTTCTTGAGTTTCTGAAACTCTTCTTTCACCTTGTGCAGCATTTCTCCTTTCTGCACCAGGTTCATGGTGGTGGAAGCGAGTTCCGTGTTTTTCAATTGTATTTCGGCTTCGAGTTTTTCGTTGCGGAGACGAATGATCTCTTTCTCATTTCTTTCCAGTTCAAGCTGGTGCAGGTACTGTAGTTTTTTCTGTTCTTCCGCGTGGCGCTCCTGTTGCCGGATGAATTTGCGGCGCTGCCATTTGTGCCCCGCATACAAAGCCGCGAGTGCGATAAGCGCATATACCAGATAGGCCCAGGCGGTACGGTACCAGGGTGGCAGTACCACGAACCTGAAACTTTGCACCGGCGACTCTTCGCCCTCGAACCTGCGCGCCTTCACCATAAAAGTGTAGGTGCCTGGCGGGAGATAGGTGTATTCCTTTTCACGTTTTTTAGACCAGGTACTCCATGCTTTATCAAAATCCTTCAGGTAATACGTGTATTCGATATTGTCCTGCTGACCATGCAGGGGAGAAACGAAATCGAAGTGAAGGGAGTTCTGGTTGTAATGGAGCTTTGGTGTACCTGAAGAAGCCTGGTATCCGCCAAAAACCGTACTGTCTCTGTTGCCCAGGGTCTTCACCGTGCTGATGAGTACGGTGAGTTGTTCCCGGTCCTTTTTGTAGAGGTCGTAATTGATATGGTAGAATCCCTGTTCGCCCGCTACAAAAATGTTCTGGTTGTTGTAGGGGTAGATGTGTTCATACCCGTTGGCCATTACTTTGTTGTTGAGCTCAGGGAGAAAGGTGATGCGTGGTTTTTCCTGGATGAATTCCACTACACCCAGCCTTTTGTCGGATACGAACCAGATGTTTCCTGTTTCGTCTTCTTTCAGGTATTGAACGGAGATTGGACCGAAGATACCGCGGAGATAGGCCGAGGGTTCAAAATCGCCTTTGGCGGTATTGTATTCAAAGAGACCGTTGTCGCTGGAAAGGATGATCCTGTTCTTTACCTTGTAAATGAAGTTCCGGTTTTGCGACAATATCTTTCCCCGGTCTTTGTAAGTTGTATTGGTGGGATGAACACCATTGTCGAGCGATACTTTGTAGAGGCCCTTGTAGGGGTGTGCCACCCAGGCCATATTCTTTTCCACCCCGATAAAGCGGGCCGATTCAAAAAATGTTTGGGTGTTTGTATAGGTGAACTTCCCATTTTTGTAGTGGTAAAAATTCATCCCGTTGTAGGTGCCCGCGGCCACGCCTTCCGAAGGGGAGAGGTTGGATAAGGGGAAGAAGGTCCAGAATCCGGTGCTTACATCAAAAGGAATGGCGGCATTATTTTCCACCACGTATGCGCCTTCGTTGTGCGCCATCAGCAGGTGACCGTTAATTTCCGCGAGGCTCCATACCTGCCCTTTACTATTGGCCACGGGGTTGAAACTGCTGTGCACAAAACTCAGGTCCCCGCCGGGTTGAAGCGGCGCTTTGAACAAGGCGCGGGAAGTGCCGATGTAGAGGTTGTTCTGATGGATCAACGCGGAGTAACCGGCGCTGTGCTCCTGGTTGTCGGGGTAAATATGTTTGATGGCCTGGTTATAGGCTACGAGGTCGATGCCATTGTCCTGGCCGATCCACAGGTTCTGGTCCTTATCGGTGAAGATGGAGAGGACGTTGTTGTTCTGGAGCCCATCCTGTTTGGAAAGTCGCTGGATGAATTCCCCTTTTTTATTAATGATGAAGCAGCCGGCCATATTGGTGGCCACGGCGATTTTATCGGCGCTGATCATGGTAGAAGCGTAGATGTTTTCTTCCGCGATCTTTTGTGTGGTGGGTGTATTAAATGGAGTGAGTTCGTTCTGCCGGAGGATGAACATACCATGCCGGAGGGTAGTGAGCAGGGCGCTGTCTTTGGAGATGGCTGTAAAAGAGGTGATGCGTGCGTTAGGGGGAAGCGCCCCTTTTTCCAGGAAGGGTTTCCACACCCCATCGTGGAAACGGAGCATGCCTTTTTCGATCTCGTGGGCGATGAGGTTGCCATTCGCGTACCCCATGAAGTTCCAGTTTTTCGCGTCGTAGGCGGTCACTTTACCGCTACTGTACATAAAAAGTTTGCGGTGGGCGCGGAAAAACACTTTGGGTCCGATGGGGATCACATCCCAGATGTCGGCAAAGTCTTTTTCGGTATTGGGTACTTTGATAGAGGTATAACTGAGTATCCCGTTTTGATCGGGGTGAAAATAACCGAATTCACTCTGAGAGCCGATGTAGATGCGGCCGTCTTCGGCGATGGCCAGGGAGCGGACGATGGTTTCGTTGGGAAGGGGATACTTTTTCCAGTTGCTGCCGTCAAAACTGAGCAGTCCCTCGTTGTTCGCGAAGTACATGATCCCCAGTTTATCCTGGCCAATCTTCCAGTTCTGGGTCCCGGAATTGGAAGCCTCCCTGGTATAGTTGATGATTTCGGGAAGCGCAATCGTATTTTGGGCTGTTCCTTTCAGCAATAAAAAGAAACAAACCACGGAAAAGAATTTTCTCATCCTCAGTCAATTTATGGCGAAGGAAAGGTAGGAAAATTTGATTGATGTGGTAATGATGTAGTGAAAAAACGGCATTTATACGGTGTTTTCACTTTTTGATGTGGTATTGAAGTGGTGGAAAAAACCGTTTTTAAACGGTGAGGGGCTAGTTTAGCAGCATCGGAAATCGATTCATTGCCACTTCTTCAAATGCACACGATGCTTCAAAAAAACGCCAGACTCCTCGCTTCACTGCTTTTAATTTTTTGTACTTCTTCCGGCATTTTCGCCCAGGGCTATCTAAGGGCCGATGGTCAGCGGATCGTTAATGAAAAAGGGGAGAACGTTCTCCTGAAGGGGATAGGCCTCGGCGGATGGATGCTGCAGGAAGGGTATATGCTGCGCATTTATAAAGATGGTCAGCAAAACAAGATCCGTTCCCGCATGGAAGAACTGATTGGGAAGGAAAATACCGGAACTTTTTACCAGGCCTGGCTGAACAACCACACCACCCGTGCGGATATAGATTCCCTGAAAGCCTGGGGGTTCAACTCAGTACGCCTTCCTATGCATTATAATCTCTACACTTTACCCATTGAAAAAGAACCCATTAAAGGAAAAGATACCTGGCTGAAAGAAGGCTTCCGGCTCACCGACAGTCTGCTCGCCTGGTGCAGGGCCAACCAACTGTACCTGATCCTCGACCTGCACGCTGCTCCCGGCGGACAAGGCAACGACCTGAACATCTCCGACGGAGATTTGTCTAAACCTATGCTCTGGCACAGCCAGGAGAACCAGCGCAAAACGGTCGCGCTCTGGCGCAAACTGGCCCAACGCTACGCCAATGAACCCTGGATCGGCGCCTACGACATCATTAATGAACCCAACTATGGTTTCGAAGATCCCGTAAATGATAAAAACGGATTGAAAGAAAAGAAGAACGAACCCCTCCGCAAACTGATGGTGGATATTACAAGGGCCATCCGCGAAGTGGATAAAAAACACCTCATCATCATCGAAGGAAATGGTTGGGGCAACAACTACAACAATATCCTCCCGGTTTGGGACAAAAACATGGCCCTCAGTTTCCACAAATACTGGAACCACAACCGCCAGGCCGATATCCAGCATATCCTGGACACCCGGGAAAAGCACAATGTGCCTGTATGGCTTGGTGAAACGGGAGAGAACTCAAATGTTTGGTTCACAGAAGCCATTCACCTGCTGGAAACCCACAACATCGGATGGGCATGGTGGCCCTTAAAAAAGTTGGGCAGCAATAATCCGCTGGAAATCAGATCCAATCCCGGATATGATGAGGTTGTCCGCTATTGGAACGGGGAAGGAGACCGTCCGGAAAAAGAGACCGCCACAAAAGGATTGCTGGCGCTGGCCAACGACCTGAAACTTAAAAACAACATTTTTCATGCTGATGTGGTGGATGCCATGATCCGGCAGCCTTTCTCCACCCAAACCCTTCCTTTTCAAAAGAATGAGTTGGTAAATGGCCTGAAAATCAATGCTTCAGACTACGACCTCGGTAGAAATGGCTACGCTTATTATGATGTGGACACTGCAGATTACCACATCGCCGATGGTGGTGCCCGCGGTGGGAACAAGGGACGTACCTACAGGAACGATGGAGCAGACATCAGCCGGGATCCGGATACCAACCAGGTCTACATCAGTCATACTGAGCCAGGGGAGTGGTGGCAATACACAGTACGTGTACCGCAAAACAGGAAATACACCATCAAACTGGAAGTGGCCGCAGAAAAGCATGGGGGAAGGCTGGCGCTGCTGAACGGTTCGGGTAAACTGGGTTCCATCGCCATTCCCGCTACGGGTGGGCACCACAAATGGCAGACAGTAACCCTGCCCGGAATAGAAATACCAGAAGGGGAACAGGCGCTGAGGATACTGGCGGAGTCCGGAGGCTTCAACCTCAAATCGCTCAGTTTTCAACTAGATTAGTTTAGCATTCCGGAAATGAAAACCATTTCATTTCAGTTGATGTGGTATTGAGGTGGTGAAATGGCCGTTTTTCAGGTGTTTTTGAGGTAATTGATGTGGTATTGAGGTGGTGTTTTTCTGACGGAAAGGGGAATAGTGACCTACTTTTAACATAGGATTTCTAACGATTGAAAAGAGTTACTCTTTTATTAACCAAACAAACGCTTGCATATGAAATTGAAAACGTTGCTTCCATTAAGCATTTTTCTCTTGCTTCAGTGCGCCTTCTTCCATGCTTCCGCCCAGGAACGCAAAACTGCCTCGGGAAAGGTGACTGCAAAAACAACCGGCGACCCCTTGCCGGGTTCTACCGTAAAAATAAAAGGTACTGAATTCGCTACCGTTACAGATGAGTCAGGCAACTTCAGCATATCCGTTCCGAAAACCGGTACAGTACTGGTCGTTTCCCACCTGGGTATGCTCGACCAGGAAGTAACCGTTCCGGCAGATGGAAAAGTGAGTATTGTCATGAACGATGCCGATGCCACCAATATGAATGAAGTAGTGGTGGTGGGATATGGCACCCAGAAAAAAAGTGTGGTAACCGGGGCCATCTCCAGCGTGAAGGCCTCCGATCTGGAAAACATGCCCCTGAACAGAATAGAACAATCGTTACAGGGACGTACTTCAGGGGTCACCATCGCCACCAATAACGGCCAGCCCGGTGCGGGCGCTACCGTTCGGGTGCGTGGCATCACCTCTTTCAACAACAACAACCCCCTTTGGGTAGTGGATGGTGTGGTAGTGGACAATGGCGGCATCGGCTACCTCAACCAGAGCGATATCGAATCCATTGAAGTACTGAAAGATGCCTCCTCTCAGGCTATTTATGGCGCACGTGCTGCCGCCGGGGTGATCCTGGTGACCACCAAGCGCGGAAAATCCGGTGCGCTCCGCGTCAATTACCATGGTTACTATGGTATCCAGGCGCCCACCCGCAAACTCGACCTGCTCAATGCCACCGAATACGCGACGCTCCGCAATGAAGCTGCCGTAGCCGCCGGACAGGCAAAGCCTTTCGCCGACCCAACTATTTATGGTGAAGGCACCGACTGGCAGGACGTGATCTTCAACAACAGTGCCCGCCGTCAGACCCACGAACTCAGTATATCCGGCGGAAACGAGCGTTCTACTTACTTCGCTTCCTTCGGCTACTTCAACCAGGAAGGTATCGTGGCTACCGATATCTCTAAATTCAAAAGGCTCAACTTCCGCCTGAATTCTACCCATAAACTTGCTTCCTGGATCACTTTCGGTCAAAACCTCGGCTATGCGTATGAAAAAACGCTGGGCATCGGCAATACCAACAGTGAATTCGGTGGTCCACTCAGTTCCGCCATCAACCTGGATCCCATTACACCCGTAATTGAAACCGACCCCGCCAAACTCGCCATGGCACCTTACCTGCCCACGCCAGGTAACATGAACGGTGCAGGCATCCGGCGCGACCAGTTCGGGAATCCTTATGCCATTCCCCAGATCGTAGGCCAGGAGTTCACCAATCCGCTCGCGTACATCCAAACGCGGCTCGGCAACTATGGCTGGAGCGATAACCTCATCGGCAACGCTTTCCTGGAAGCCGAACCCATCAAAGGATTAAAACTACGCTCCACACTGGGCGGCAAACTCTCCTTCTGGGGCGGTGAAAGTTTCTCCCCACTGGCATGGCTCAAACCTACCGTGGTGACCTCGCAAACTTCCTACAACCGAGGCTCCAACAGGAACCTCCGCTGGAACCTGGAAAATACCGCTTCTTACACCAAAGGTTTCGGGGAACATAACCTCACCCTGCTCGTTGGACAAGGCGCTTACTCAGACGGCATTTCCCGGAATGTTAACGTTACTTATTTCAATATTCCCGCGGATAATTTCGATGATGCTTCCCTCAACTTCAATGTGCCCGCCGATCAGAAAGTATCCGGCGGCAGCGAAAGCCAGGAACATTATGTGAGTTCTCTCTTCGCAAGGTTGAACTACGATTACGGAGAAAAATACCTGGTGCAGGCGTTGGTTAGAAGGGATGGTTCTTCCCGCTTCGGCTCCAACAACAAATACGGCGTGTTCCCATCTTTCTCCATGGGATGGGTGGCCACCAAAGAATCTTTCTTCCCCGCAACAGATGTGGTGAACTTCTTAAAGGTGCGCGGTGGTTACGGCGTTGTTGGTAGCGATGAGATTGGTGATTTCGCTTACGTATCCACGATAGGCAGTGGCAGAAGTTATGCTTTCGGAACCAGCGGCAGCTACCTGATTGGGTACAGTCCAAACGCACCGGCTAACCCCAACCTGAAATGGGAAGAAACCCGCCAGACCAATATCGGTTTTGACGCAACATTGGTGAATAACCTTACTGTAGCCTTCGATTGGTTCAAAAAGAAAACCGTCGGCATCCTCATGAACCCACGCATCCCCGGGTATGTAGGCGCCATCTCCAATCCTGCGGCCAATGTGGCGGATATGGAGAATACAGGATTGGAACTGGAACTCGGCTACCGCAGAAGACTGGGTGAATTTGATCTTTCTCTGAACGGAAACATTTCCCATTATAAAAACAAAATCACCTACCTCGGAGATGGCATTCTTTTCTCCACCACCAACCAGCAAACCGTTCAAACTACCACCTATCCGATTACAAGGTCCATTATCGGACAGCCTTTCAACTCTTTCTTTGGGTTCAAAACCATGGGCATCTTCCAGAACCAGGAAGAGATTGATGCCTACGTGGACAAAGATGGCCGAAAAATTCAACCCAACGCAGTGCCCGGCGATTTCCGCTGGAAAGATGTGGACGGCAACGGCGTAATCAATGAGAACGACCGCATGATCCTCGGCAACGCATTGCCCACCGTGACTTACGGCATGACCCTCAACGCGGCTTACAAAGGATTCGACCTGGTGCTGTTCGGACAGGGTGGCGCAGGAAACAAAATCTACCAGGGACTGCGCAGGCTCGAAGTGCAGGAAGCCAACTGGCAGCGCAAAGCCCTGGGACGCTGGACAGGCGAAGGTTCCACCAACAGCTACCCCCGTTTGACAAGAGACGACAGGAACAACAACTTCACCAACCCTTCTGATTTCTACCTTGAAGACGGCGACTATTTCCGCATCAAAGTATTGCAGATCGGCTACTCGCTGCCCGCTGCCCTGATCCGCAAAGCCGGACTGGCACGTGCCCGGGTGTACCTGATGAGCGAGAACCTCGTCACCTTCACCAAATATTCTGGGTACGATCCTGAGATCGGCGGTGGATCAGGTGCAGGTATCGACCGTGGATTCTACCCCCAGGCACGCTCCTTCATGGCAGGCGTGAACCTTTCTTTCTAACCCGTTTTCTTCATTCAAACAGTAAATCAAATGAACAAATTCCTTCTATATACAACACTTGCTTTGGGAACGCTTGGTTTGGGTTCCTGCAGCAAAGGATTCCTGGAAGTGGAACCAAAAGGACTGAACCTGGAATCGAACTATTACCGCAATGCAACCGAAGCTTATAACGGACTCGTTGCTGTGTACGATGTGGTGGGCTGGACCGGGGGTGGACTCGTTACTAAAGTGAATGCGCTGGATGCCGCTTCCGATGACCACCTCGCAGGGGGCGGTAACGCTACGGATGTGAATGATCTCCAGTTGTGGTCGAACTACACACTCAGTCCCGATCGTGGCCCGCAGGGCGAGTTGTGGCGGAAAGGCTTCTCAGGCGTATTCCGTGCAAACATCCTTTTGCAGAAAATGAATGACGTGCCGATGGATGAAACCCTGAAAAAACGATACATCGCCGAGGCAAAACTGCTGCGTGGGTATTTCTATTTCGACCTGGTGCGCCTGTTCAAAAACGTGCCCCTCTTCACCGAACCGGTACCCGCTTCCGATATGTACAACGTTACACAAGCGGCTCCCGCAGACGTATATGCGCAGATTGTAAAAGATATGCAGGAAGCGATCCCCGACCTTCCGCCCACAGTGCCTGCCGCTACCGAAGGGGGAAGAATGACGCAGGGCATCGCCCATGCCTTGCTGGGTAAAGTGTACCTGCAACTCGAACGCTTCAACGACGCGGCTGCCGAATTTGCCGTAGTGAACGGGACACCGGGTGGAACAAGCCAATACGGGTATAAACTCCTCGATAATTTCAGTGACCTCTGGAAGTCGAACAACAAATTCAATACCGAGTCCATTTTCGAGATAGGTTATACCAGCACTTCTTCCGGCGACTGGGGTTGTATCGCCTGCACCGAGGGCAATGTACTGAGCATCATGACTGGTCCCCGTGGTTATTCGCCACTTACGCCCGGTGCACCGGACTATGTTTCAGGCTGGAGCTTTCTCGTAGTAACGCCAGGCCTCTTCAACGCCATCCATTTCGATCCCCGGTACAATGCCACCATTGCCAACCTGGATAGCCTGAAAGCCAATGGTATCGCCGACTATACGCCCGGTTACAACAATACCGGTTACTTCCTGGAGAAATTCATCGGTCGCCAGTCGAACCGTTCCACCGGCGGAGGTGCCATGGAGCTGAACTTCCCGCAGAATATGTACGAGATTCGTCTTGCAGATACCTATCTGCTGGAAGCAGAAGCCATACTCCGTGGCTCCGGTGGTAACCTTACAAGAGGCGCCGCTTTGCTGAATGAAGTACGCGACCGCGTGGGACTTGGCCCGGTAGCACTTACGCTTGATAATATTGTGCTCGAAAGAAGACTGGAGTTAGCGGGTGAGGGGCACCGTTGGTTCGACCTGGTACGCTGGGGAAGGGCCGCAACTGCGCTGGCCTCCAAAGGATTCGTGGCCGGAAAACATGAAGTATTGCCGATTCCTTTGCTCGAACTGGAGAACACCAAACTTGTTCAGAACGAAGAATACCGGTAGTCCCATTCATCCACCAACAAATCAGAAAATATGAAACGTACATTCCTTCACCAATATATGTCCGCGGCATTGTCCATTTCCGCGGTAACCCTTGCACTCACCTCCTGCACGCCTGAAATGGCTATTGATGATCACGGCCTGGAAGAAGCGCTCACGCCAACATTCAGCGTTACACCCGTGCAAGGCAAAACAAATACCTATGTGATCCGCAACACCACCGCCGGTTCCATCACGCAACGTTGGGATATTGACAATGGCGCGGGTTTCGTTAAAGGAAAAACAAGCGATACGGTTTTTTACCCCGATGCGGGCACTTACAACTTGAAAATGCAGGCCATGGGAAAAGGCGGAACCTATTATGATGCCGCACCCGCTTCCCTAAATGTGGCCACCTCCGATCCGGTAGCCGGCAATCTGGTAATGGGGGGAAAATTCAATGCCGGCGATGAAAGCAAATGGACCAAGTCCATCATCACTGCTGGTGTGGATTTTAACATGGCGAACGGAAAGATGACCGCCACCGGTGGCGGTTGGGGCCACGCGGCCATTTACCAGCCCATCCAGGTGGTGGCGAACCAGAAGTATAAATTCGGAATGATCGTTTCCGGAAGCGGTGCCACTGATGTTTGGTTCGAAGTGTATTTCGGAACCACCGCACCCGTTGCCGGAGCGGATTACAGTTCCGGCGGCAACAAATTCGCCCTGAATACCTGGGCTGGTTGCGGCAACACTGTTTTCAACGGAAACCTCGCCACACTCGCCTGTGAAGGTGCGCAAAAAGGAAAGAACGGAGAAATCAGTTTCACCACCGGTGGAACCGTTTACCTCCTCATCAAAACAGGCGGCGCCAACCTTGGTACCAGCGGTATCTCTATCGATAACGTTGAATTAAGAAGAATGTAAACAACAAAGGATCGGTGCGTTGAACAGGTGTAAAGCCTCCCCAAATGCACCGATCCCTTGCACCTCAACCACCAACGTTGCGCCGTTGCGTTGCGAAGTATGAAGCAATTACGAGAAATAAAAAAAAGCAGCCCACTGAAATACAACGAGTCTTTGCGTCCTTGCTTCTCCGCGTCGTTGCGAGAAAAAAAATCGCTTTCTGAAAATATAAAATCTCACGCCACGACGCAACGTGAGGCAGCGTGAAAAAAACAAACAAAATGAAACACCTTCTCCACGCCACCATCTTCCTCCTCCTTGCCGGTTGCTCCAGCAAAAGCAAAGTAACCCAGGGCGTTACCATCATCGGCGGCGCTCCCGTTGACAAAGGCTGGACATTCGAGGCCAATCCCTCCTGGTCCGATGAATTCAATTATACCGGTTTACCCGATGCAACGAAGTGGGATTACGATATCGGCGGCTCGGGATGGGGCAATAATGAATTGCAGTATTACACCAACACCATCAACAACGCGAAGGTGGCCGATGGTAAACTCACCATCACCGCGCGTAAAGAAACCATGGGCGGCAGAGAATACACTTCTGCCCGTATGGTTACCCGCAAAAAAGCGGATTTCCTTTACGGCCGTTTCGAAATAAAAGCCAAACTGCCAGCGGGCAAAGGAACCTGGCCCGCAATCTGGATGCTGCCCACCGACTATGTTTACGGCGGATGGCCCAAGTCCGGGGAAATAGATATCATGGAACATGTGGGCTATGAACTCAACAAAGTGCACATCAGCACGCACACGGAAGCGTACAACTTTAAGATCAATACGCAAAAAACAGCTACGCGAATGGTCGAAACCGCCACCACTGATTTTCATGTGTACCGTGTGGACTGGACCCCGTATGCCGTGCGCGGATACATCGACAACCAGTTCCTCTTCCAGCATGTGAACGAAGGCAAAGGACACGCAACCTGGCCTTTCGACCAGAAATTCCACCTGCTGCTGAACATCGCCTTTGGCGGCGATTGGGGCGGTGCGCAGGGCATTGACCCCGGCGTATTGCCCGTGAATATGGAAGTGGATTATGTACGCGTTTTTAAAATGATCGACAAATAAACAACCACATGCAGCGGAAACCTCCTATATACCTTATAGCGGCACTGTGCGTCGCTTTTGCAGTGTCGGCAGCCTGTTCGGGCGGTTGCAGCAAAAAAACGGGTGGAACCGGCGGCACCACGCCAACACCCAATCCGCCCCCGGTGCCTGTTCGCTCCGATGTGGCGTTTTATCTTACCAAAAAAGACCAGTCGGTGCTGTTCGCGAAGCAGAACCAGGCATTGTTATTCGCCAACGCCTCCAATAATAACGCCACCATTGAAGTGGATACCACACAGCAATTTCAGCCTATCGACGGTTTCGGTTATACTTTAACGGGAGGAAGTGCCACGCTCATCAACGCGCTTCCCGTCGCGCAAAAAGACAACCTGCTGAAGGAACTTTTCGCCTGGGACAGTACACATATCGGCGTAAGTTATCTGCGTGTAAGCATTGGAGCATCAGACCTGAGCGCAGCGCCTTTCACCTACAATGATCTGCCCGGAGGGCAAACCGATGTGGACCAAGCCAAATTCAGCATTGATCCCGAAAGGGCCAATCTGATTCCCGTTTTGAAAAAGATCACCGCGTTGTTTCCGTCCATCAAAATTCTCGGATCACCGTGGAGCGCACCCACCTGGATGAAAACGAACAACGCTTTTGTGGGCGGGAGCCTGAAGCCTGAATATTATGCCGCTTACGCGAAATACTTCGTGAAATACATCCAGGCGATGAAGGCCGAAGGCATTACTATTGATGCCATTACACCACAGAATGAACCTTTGCATGGCGGAAACAATCCCAGCATGGTGATGCAGGCTTCGGAGCAGGCTGATTTTATAAAGAACCACCTGGGACCGGCTTTCCGGAACGCAGGTCTTTCCACCAAAATCATCGTTTACGATCATAATGCCGACCGGCCGGATTATCCATTGGCTATCCTTAACGATCCCGATGCGAAACAATATGTGGATGGTTCCGCTTTTCATTTGTATGGCGGACCTATTTCCGCGCTTACGCAGGTACGGAACGCGCATCCCGACAAAGCCGTTTATTTCACGGAACAATGGGTGGGCGGTCCCGGTAATTTCGGAAACGACCTGCAATGGCATATTGAGAACCTTATCATCGGAGCCACGAGAAACTGGAGCAGGAACGTGCTGGAATGGAACCTGGCTGCCGATCCCAATTACCGCCCTTTTACAAACGGAGGTTGCAGCAGTTGCCTTGGGGCATTAACGATTGGGGGGAATACGGTGAGCAGGAACGTGGCCTATTACATTATCGCACACGCTTCCAAATTCGTGCGTCCGGGTTCAGTACGGATCGCTTCCAATCACGCCGGTGCCTTGCTGAACGTGGCTTTCAAAAATCCTGATGGCAGGAAAGTGCTTATTGTTCTGAACAAAGCAAATACTGCAGAAACCTTCAATATCAAATTCAACGAAAAAATTGTTACCGTCACGCTCGATAGCGGGGCCGTGGGCACTTTTGTGTGGTAACGGAAAACAGCAACAAATGACCAGGAACATTTTTTTACCCGCAGCCTTACTGGCGGGAACGGCATTATTTGCCCAGCAAAAGGATTCGGGACCACAGGCAACGGTGTTCACTACCGCAAAAAATACAACGATGCGGTTACAGCAAACAGCAGCGTTGAAATTCACACCCATGCCACAACCCCTTGAAACACAACCCTGTGTGTTTGTGTCCGGTAACAGGCATTTCCAGGAGATCACCGGTATCGGTGCCGCGCTTACTGACGCTTCAGCGGAAACCTTCGCCAAATTACCAACCAAGGCACAAGAGGAACTACTCACCGCCTATTTCGATCCAGTAAAAGGCATCGGCTACACATTGGCGAGAACGAACATTAACAGTTGCGATTTCTCCAGCGAATCTTATACTTATGTAACCGACAATGATGTTGCGCTGAAAAGTTTTAATGTGCGCCACGATGAAACGTACAAGATACCGTTCATTAAAAAAGCAATGGCCACCGCCGGAAAACTGGATCTGTATGTAAGTCCGTGGAGTCCGCCCGCATGGATGAAAACCAACAACAGCATGTTGCAGGGCGGTAAACTGAAAGCTGAATTCCGGCAAACATGGGCGGACTATTATGTGAAGTTCATCCATGCCTATGAACAGCAAGGCATACCCGTTTGGGGATTAACGGTGCAGAACGAACCCATGGCAAAGCAACGTTGGGAATCCTGCATCTATTCCGCTGAAGAAGAACGTGATTTTGTGAAAGAATTCCTCGGTCCCACGTTGTCCAAAGCAGGTATGAAAGATAAGAAACTGATTGCCTGGGACCATAACCGCGACCTGATCTACCAACGCGCAAACACCTTATTGTCCGATGATGGCGCCGCACGTTACATCTGGGGCATCGGCTTCCACTGGTACGAAACCTGGACCGGCGGCAATATGCAGTTCCAGAACCTGAAGCAGGTTTCCGAATCCTTCCCCGATAAAAAACTCGTATTCACCGAAGGTTGCATAGAAAAATTCGACCTTTCACGCATCAACGACTGGAGCCTGGGAGAACGTTACGGCACCTCCATGGTGAACGATTTCAACAATGGCACCGTCGCCTGGACCGATTGGAACATCCTCCTCGATGAACGTGGAGGTCCCAATCATGTAGGGAATTTTTGTTTCGCGCCCATCCACGCCGATACAAAGAACGGAAAGTTATTGTATACCAATTCCTACTACTACCTCGGCCATTTCTCCAAATTCGTAAAACCCGGTGCGAAGCGCATAATCAGTTCTTCCAGCCGCGAACAACTGCAAACAACGGCATTCCAAAATCCCGACGGAAGCATAATTGTTGTGGTGCTGAATACTACCGATCTTGAAATACCATACCATGTTTGGATGAACGGAACAGCAGCGCCCACCACCAGTTCTCCGCACAGCATCACTACTATCGTAATAAAATGATCACCTCCGTTGCCCAATCTCAAACAAGAAAATAATCTCCTACAACAAGCAGCACCTCAACCGTTCCTTGCGTCCTTGCTACCTGGCGTCTTTGCGTGAAAAAAATAATCTCTCGCAATTGCTTCCTACTTCGCAACGCTACGACGCAACATTAATGCGAAACGCTGGCGAGTTCAAAAGTATACGTACCGGCATAAAGACGAAACGCAACTCCATTTGGTTCAGGCGCAGCTCCTTTAATGGTTTTCAAGGTCATCCCTGCGGGCAATCGTAAAGTTGCGGTGCTGTTGAAAGGAATTACTACGTTGTAGATGATCCTGTTTTTTTCTTTCCGCCAGGAAGAAACGATTTCACCATAAGGCCCGTGGTGGCTTGCTTCGAAGTTTTCCAGCCCGTCCACGAAATGAGGTTGCAGCAATACGTTTTTAAAACCTGGTTGAGTAGGGTCGGGTTTAATGCCGCCAGGTCCTTTGTACAGCCATGCACCTATTTCCCCAAACATGATATGGTTAAGTGAAATATCCGACTTCGCGTTGATGTCCCAGTTTTCGTAGAGTGTGGTGGCGCCGTTTTTCACCCACCATCCCCAGGAGGGATAGGTTTCCCTGGAAGCGAGTTGGTAAGCGGTATTGGCATAGCCGTTTTCGCTGAGTGCGTTCAGGATGGCTTTGGCGCCGAGAATGCCCACGTCCAGGGCGTAGCCATCTGCTGCTACGCGCTGGTGGAGGTTGGCGGCTACTTTGGCGCGGAGCGCATCGGGCACGATGCCCCAGCAGAGCGGTGCGCTCAGTTCGGTTTGCAACCCGCTGCCGTAAATGCCTTTGGCGGTATCCAGGTATTTGGTATTGATGGCGTTTCGTATTTTTTGAGCAAGTAATTTGTACTTCGCATGATCGTTATTGTTACCTAGTAGCTTTGCGGCTTCGGAAAGAATGGTGGCATCTACGAAATAGTAGATCGAAGACGTGAGTTCTTTGGGAGAAACGGATTTTACGGGCACCCAGTCGCCCAGTCCCCAGTCGGTGAGTCCGGAAGGACTGATTTCGTTGATATGGTCAACATATTTTTTAATGTTGGAATAGCAGTCTTTCAGTGGTTGCACATCACCGTAAAAAAGGTACAGGTTCCAGGGAATGATGGCGATGGTGCTGGTCCAGTCGGGACCGTTTCCCCATTCGTAACCCCATCCGCCCCAGGTGGGGATGATGGAGGGAAGCACACCGTTGGGTTGTTGTTCATCGCGGTGGTCGGCCATCCATTTTTCGTAGATGGTAAAGGCATCATAACTGTAGAGGCCGGTTTCCACAGCAATGTGCGCATCGCCGGTCCAGCCATTCTTTTCCCGTTGCGGACAATCAGTAGGGTAGCCGAAAAGATTGGATAAATAAGCGTTATTGGTGGCCTCCCAGATTTTATTAAGTGTTGGATTGGAGGAACGGATATGACCAATGGAAGGCACATTACTGTGCATAAAATAACCGGTAATACTTTCTTTGGAAAGGCTTACCGGTTGAGAACTATGTACTTCCACATATTGAAATCCTTTGTAGTTGAAGCGGGGCTTAAAAAATTCTTCGCCCTGGCCGGAAAGGATGAAGATATCGGTCTGGAAGGGATCATCGTTTCCTTTGGGCCGGTAGTGCACATCAATATTGGAGAGATCGACTCTTCCATTGGGAAGAAGCCTTTCGCCGTGTTTCAACCGGATGATCGTTCCTGCTGGTCCTGTTACCTTTATGCTGATTACGCCGGAGATGTTTCTGCCCAGGTTGAATACGGAAACGGAGTCGTTGATGCGGTTCATGGAGATGGGCCGAATTGTTTCCACCTCACGAATGGGGTGGAGCGCTTGCGCCGTGATGTGCGGGGAAGGCGGTTTGGAAAGAATGGCCCTTTGCCAGCGGGTATCATTGAATTGCGGCGTGTTCCATCCTTTCTGTTCCAGTCTTGCATCGTAATGTTCAGCGGTATAAATACTGTTGAAGGTGATGGCGCCCGTGGCGGTTTTCCATGATGTATCGGTTGCGATGGTTTCCACGCTGCCGTCTGTATATTGAATGCGCAGGTTAAGGCAGAAGGAGGGTCTTGCGCGCCAGCCTGCTTTGTGAAAGTTCCAGACAGCCGTACTTTGGTGGTTGTACCAGCCGTTGCCAAGGATAACGCCGATGCTGTTGTTGCCTGGTTTTATTTGCGGGGTAACATCAAAGGTGACGTACAGGTTGCGTTTATCAAAACGGGTGTACATCGGATCAAGCCGTTGGGTACCCGTTTTTTCACCGTTCAGCGAGAGTTCAAATAACCCTGCTGCCGCGATATAAACACGGGCCGATTGTATTTTTTTACTGGTCTGGAAGGATTTGCGGAAATAAGGGGCGGGTTTGAAATGCATATTCTGGCCATCAGCAATCCATGCGCCCTGCCAGTTTTTTCCTTCCATCATGCCCGTTTCAAAATAAGCAATGGGGGAGGAAACCGGACTTTTCCCGGGATCGGTCCATACTTCCACTTTCCAGAAATACCGGGTGAACGGTGCCAGTTCTTTCCCCTGGTAGGAAACCAGTGTTTGCGCGGAAACTGTTTTTCCGGAGTTCCAACAGGTTGCAGAACCTTTTGCCAGTTTCGCGGAGTCGGTATCCACCATAATCCTGTAATGCGTTTGTTGCCGCGCCGGTGTATTTACGGACCACTGCAGCCGGGGCCTGGGCGCATCAAGGCCGATAGGGGTTGGAAGGTGTTCGCATTGCAACGTGAACAGGGGGGCTTGTTGCGCCGTTAACGTAAAGGAAACCAGGAGCAGGAAAATCAGGAAGCTGTTCTTCTTCATAAAAATCAGTGGAGGTATTACCCAAGTTATGAATTGTGCCGGTAAATGGTCTTACATTTACATTGCATTCACAATGCTGGTTAAGCGGTTGGTAGCATCCTTAAAAATCATTGCTATGGCAAAACAAACCCGCAACCAGGAAGCCGTACCCGTTATGGAAGGGTATCCGGACTTCATGAAGGCGCGCATGGAGCAGCGCGATGCCGCCCGACGCAGGAATGCTCCGTCTTTCCCCGGTGGACATGCTGTTGAATTGGTATTCGAGGACCTCAAACTCTGGCAGCCCGGCGTATTAAAAGTGAGTTTCAAAGGTGGCGACCCTGCACTCCACAAAAAGATTGCGACAGTAGCCGCCTTGTGGAGCGCGCACGCCAATATTCAGTTTGATTTCGGCTACAATAAGCAGACAAAGCAATACCGCAAGTGGCGAAAGAATGACGCTTCCCATATCAGGATTGGTTTCTCTTACAACGGGTATTGGTCCCTGATAGGCACCGATTCCAAAGATGAGGACATCGCCCCGAAAGGGGAGATTACTATGAATTATGAGGGCTTTGACAAAATGCTTCCCGATGGCTGGGAGGCGACCGTATTGCATGAATTCGGCCATGCACTCGGTTTCCACCACGAGCACCAGTCGCCGGATGCGGAATGTGCTTTCGATTGGCCCAAACTTTACAAATACCTGGGCGGTCCACCCAATAACTGGTCGAAGGCTACCGTGAACCATAATATGAAAGAGATGCCCGGTGGCGGACTTACCTATTCCCTCCACGACCGGAAATCGGTGATGCACTATTCCTTCCCCGCCTGGATGTTCGTAAAAGGAAAGGCTTCGCCCTGCTTTATCGCGCCCAACAATAAACTCTCTGCAAGTGATAAAAAAATGGCGGCGAAAGCATACCCTTTTGCACCTAAAAAAGTAGCCGCGGTAAGGGCCGAAAGTCTGGCGAAAGTAGAAGATATTGTGCGGGCCGCCGCGCCCGGGGAACCTGTTTCGCCTTTTTTTAACCAGTACCTTGAATTCCTGCGCACCAGTCCCTGACCCGTAGTAAAATGCTACACAAAATCACCAAATTGTGTGTCGTTTTTCCCTGAAACCCACCCTACCTTTACATATCCCCCAACAAAGCCGGTAGAACGGTTTTTGAAAGTTCATTCCTAAAATCAACAGATATGGCAAAGAAGAAAGTGGTGATTGTGGGTGGTGGTTTTGCAGGGCTTAATCTCGTTAAAAAACTGACGGATAATCCGTATTTTGACGTGCTGATGGTAGATAAAAACAACTACCATTTCTTTCCTCCGCTCATCTACCAGGTGGCAACGGCCTTTATCGAGCCTTCCAACATCAGTTATCCCTTCCGTAAGATGTTCCAGCACAAGAACAACCTTCGCTTCCACCTGGGCAGTTTGCTGCGGGTGGATACTGCCGGAAATTACATTGAAACGGAAACGGGCAATATCTCCTACGATTACCTGGTGCTGGCCCTGGGCACGGAATCTAATTATTTCGGAATGGAGAATGTACAGAAAGGGGCATTGCCGATGAAAACCATCGATGATGCGCTCCACCTGCGCAACTGTCTGCTCCTTAATATCGAAAAGGCCACACGCATCAGCGATCTGAAAGAAAGGGAGAAAGCGCTCAATGTGGTGATTGCTGGCGGCGGCCCCACCGGGGTGGAACTGGCGGGTATGCTGGCGGAAATGGGAAGGAACGTGGGCGCCAAAGATTACCCCGAAATTCGTGGCATACATTCCAATATTTACCTGGTAGATGCTGGAAAGGCGCTGCTGGGGCCCATGAGTAAAAAATCGCAGGAAGAAGCTTATAAAGTATTGCAGGAACTGGGGGTGAACATCATCCTTAATACCCCTGTAAAAGATTATACCAACGGAGAAGTGTTGCTGGCCGACGGGCGCACCATTCCCACACCAACGCTCATCTGGGCCTCAGGAGTGATCGCCCGGGAAGTACCCGGTTTGCCCGCGGAAAATATTGGTCGGGGACGAAGGGTTTTGGTAGATGAACTGAACCGGGTGAAAGGCACGCAAAATGTCTTCGCCCTGGGAGATCTGTGTTTTCAAACTTCCGATCCCGCTTTCCCTAACGGACACCCGCAACTGGCACAGGTAGCCATCCAGCAGGGCGTTCTGCTTGCAAAGAACCTCACCATCATGGAGAAAGGCGGACAGCCCAAACCATTCACCTACAACGATAAAGGCAGTATGGCCATTATCTCTAAATTCAAAGCTGTGGTGGACCTGCCGAAAGCCTTCTTTAAAGGAATCTTCGCCTGGTTCGTATGGCTGTTCATTCACATCATTCCCATTGCCGGTTACCGCAATAAAGCAAAACTGGCTTACAACTGGTTCTGGTCGTTCATTACAAACGACCCGACGCTCAGGTTGATTATACGTCCGCGGAAGCCGCAGCCGTTGCGTGAAGGCAACTGAGTTCCGTCTGCGCTTCGTTCAGCAGGTCAGTATATCGCATAGACGCGGAAGCGGAGGTGATAGCAACAATAGTGATGCTTACCGTGCGCATAGATGTTTCGCGTTCCATCCGGATGGTATAAGCCGTATCGGCACCCATGCCTCCCGTAAGATGGAATTTGCGCAGTGCATCCGCGGAAGTAGCCGGATGCTGCGTGAGCCAGGTATTGAACCAGCTTCTCCGCTCCGATGCCATCGTTTCATCATAGAGTGTGGCCGATGACCAGATGTGCGCGGTTGCCGCATCCAGTTCACAGATATGCCGGACCTTTTCATCCCACCTGCATTCAAACAAGGTATTGTTTCCATACAACACAATGGTAAAGGGCTCCACACCTGCAAGAGGGAGGTTACGGAATGCCATTACAGGGTCTTCATGCAGCAATATGGCAGGGAGGATGGTGCCCCGGCTCCGGGAATAGGGGGGGCGGTATTCGTGTTTAATGAACGCGCCGTTCAGCAATATACCCGTGTGGCCGTTCTCACCCATCGCGATCCAGGTGCCTCCGCCTTTTGGATCCCTGGGATAAAGCAATCGTTTGCCGGATGAACCATACCATTGCGGTGATAAAGCGGGCGTTCTCCCCGTGTTTT
The DNA here is from genome assembly GCA_946482545.1 of uncultured Flavihumibacter sp. The sequence goes on along the minus strand of CAMLRX010000001.1, from coordinate 30,892 downwards.
CATCCCTGCTTGAGCCCAGTAAAACACCGTTATCTCCCGGAACAAAAGTTACTGTGCACATTGCTCCCGGTATTTTAGAGTGGATGAGGCCACGCCGAAAGAAGAGGGCAATTCAATGGGCGCGACTTCCTGCACCCCTGTTCTGATCTGCGCCATGTGGTGAATGGCGTGTTCAATATTGTAGATCAGTTCCCGGAAATAATTGGTCTGGATCACCGTATGTTCCTGGCTGTCGGGATGGTAGCGCACCTCCAGTTGTATGGCTTTGTCTTGTGAAGGCAGGCTGGCCTCGATTTTCCCGAGGGTGTCTTTTGCCGTTTGAATACAGGTTTCCAGCAAGAGATCACGTTTCCTGTTCTCATAGTTCACGGTGCCGGAAAGGTATCCTTCCGCCAGGCACTGCATCATTTCGATGATATGCCTGGTGTGCTGCCCGATGGAAGCGCCCATTAAGGTGTGACAGGCTTGTTTGTAATGATGGGCCGGCAAATGTTGTAAAAGATGATTGAGTTGGTGGAATACAATACCAAGGGCATGTTGAATACCGGTCATATAGAATAGAAGTTTTACACTGATTTGTTCTGACTAAATCTACGGAAAAAAAGCATCGCGGGATTGTTGTTTTTCACCAGCGCAAGCAAAGCGGTACAGGCGGACAATACCATACACGCATAGAAAAAAAGGAGTCCACCATCGTCCATGACGACTATTCCCAATACAGTAAAGTGCGCCAGCAAAGCGCCGCACATGAGACCCGAGCCCAGCAAGGCTCCCCAGGCGGTGAACCGGGGCCATAACAACAGGAGCGCGGCCAGCAATTCCAGTACACCGGTGAGCAGGCGTCCACCGGGTTCCATGCCCATGGTGGAAAAGATGTAAACCGATTCGGGCGCTGCGCTGAACTTGAAGTATAAAGTTTGCAGCAATACCACTGCGGGCAGTATGCGCAGTACCCAGAGGAGTTTGGTGTTCATTTTTTAAGGTGAATACGGCTGGTAGCAAAAAACCTTACAATGCGGTGTAAGGTTTTCTTCAACCGGGCGTATTCATTACAAACATTTAAAAAGTTTCATGAAAAAGTTATCCAGTCTTGTTTTAGCCTTATTGTTCGGAACAGTTCTTTTTGCCCAGAATGATCCATCTGGGTTGCTGGTGAACGATGCCGCGCCAGACTTTGCGGCCAGCACCGGCGATGGACAAAAATTACAACTTAGCAGCGCATTAAAAAAAGGGAAAGTGGTGCTTGTGTTCTACCGTGGTGAGTGGTGCCCATATTGCAACCGGCAGTTGTCTGCCCTGCAGGACTCTTCAGCTTTGATCCTGGAAAAAGGCGCCGCAATCTGGGCCATTACACCGGAAAAGCAGGAGAACATCACAAAAACCGTGGCCAAAACAAAGGCAGACTTCCCCATTCTTCACGACCAGGGACTGAAGATCATGCAGGCCTATAAAGTGGCTTTCCCGGTAGAACAAAAAACGATCGACCAGTATAAGAAATTCAAGATCGATCTCACGGAAGTGAATGGAGAGAATGGTGCCAACCTCCCGGTTCCCGCCGTGTACATCATTGATGAGAAAGGAAAAATTATTTACCGGTATTTCGATATGGATTACCGGAAAAGGCCCAGCGTGAAGGAAATACTTTCACACCTTTAACTCAGTTTTTTAACGCTTCTTCCCAGGCTTTTTTCACCTGCGGAGGAAGCGTTTCTTCCCGTTGTTCCTTTCCTGCCATACGGATGATAATGCCGTTCTGCACACTGAACTTCCTGCAAAGGTGACAGAGCAACAGGTGCAGCCGTAACTTTGCCCGTTGGGAGAAACTCAGTTTCCCTTCTTCCAGCCGAGAAACATAATCGGTAGCTTCACTGCACGTGAGCATCAGCCCGTTTTTTCCTTTCATTTCCATCCGTTTTTTTCTATGCAGCGGCGCAGGTTTAGTTTTGCCCGGTGCATCAGTACCCAGTAATTAGACGGACTGATCGCTAAAACCTTACAAATTTCTTCACTGCTCATATCTTCTAGGTATTTCAGCACAAAAACGGCTTCCTGCACTTCCTGCAATTTTTTCCGGCAACGGTGCAGAATTGCCATGAATTCTTTTCCATAAAGCGCCCCATCTGCAGCCGCTGGCCAGGCTTTTGGATATTGTTCCTTTTTCCAGTGATCGGCTTCATCAAAATAAATAGCATGTTCAGCCTGTAAAATCTCCAGCGACCGGTTCAGTTTCCTGAAATGGTCAATGATTTTGTTGCGGCAGATGGCGAACAGCCAGGTTTGCTCCGATGCTGTGCCGTTGAATTGTTCCTTTGCCCGGAAAGCGCTGTAAAAAGTATCCTGCACAATGTCCTGTGCGGTTTCAGCCGGTTTCACCCTTGCCAGGGTATAGCTGTAGAGCAGATCGGCATAACGGCTGATCCATTCCTGCGGTTCAAGTTCATATCTTGGGGAGGCGCCCATTTCCGGGCAAGTTAAGGATAACAGGTGGCTTTCCGGCCCTAATTGATTAAATTTACGAGGTCGTGATCTGTTGTATTGAATCCACTTCAAACCATACCTGCTCCCCATTTATTCCGCTGCATATTGCTGCATGCAGATGAGTTCCTTTTTGTATTGCCTTCGTTCCGCCGCGACTGGGTGCTCTTCCTGATCATATTATTGGCGGCCGTGGCTGTTTTCTGGTGGATCAGGTCACTGCGGGAAAAGATACTGCTGGAGAAAACACTCAACCGTTTCGCGACTTCATTGTATGGCAGATCAAGCGTGGAGGATATCTTCTGGGAAATCGCCCGCAATGTATTGCTCCTGCCGGGTTTCAGGGATTGTGTGATCTATCAGTATGATCCGGGAAGAAAAGTGCTGGTGCAGAAAGCTGCCTGTGGTCCGAAGAATCCGCACAAAAAGGAAATACTCAACCCCATAGAAATACCGCTGGGGAAAGGGATTGTTGGCAGTGTGGCGGAAACCATGAAAGCGGAACGTATACAGGATACTTCCAAAGATGAAAGGTATATCGTGGATGAACAGTTGCGTCTGGCTGAACTGGCCGTGCCCATCATCATCGATGGCGCTTTGTTTGGGGTAATCGATACGGAACATCCGAAAAAAGGATTTTATACACTTTACCATGAAAAGTTACTGCGGAATGTGGCTGATCTCTGCGCCGTACGTATTTCCCGTTTCCTGATCGAAGAGCAGCTCCGCGCGAAAATCGCCCGCGACCTGCACGATGAAATGGGTTCAACGCTCACCTCCATTAATATCCTCAGTAAAGTGGCCCTGCAACAGATGGATGATCCTCCGGCATTGAACAACCACCTGCACCGCATCAGGGAATATTCAGCCGGACTCATGGAGAGTATGAGCGATATTGTATGGGCCATCAACCCAGCGAACGATACGTTCTGCAAACTGCTGATCCGCATGAAGGAACTGGCCGCCGAAATGCTGGAGCCCATGCAGATCGCTTACCATTTCCGCAACGAGGCCGCGATGGAAGAAGTAAAACTGAACCTGGAACAGCGCAAGAATGTTTACCTCGTGTACAAAGAGGCCCTGAACAATATGGTGAAATACAGCAGGGGTAATGAATTTGTAGTGAGTTTCGAGTCTTCTGAAAAAAGCTTCCGGCTCTGCATCTCCGACAACGGCTGTTCTTTCGATCCCTCACTGGAATATTCCGGCAACGGACTCCGCAACATGCAGGTGCGGGCAGGCGAACTGGGTGGCGCGCTGATTATGGATGCCGTACCCGAAAAAGGAACATCGATCTGTCTCGAAGTGCCCTTCACCTGATTAGGGTATTGGTGCCGGGAAGAACAAATAGTAAGTTACAAACCAAATACAGTAGAATGGTTTCAATATTGATCTATGAAGACAACGCCAGTTTAAGAGAGGGCCTGTGCAACCTCATCGCCCTCACCGACGATTTTACAGTTTCCGGTGCTTTCCCCGATTGCTCCAGGTTGAATGAACACCTCGAAATGTTTCACCCCGACGTGATCCTGATGGATATTGATATGCCCGGCATCAACGGTATTGAAGCCGTGAAAAAAATACGTCTGGTGAACAAGGACGTGCAAATTATTATGCTCACGGTTTTTGATGACAACAACCATGTTTTTGACGCAGTGTATGCAGGTGCCAATGGCTATCTGCTGAAAAAATTCGTCTCCGACCGCCTGCTTGGCTCTATCCGCGAAGTATTGCGGGGCGGGGCGCCTATGAGTCCTTCCATTGCAAGAATGGTCATCGAGAACATGCAACAAAGCGGCTCACCTAACGACTACCAACTGACCGCTCGCGAAAAAGATATTCTGCACTCACTCGCCAAAGGCAACAGTTACAAACTCATTGCCAACGACCTGGGTATCAGTATAGAAACGGTGCGTACGCATATTAAACATATTTACGATAAACTCCATGTGAGTTCCCAGGCCGAAGCGCTGAGCAAAGCTTTCCGCGAAAGACTGGTGTAAATATCCCCTTATTGTGGGATTTTTTCTTTTATCCGAAACGGTGATTTTTGTTTCTGCTTATCACTTTAACCGATAATCCACCCTCTCGATATGCCGGCGGAATTTTCTGCCGGCTTTTTAGCCTCACCCCGACAGCACCGGATAGTACATCCCCCTCCATCTCCTAACTTTGAATCGTATCAAAAAACGCGATTGTGCCACACCGTTCTCTATTCTACCTTACCATCTTTCTTGTCTCGCTCTCCGTCTCCGCGCAAAAAAGGGTTACACCCGAAAAAATGCAGGCCGTTTATGAAGCAGTGAAAACACCATTCAAATATGGGGTGATCCTCACCGGAGATGATAGTACAAAAAAAGTGGATTGTCCCAGTGTTTTCCGCAAAGGGAAAAAATGGTTCATGACCTACATCGTTTTTGATGGAAAAGGTTATGAAACACACCTCGCCGAAAGCCGCGACCTCCTCCACTGGGAAAAAAAAGGACAAATACTTTCGATGGGCGATAGTACTGTTTGGGACGGCTTTCAGAAGGCCGGCTACATTGCCTTACAGGATCCCACCTGGGGAGGTTCTTACGAACTGAAGAAACATAATAATAAATACTGGATGTCTTATTTCGGCGGGAACACACCTGGTTATGAAGCGGGATTGCTTTCAACCGGTATTGCATACACGAAAAAAAATCCTTCTAAAGCGCATGAATGGCGACGCCTCCAGGCGCCTGTGCTTTCTTCTACAGATAAAGATGTGCGCTGGTGGGAAAACAAAAAACAATTCAAAAATTCAGTGGTGTACGATGTGCAAAAAACAACGGGCTATCCCTTCGTGATGTATTACAATGCGAATGGGGATACCGCAGTTAACAACCTGAAAACACGCTGGTTTGAGCGGATAGGAATGGCCGTTTCCAACGATATGATCCATTGGGAAAGATATGGAACGGAACCGGTGATGCACCACCCCGTTGGCATCACCGGAGATGCCGTTTTACAGAAAATGGATGATCTCTGGGTAATGTTCTATTTCGGCGCGTTCTGGGAAGGAAGGAAAGATGCTTTCAACCGGTTCGCCTGCTCCTACGACCTAGTGAACTGGACCGATTGGGATGGCCCTGACCTCATCAATTCCACCACACCATTCGATGCGCGTTTCGCCCACAAATCTTTTGTGGTAAAACACCGGGGAATCGTATATCATTTTTACTGTGCAGTGGACAATAAAGACAACCGTACCATTGCCGTGGCTACTTCGGAACCACTAAAGCCGGATAGCAAATAGGAAAATATTCCATCAATTTCCACAAAACTGACATTTTTTTCAGGGGATAAGGAATGTAGTTTTACAACAGCAATCAAGCATATTCAGGCACTTCAATCGTGTCTATCTAATATGGCAAACGCAATCAATCATGGCACGAGCTGCGGTTCCCCGCGGCTCATTTTTTTTGATTTCCACGTCCGGTAATTTCGTGGTAAGTTTAAGGATGTGGCCGGGATTGCTGCTCAGCTAAAAACGATGTTCAATGAAACGCTTGTCTATTTTTCTTGTCTGCCTTTGCTTCGCACTTTCCGGTTTTCCCCAAACCATTCCTTTCAACAGCAACTGGCGCTTCTTCCGCGGAGCGGCCGACGGCGCACATGAAGTTGATTTTCCAGACACTGCCTGGAAAATGTTGGACGTTCCACACGATTGGAGCATCGAAGACATTCCCGGTACAAAATCTCCTTTTTTCAACGGCGCGATCGGTCAGGTAAGCACTGGTTTCACACAAGGTGGTACCGGCTGGTACAGGAAGTTTTTTTCCGTTGCGCCCGCAGATACGTCAAAAAAACTCTACCTCCATTTCGATGGGGTATATATGAATGCTGATTTCTGGCTGAATGGAAAGAAACTGGGAAAACACCCTTATGGGTACACTTCTTTTTATTTCGATATCTCCGGCAAGGTGAAGGCCGGTAATGATAATATAATAGCGGTGCGTGTCCGCAATGAAGGGGAGAACTCCCGTTGGTATTCGGGCTCAGGCATCTACCGTGATGTATGGTTGCGCATGGCCCCGGCAGTACACATTCAACCCTGGGGCGTGTATGTGACCACACCGGAAGTAAGTGCAAAAAGCGCTACCATTAAGGTGGTAACCACACTGCTGCGGCACGGAAAAAACACCGGGAGTACACGGTTAAAAACACAGTTACTTGACGGTGCGGGAAAACAGGTGGCGCTGGTGGAAACAACACTTGCCGGCGAAATGGAGCAGAAGATCGAAAATACCTTGCAGGTGAAAGATCCAATACTGTGGGATATTGAAAACCCGGCGCTGTACCAGGTGGTTTCTTCCATTTATGAGGGACAGCAACTGCTGGAAGAAACCCGTACGAATTTTGGCATCCGGAGCATTGCTTTCAGCGCTGATAAAGGATTTCAACTGAACGGCACTACAATTAAACTGAAAGGTGGCTGTGTGCACCACGATAACGGTCCTTTGGGTGCGAAATCTTTTCCCCGTGCGGAAGAAAGAAAAGTGGCCTTGCTGAAGGCTTCCGGCTACAATGCCATCCGCACCGCGCACAATCCACCTTCGCCCGCGTTCCTGGATGCCTGCGACAGGCTGGGAATGCTGGTGATTGACGAGGCTTTCGATACCTGGAACGAAGGAAAGAATCCCGCCGATTACAATGTACACTTCTCCGAATGGTGGCAGCGCGACCTCGAAAGTATGCTCCTTCGCGACCGGAACCATCCCTCCATCATTATGTGGAGCACCGGCAATGAGATTCCCCGCCGGGAAAGGCCTGAAGTGGCGCAGCTTTCCAGAAAATTAGCTGAGTTTGTAAGCGCACTTGATCCTTCCAGACCCGTAACCAACGGCGTAAATGGCGTGGCACCTGATAAAGACTCCCTTTTCGGCACCCTTGATGTGGCCGGTTACAACTATGCTTTCGACAAATACGAACAGGACCATCTTCGGGTACCCAACCGCGTGATGTATGCTTCGGAATCCTTCCCCATTGATGCATACGATTACTGGAAGCAGGTAGAAAAACACCCGTATGTGATCGGTGATTTTGTCTGGACCGCCTTCGACTATATCGGTGAGGCCAGTATTGGATGGCTCGGGTTCCCGCAGTCGCAGCGGTTCTTTCCCTGGAACCTCGCTTTTTGCGGCGATATTGATATTTGTGGCTGGAAAAGGTCACAGTCTTATTACCGTGATGCGCTTTGGAAAAAGGACCAGCTTTCTTTGTTTGTTCAATCACCCAAACTGTCATTTGATACGAATAAAAATAAGCTCGACTGGAGCAGGTGGGAATGGGAAGATGTGAAAGCACACTGGAACTGGAAAGGATATGAAGGGAAGCCGCTTGCCGTGAAAGTTTATACCTCCTGCGAAACCGTTGAGTTGTTCCTGAATGGAAAATCGCTTGGTAAAAAGAACCTCGCGGAGCAGGATAAACACCGGTTGGTGTGGCAGGTGCCTTATATTGCCGGCGTGCTGCGCGCCGTAGGTTATTCCGGCGGTAAACAGGTGAACGTGCAAGTCGTGGAAACGGCGGGAGTAGCCCAAAAACTGAAACTGACCGCCGACAGAACCGCGCTTTCGGCTACCGGAACGGATCTTTCCTACCTCACCGCTGAAATACTTGATGCGCGTGGGAATAGGTTGCCCGAAGAAGAGCGCCTGGTAACATTTGAAATAAAAGGCAATGGCAAAATTATTGGTGTGGGCAATGCGAACCCGGTGAGCCTTGAGAGCTATACCCGCCCTGAACGAAAGACCTGGCAGGGCCGTTGCCTGGCTATTCTTTCCACGATGGGGAAGAAAGGGACTATTGAAGTGGTGGCCCGTGCAAAAGGGCTGCCCGAAGAAAGGATCGTATTGCAGGTGCGCTGATTATTTTTAAGCTGGCATTCATGATGAAGAAATACCTTCTTTTATTGGCGCTTGTTTGCGGAAAAATTTGTACCGCACAGCCATCGTCTAGCGGATATGCACAATTGGAAGAAGCCTTCCTCCGGCCTTCCGCTGAAGCCAGACCCTGGGTGTTCTGGTACTGGATGAAAGGCGCTTATTCGGAAGAAGGCATCACTGCTGATCTGGAAGCGATGAAGCGTGTCGGCATTGGTGGCGCTTACCTGATGCCGATACAGGGCGGGCCACATCCGCTTTATAAGGGTGAATCCGTTGCTCAGCTTTCGCCCCGTTGGTGGAGTCTGGTACATTTTGCGATGAAAGAAGCGAAAAGACTCAACCTTCAACTGGGCATGCATGTTTGCGACGGCTTCGCCCTGGCTGGTGGTCCCTGGATTACGCCTGAATTAAGTATGCAGAAACTGGTATGGAGCAGTTCCTCGGTGAATGGAGGAAGTACCGTGGAAACAACACTCCCGCAACCGCCATCAAAAGAAAACTACTACCGTGATATCGCGGTCTATGCTTACCGTGAAAAAACACCGGAAAGGTGGTCATTTAACGAAGCGCCGAAAGTGAGTACCAGCAACAGTACGCCCGCCGCTTTTTTGAATGATCCAGGTAACAAAGAAGGCTTCCGCAGTGAAGACAGTTGCTGGATACAATATGAATTCAAAACGCCTTTTACCTGCAGGAGTATCCGCATCAATACGGGTGGCAACAATTTTCAGGCGAACCGTTTGTGGATACAGGTCAGTAACGATGGTGTTCATTTCACCAATCACACCAGGCTGGAACCACCCCGCCAGGGCTGGCAGAACACCGATGAAGATGTGACCCACGCCGTCGCTGAAGTTACCGCGAAGTATTTCCGGTTTGCTTTCTCCAAAGAAGGGACAGAACCCGGCGCGGAAGATATAGATGCCGCCAAATGGAAACCCACGCTAAAACTTACAGGTATCCTGCTTTCTTCTTCCCCGGTCGTGCATCAGTTCGAAGGGAAAAACGCATCTGTGTGGCGCGTCAGTCCTGCTGCCGATGAAAAATTACTTCCCAGAGAAGTTTGCGTGGATACCGCGTCCCTAAGAGATATTTCTGCTCACATGGATGCCCATGGCAAACTGACCTGGAAAGCGCCGGAAGGGAAATGGACAATCCTGCGCATGGGGCATACGTCCACGGGACATACGAACTATACCGGTGGCGCGGCGCTGGGGCTGGAATGTGATAAGTTCAATCCCAATGCGGTTACGCTCCAATTCAACCAATGGTTCGCGAAAGCATTTTCCGAAACCGATAGCTTACTGGCGCGCGAAGTACTCAAAATATTTCATGTAGACAGTTGGGAATGCGGCAGCCAGAACTGGTCGCCTGTGTTCGCCGAGGCCTTCCGCAAAAAAAGAGGATACGACCTGTTGCGCTACCTGCCTGTAATGGCAGGCATTCCATTAGAGAGCGCCGCTTTCTCCGAGAAAGTATTGCTGGACGTGCGCAATACCATTACAGAACTGGTCCAGGAAAATTTTTATACCATCCTGGCAGAAAAAGCCCATGCTTATGGAACGCGGTTCAGCGCCGAAAGTATGGCACCCACGATGGCCGGAGATGGGATGCTCCATTACAGCAAAGCAGACCTTCCGATGGGTGAGTTCTGGTACAAAAGCCCCACCCACGATAAACCCAACGACATGCTCGATGCCATTTCTGGTGCACACCTCTACGGGAAAAAAATAGTACAGGCTGAAGCCTTTACAACCGTACGCATGGACTGGAGCGAACACCCGGGCCAACTGAAGACTACCGGCGACCGCAACCTGGCGCTGGGTGTAAACAAACTGGTGTTCCACGTTTTCACCCATAATCCGGATACGACCATGAAACCCGGGATCACCCTGGATGGCGTGGGCCTTTTCTTCCAGAAAAACCAGACCTGGTGGGAACAGGGCAGGGCCTGGATGGATTATCTTACCAGGAGCCAGTCTGTGTTGCAACAAGGCATTCCCGTAACCGACCTGGCCGTATTCACCGGAGAAGATATTCCCCGCAGAAGTGTATTGCCCGATAGGCTGGTAACACTGCTGCCCGGTATTTTCGGGAAAGAACGGGTGGCCGCCGAAGCGGAAAGGTTGCGCAACAAAGGTGTTCCGATGACTGAAATGCCCAAAGGTGTCAGCCATGTAAAGAATATGACCAAAGCCGAAGATTGGATAGATGCCCTCAATGGGTATCAATACGATTCATTCAATAAAGATGCATTGCTGAATCTTGCCAAAGTAAAAGATGGAAAAATCGTGTTGCCGGGAGGTGCTGCTTATGCTGCGATGCTATTGCCCGGAACCATGAAACTTACGCCCAACAGCACTTTCCTTTCGAAAGAGACAGTAGAGAAGGTACTTCAATTGGTGAGGGAAGGTGCAACGGTAATGGTAAACAACGAGCCAGCCTTGCTGAAGCATTTTCAGGAAATATTGCCTGATGGAAGTAAATGGAACAAAGAACTGCGTTATGGCAAGGGAAAATTCGTGCTGTTGCCCTGGGAGGAAAAGACTTTCAACGCAGTGGGAATAACACCCGATATACAGTTTTTTAACCAGGATGGAAACCGGGAAAAAAACATCGCCTGGAACCACCGCAGCATAGACAACACGGACGTGTATTTTCTTTCTAACCAGGATAGTGTTTCCAAACAAATCAACGTACGCCTTCGTGAAAAACATACCGTTTGGGAACAATGGAATCCCCTGTCCGGAACTCAATTCCGTTGTAACGAAAACGGGGAAGTCAACATCACCCTTGAACCAAATGGAACCTGCTTTCTCGTAGGCGCTGAAACAGGAAACGCGAAGTTCAGTAAACAGGTAACATCAACGGGGACCGAACATACTTTAAGCAACTGGAAACTCTTTTTCGACACAGCTTACGGTGGCCCGGTACAGCCTATAGCAGTGAATAAACCCTTCGACTGGCGTTCTTCCCCCAACGATTCCATCCGTTATTATTCCGGTACTGTAGTGTATGAAACCAGTTTTCATTTCAGGGGAAAAAACAAAAAGCGGCAGTATTATATCGAAACAGGACCCGTTAACAACATTGCCTCGCTTTCTGTGAATGGAAAAGATGTCGGGGTGGTATGGACCGCGCCCTTCCGGCTTGATGTGACCAATGCGCTTAAAAAAGGAACGAATACCATAAGGATCAACGTTTCCAATACCTGGGCCAACAGGCTGATTGGCGACCAGCAACTGCCCGAAGCGAAAAGGATCACCCGCACCTCCGCGCCCTTCCGGCTGAACGGTGTACCGCTCCTGCCGGGAGGCCTCGCACAGGCTGTGTACCTGAAATGGGAAACCACTGATTAAGAAAATAGTCCATCATTTTGTAGAAATATGCTATTGTTTCCCCTCCCTTACCGAACTACTTTTAATTGAATTCTGATTGAACCAACCCGGATGAAAAAATGACCATTCAGCGCTACTTTGAAGAGTTTGAGACCAACGAGGAAAGAACAACCGGCGGCCGCACCATCACTGAAACCGATATCGTGATCCATGCCGGCCAAACCGGTGATTTCTTCCCGCATCACATGGACGAGGAATGGTGCAAAACCCAGCCCTTCGGTAAAAGAATCGCCCACGGTACCCTGATATTCAGTGTAGCCATCGGAATGACCGCCCAGGTGATCAACGAAGTGGCCATGACCTACGGCTACGAAAGACTGCGTTTTACGAAGCCCGTATTCATTGGCGATACCATCCGGGTAAAGGTGACCATCAGTGCTAAAAAAGAACATAAAAAACCAGGATTCGGCCTCATAACGGAACTGGTGGAAGTGTTCAACCAGCGCCAGGAACTGGTAATGGTGTGCGAACACATACTGCTGGCGCAGAAACGAAACGCTTAAACGATTGTACGATGGCCCATGTGTTGAATGGCATAACCTGGGGGCATAGCCGCGGCATCACTCCTCTGCTCGCAGCCAGCCAGCGATACCAGGAAATGTTCCCGGATGTTGAAATCCGATGGAAAAAACGAACGCTCCAGGAATTCGCCGACTTTCCCATTGAAAAATTAACAGACACCTACGACTTGCTCATCATAGATCATCCCTGGGTGGGCACCGCCGCACATACCGGCTGTGTGCTCCCATTGGATGAATACCTGCCCGCAACATTCCTGCAGGAACAAGAAGTCTTGTCCACGGGTGCATCCCATAAGAGTTACCACTATAACGGTCACCAATGGGCGCTGGCTATTGATGCCGCAACACCGGTTTCAAGTTTCAGAAGTGATTTGCTGCAATTGCACCATGAGCCCGTTCCCAAAAAATGGGAGCAGGTATTGCAACTCGCTAAAGCCGGAAAACTTGCGCTACCGGCCATTCCCATTGATGCGCTGATGAATTTTTATATGTTTTGCATAGCCGTGGGAGAAACGCCTTTCGAACAGGACGCATCCATTGTTTCCCCGGAGAAAGGAGTGGAAGCATTGGAACTGATGCGGGAACTTTATGCCCTGCTGCCGGAAGAAATGTTCCACCTCAACCCCATTGGCGTGGCGGAACGTATGAGCGGGGGAAACGATTACTGGTATTGCCCTTTCGCTTACGGGTATTCGAATTACAGCAGAAATGGTTATGCGAAGTATCGGCTTGATTATGGAGATATCCCCACCTTTGGAGGTACACCATTCAGAAGTACGCTTGGTGGAACAGGTTTAGCTGTATCTGCTGCTTCCGCATACAAAGAAGAAGCGGTACGTTTCGCACAAATGGTAGCATCGCCTGAATGGCAGTGCGGGTTATACGTGGAAAGCGGTGGACAACCAGGATTGCGTGCGGCATGGACCAATGAAACCAGTAACGCGCTTACAGAAAATTATTTTTTGAATACACTTCCTGCCCTTGAACGTGCTTTCGTACGGCCGCGGCACCATGGGTACCTGGATTTTCAGGACGAAGCCGGATATCCATTGCAGGAATTTCTACGTTATGGCGGAAGTGCCAGAACAACTTTGGAAAAGTTGGAACATTTGTACAGAAAGAGTTTTCAGGAATCTTCATTAATGGAGCGCTATGAATAAATTGCCGCTGAAGGGAATCACTGTGTTGGAGTTCAGCCAATACCTATCGGGCCCGTCGGCCGGTCTGAGAATGGCGGACATGGGTGCGCGCGTAATCAAGATTGAGCGGCCGGGGACGGGTGATGCCTGTCGTTCACTGCCCATCAAAAATATGTGGGTGGATGGAGATAGTCTCCTGTTTCATACCATCAACCGCAACAAAGAGAGTTTTACCGCTGACCTCAAGAATCCCGGCGACCTGTTGCTGGTGAAGGCCCTGATTGAAAAAGCGGATGTGATGACGCATAATTTCAGGCCCGGTGTGATGGAAAAGATAGGCCTCGACTATGCTTCCGTTCAAAAGATCAATCCACGTTTGGTCTATGGTGAAATTTCCGGTTATGGAAAAGATGGTCCGTGGAAACTGCGGCCTGGACAGGATCTTTTATTGCAATCCGTAAGCGGACTGGCCTATACTACCGGAAATGCGGATGACGATCCCATGCCTTTTGGCCTATCCATAGCCGATAGTTTGTGCGGCGCACAACTGGTGCAGGGCATCCTTGCCGCGTTGATCCGCCGTCAGAAAAAGAATACCGGGGCACACATTGAGATCAGTCTGCTGGAATCCCTCCTCGATTTTCAATTTGAATTATTGACTACTTACTTCAACGGTGGTCGCCTGCCGCAACGCAGTGCCATCGGGAACGGAAACCCGTTGTTGTCCGCACCTTACGGTATCTATCCTACAAAAAATGGATACATCGCCATCGCCATGACGCCCTTGCAGGAACTTGCCGCCGTGCTGGGATGTACCGGCCTCGCGCAGTATTCACAGGAAGAAGCCTTCCGTAAAAGAGACGAAATCAAACAAACACTGCTTTCTTTCCTCGCGCAGGAAGAAGCTGAACATTGGCTGAAGCGCTTACGCGAAAAAGACATCTGGGCCATCGAAGTGCTGAACTGGCAACAAATGAAAGCGCATGAGGGATACCGTGCACTTCAGATGGAACAATCCGTGGAAATACGGGGCGGAAAATCAATGGTAACCACGCGCTGCCCGATAAGATTCAATGGAGAAAGGTTGGTGTCCGATAAGCCCGCGCCGCTGTTGGGAGAACACCAGGAAAAAATACTGGGTGAACTGAAATTTGCGGTGAGCCCTAAAGCATCCGAATAGAAACTGCTTACAATGAAATTACTGGAAGATATAGTGGTACTCGATTTCAGCCAATTCCTCTCTGGTCCTTCAGCCGGACTGAGGCTGGCCGATATGGGCGCAGAAGTGATTAAGATCGAAAGACCAGGTACCGGAGATATATGCCGTAGCCTGTATGTTTCTGATGTGGTGATGGAAGGAGAATCCACTATTTTCCACGCCATCAACCGCAATAAAAAAAGTTACGCCGCTGATCTGAAAAACAAAGCCGACCTGGAGAAAGTAAAGGCATTGCTGGAAAAAGCAGATGTGATGCTCCATAATTTCCGCCCCGGCGTTATGGAGCGCATTGGCCTGGATTATGCTGCCGTGAAAGCCATCAACCCCGGTATCGTATATGCGGAAATAAGCGGTTACGGAACTGAAGGTCCCTGGAAGGACCTGCCAGGGCAGGATTTGCTGGTTCAATCATTATCCGGACTTACCTGGCTCAGCAACAACGGAGACGCGGAACCTACGCCCATGGGCGTGGCCGTGGTGGACATACTGGCCGGCACGCATATCGCACAGGGAATACTGGCAGCGCTGTTACAACGCGCTGTTGCAGGAGAAGGCGCGCTGGTGCAGGTAAGCATGATGGAAAGCGTACTCGATTTTCAGTTTGAAGTACTGACCTGCTTTTACAACGATGGACATCAGTTGCCGCAACGCAGCAATGTGTCGAACGGGAACCCCTATATTGCTGCGCCTTACGGCATTTACCGCACTGCGCAGGGATTCATCGCTTTATCCATGAGTGATGTGCCTACGCTGGGCAGGCTCTTGCATTGTGAGGGCCTTGAAAAATATGCTGACGCGGGAGAATGGTTCCTCCACAGGGATGAAATCAAAGCCATCCTCACAACGCATCTGCTGAAGGCTCCTGCGGATTACTGGCTTGACCTGCTCCAGCCCGCAGACATCTGGTGCGCAAGGGTACTGAATTACGATGAACTCCGGGCCGAAGAAAATTACAGGAACCTGCAAATGGAAATAGCAGTGAAAACTTCGAGCGGACTAACTGTTACTACTACACGCTGTCCAATTCGTGTGGATGGCGAACTGTTGGTCTCAGACATCGGGGCGCCCGCTTTGGGAGAACACAACAAGCTGGTGGAAAAACAATTCGGGATCGGCCATTGATGCGAACAAATTTGTAACATTGGCACCTAAACTGGTGATATGGAGCTGGAAATAGTGGATACACACGTTCATACCTGGAACCTTGAAAAGTTGCGCTACGGCTGGCTGGACGGGAATACTTCCATATTGAACCGCTCTTATCCGCTGGAAGAACTAGAGAATGAGAGACAGGTTGCAGGGGTGAAAGCGGGTGTATTGGTGCAGGCAGCAAATACCCTGGAAGAAACGCAGTACATGCTGGAACTGGCCGCACATACTGAATGGATAAAGGGTGTTGTGGGCTGGATACCGTTGATGGAGCCTTCGGCAGCGGAACATGCGATCAATGCGTTCAAAAAAAGTCCGTTCTTCAAAGGTGTGCGTCACCTCATCCATGATGAGCCGGATGAAAACTGGTTAGGACGGGAGGAAGTGGTGGAAAGTCTGGGTTTACTTGCTGAAGCTGGCATTCCTTATGATGTGGTGGGCGTGAAGTTGTCGCACCTTCAGAACGCGATCAGTGTAGCCGAGCAGATACCGTCGCTGAAACTGGTGCTGGACCACCTCAACCAGCCACCGATGAGTGGAAAAGAGGATAGGGAATGGCGATCGCTGATGAAAGTGGCCGCCGGAAATAAAAATATATACGCGAAGCTGTCCGGGCTGGGCACTGCCTCCGGAAAACCCTTCGGGTGGACCGCGGCGGACATCGAGGCGCCGGTGGCTTTTGTGCTGGAACATTTCGGTCCGGACCATTGCCTTTGTGGCGGCGATTGGCCCGTATCTTTACTCGCGGGCAGCTATTCCCACACCTGGCAAACGTACGTGGAAGTGCTGTCAAAGCTGCTTCCGGACCGGAAGGAACTGGAAGCCGTGCTGGGGGAAACCGCCACCGCATTGTATCAACTCTAACGAACAACCTTGCTGAACATGGGTGTATTCACCGGAATTCTCTTACATGGCGTAGGCGCATCTTTTGCAGCGCTCTGCTTCACGCCACAGAAAAAAGTGGTACAGTGGGCCTGGCAAACTTATTGGCTGGCACAGGCTTTCTTTTGCTGGCTTTTGCTGCCGGTCGTGATCGCCTGGATCACCATACCTTCTCTTGCCCAGGTGATCGCCGAAGCGCCAACAGCAGTGTTGTTGCGCACCTTCGTGTTGGGGATGGGCTATGGCATTGGTGGAACAGCTTTCGGTATGGCCATCCGGTACGTAGGGTATTCACTCACCTACGCTATTTCCGTGGGTATTTCATGTATCCTCGGCACTTTGCTGCCAGCGATCATTGAAGGGAAGCTAGGCACCTTATGGGCACAACCCGGATCGGCACTTGTTTTTGGCGGCATATTCCTCGGTGCGCTGGGGATAGCATTGTGTGGTGTGGCAGGAAGAAGCAAAGAAAAAGAGTTGGATGCCGGAAAAAAAGAAGCTACTGAATTCTCTATGGCGAAGGGATTGCCGCTTTGTTTACTGGCAGGTATTTTTTCCGCGGTATACGGTTTTTCCATTAATGAAGGACAACCCATCGCGGACATTGCCGCACGTTATGGTGCAGGACAGTACCAGGGCAATGTGATCTATATTTTTTCCAATTCAGGCGCCTTCCTTACTACCTTCCTGTACTGCGCATGGCTCCATACCCGGCAAAAGACCTGGGGACAATACAAGGCGCTCGCGGGCTCCACACTTTCTTTTAATTTCCTGATGGCTTTCATCACAGGAACATTGTGGTATTTTCAATTCTTTTTTTACGGACTGGGACACGTTCGGATGGGAGCCTATGAATTCACCAGTTGGGCCATTCACATGATATTGCTTGTTCTGCTGAGCGCCCTTACAGGCCTGGCTATGAAGGAATGGAAAGGCAGCGGGAAAGGTACCATGCGTAAACTTTTTATCGCCCTGGCGGTACTGCTCGTATCCGTTCTTGTCCTAACTTACGGCAATTATCTTGGTGCTTCTGAATAATATGAACAGCGTTCCCGAAATAAAATTCTCCATTGATCTTCCTGCCCGTCTGCATAAAATTTATATGATCGGTGCAGGTGGAATCGTACACGATGCGCACCTGCCAGCTTACCGGATGGCAGGATTTCACGTGGCCGGAATCTATGATCCCGTGTTGGAAAAAGCACAGGCGCTGGCAGAAAAATACACGATTCCCAAGGTGTTTTTCTCCCTGGAAGAACTGGTGAAAGAAGCAGGAACTTCGGGGGTTTATGATATGGCCGTTCCGGGAAATGTCATCAGCGATGTATTGAAGTTATTGCCGGAAGAAGCCGCTGTGCTCATCCAGAAGCCGATGGGTGAAAACATGGAACAGGCGAAAGAAATACACCGGATTTGCCGGGAGAAAAAACTGCTGGCAGCGGTGAACTTTCAACTGAGGTATGCACCCGCGGTAAACGGGCTGAAAAGTTTGCTTCAACACGGTACTTTAGGTGAAATAACGGATATCGAAATCTACCTGAATGTACACATGCCCTGGGAAAACTGGCGTTTCCTGGAAGCAATTCCACGGGTGGAAATACTTTACCACAGCATTCACTACATCGATCTGATCCGTTCCTTATTTGGTGAACCTTCCGGTATTGTGGCCCGCACCTGGAAGCATCCGGATATGCGGGAACTGGCATCCGTCAAAACAAACATCCTTATGGAATACGGGGATCAGATGAGGGCGGCCATACACACCAACCATACCCACTATTTCGGAGAACAGGAACAGGAGGCCTATCTGAAAGTAGAAGGAACAAAAGGTGCGGTAAAAATTGGCCTCGGTTTCCTCGTGAATTATCCCGGCACTGCACCTGATACATTTTTATACCTGTTGAAAAGGGATAATACACCCGGCCCATGGCTGCAGTTGGATCCCGGTGGTTCCTGGTTTCCCCATGCATTTATTGGCCCGATGGCACAGGTGATGCGGGCAAAAGAAGGGAGCATCTCCGTACCTGGAAACTCCGTTGAAGATGTGCTGCATACCATGGCCTGCGTGGAAGCGGCCTATGCATCGTGCCTTGAAAAGGGGATACCGCCACAAAATTTTCTCTGAACAGGAAGCCACAGGATACCCGCTTCTTCAAAAACTGTAAATTACAGATCACTTAATTGGATTGCTGCCATGGAAACAGGAAAAAACGGTGCCTCGCACAAGAATATATGGTATGGACTTGGCCGCCAGCGGATCGAAATTCCCAAATCAGTACTGAAATCCTCCGTTCAATCCAACCCGCTGCTGGGTGGTTTACACGTATGCGGACTGGGGTATTATCCCCGGGCGGAAGGTCATTATACCTACCGGAAAAAAGGACTGCCCGAAAACTTTCTTTTCTATTGTGTGGATGGCTATGGATGGTATAAACTGGCCGGAAAGGAATACAAAGTGCAACCCAATGAATTCTTCATCCTGCCCGGTAATGTGGAACATGCCTACGGAAGCGATCCCAAACAGCCCTGGACCATTCACTGGGTGCATTTCGGCGGAGACCTCTTACCGTTATTTAACGAGCAGCATTCCGTGGAAAAACATTTCCAGCCTGCGTATGTGAAGTCGAATGAACAGGTGATTCAACTGCTCAATAAGATGTACAAAACACTGGAACTGGGGTACAGTATCGATAACCTGTTATTTGTGAACATGAACCTGGCACACCTCATTACCCTGTTCATCTATAACGCCAAACATTTTGAAGCCGCGTCGCACGATAAAAATGATTGCGTGGAGAGCGCTATCCGCTATATGCAGGAGCACATCAACGAAAACATCTCCCTCAACGAATTGTGTGCACACTACAATTATTCGGTGTCCCGTTTTTCAAGTTTGTTCAAACAGAAAACCGGCTATGCCCCCATCGACTATTTCATCCAGATGAAAATGCAGAAGGCCAGCCAGCAACTCGATTTTACCGATCATTCTATCAAAAATATCGCCCTCACCATGGGGTTCGATGATCCTTACTACTTCTCCCGCAGATTCAGGAAAATCATAGGGGTTTCCCCTAAAAAATACCGTTCCTTACAGAAAGATTGAGGTTAAAAATGATAAAATAATCCATCAATAAGCCCATTTCTCCCATTTTTGAGGGGGGCATCCTTGCCTAATTTTAATGCGCTTCTTTATTGAATCATTGTGTGGCTCCGGATACCAAACGGATTTACACGGAACGAATAAACTGTTGGGATGAAACGATGCTTTGCCACAATCTTTTGTTTGTGTTGTTGTTTTTTTAATCGTTTACAAGCCGGTGATCTTCTCCCGGGAAACGGGAAGAAGGTCACCATTGTGCTGCCTGCTTCACCTGAACCGCGTGTGTTGTACGGTGTGGAGAAACTGGCGGATGCGCTGAAGTCGGCCGGTTATACCACCACGAGGATATCCCGTGAAAAAAACAACATGTTCTCCGTGTATTTGTACACTGAAACGCCGGCCAATACATCCGTTGCGCCGTCCCTTCAAACAGATACCACTTCTAAAGAAAGTTTTACGCTGCAGTCTTTTGGTAAAGATAATATCGCTATCCGGGGCGCGGGTCCATCGGGTACCCTGTATGGATGTCTCGAACTGGCCGAACGCATCACCCGTTCAAAGGAAATTCCTTCCGGTATCGATTTTTCAGATCAGCCGGAAATGGTGCTGCGCGGCGCCTGCATTGGCTTGCAAAAACCTTATTACCTGCCGGGCAGAACCGTTTATGAATACCCTTACACGGAAGAGACCTTTCCCTGGTTCTACGACAAAAAGCACTGGATATCTTACCTCGATTCCCTAGCTGTAAACCGGATGAATTCCTTGTACCTCTGGAATGGCCACCCTTTCGCATCACTTGTGAAGCTGAAAGACTATCCCTATGCACTTGAAGTAGATGATGCCACTTTTCAGAAAAATGAAGCCATGTACAGGTTCATTGCTGAAGAGGCCGACAAACGCGGAATCTGGATCATCCAGATGTTCTACAACATTATCGTTTCAAAACCTTTCGCGGAAAAACACGGCATCAAAACCCAGGACAGAGAACGTCCGATCATCCCTTTAATCGCAGACTATACCAGGAAATCCATCGCCGCATTTGTGGAGAAGTATCCCAATGTGGGACTACTGGTTACATTGGGGGAAGCCATGGAAGGGGTGGGGGAAGACGATGTGGAATGGTTTACAAAGACCATCATTCCAGGGGTAAAAGACGGATTAAGGGCCAGGAAAATAACGGAAGAACCGCCGATTGTTTTACGGGCCCACGACAGTGATGCGCCCCGCGTAATGGACGAGGCGCTGAAAACATACCGCAACCTCTACACTATGGCGAAGTACAACGGAGAGGCGCTCACCACCTACACACCACGGGGCACCTGGGCCGAACTCCACAGAAAACTGAGTACCATCGGTACAGTACACATTCAGAACGTACATATTTTAGCGAACCTGGAACCTTTCCGGTACGCATCAGCCGACTTTATCCAGAAAAGCGTTCAGGCCATGCACAATATTTATGGGTCTAACGGCCTGCACCTTTATCCCCAGGCTTCTTACTGGGATTGGCCCTATGCCGCTGACAGCGCGGGCACAAAACTGCTTCAGGTAGAGCGCGACTGGCTCTGGTACAAACAATGGGCCCGGTATGCCTGGAATTGCCACAGGCCACGCACCGAAGAAATACAATACTGGAATGAGCAGATAGGCGGATATTTTGGCATGAAGGAAGAACAGGCCGCGCCCATACGCAATGCGATGGAAGAAACCGGCGAAATCGCCCCTAAACTATTGCGCAGGTTTGGTATCACGGATGGGAACAGGCAAACGCTTACACTTGGTATGCAGATGAGTCAACTCGTAAATCCTACCCGCTTCGGCTTGTTCACGATGTTGTATGAATCTGAGGCCCCGGAAGGAGAGAGTCTGGCGGAATATACGCTGAAAGCTACCAAAGGCGAAAAGCACATCGGCGAAACGCCCTGGGTGGTGATCAATGATGTGAAAGAACATGGGGAAAAAGCAGTGGAAGCGATAGAAAAAGCCGCACCATTCGTGGCGAAAAACACGGAGGAGTTCAACCGGTGGAAAAATGATGTGTATTGTTACCGCGCACTGGCTTTCCATTATGCGTATAAGGCCGAAGCAGCGCTGGCCGCATTGCGGTATAAATACTCGAAAAATGTGGATGATCTCCGGAAGGCCATTGCCCCATTGAAAGAGAGCGTTCGGTGGTACGACTCACTTACCCAACGTACGAAAGGCACTTACCGCTATGCCAATAGTATGCAGACCGCGCAAAGGAAAATTCCTTTCCGTGGTGTGGATGCTACTTATATCAACTGGTATGAAGTGCAGCCGCATTTTAAAAACGAGTTGAAGCTGCTTGAAAAAAGAGTAGATTCTTTAGCGAAAGTTGGAAATGTTTCATCTGTTGTTACACGGAAATTACTGGAACCCGCTCAGGTAAAAACTTCGAAGATGCCTGCTTATGCTGTCAGGGAAAACGCACGCCCGTTCAGCAATGATACAAGTACAATATTCAAAGTGGTATCGGAATTAAAAGCGCTGAGCGGTATCGTAGCTGATCCGGAAAAGCAGCAAACCGAAGGCACGGAAATCAGCTTCACGACCAAAGAAAAAGTGCATTTCCTGGTAGGTTTTTTCACCGGAAAACAACCGGGTTTTTTGCCTGCTCCGGAATTGGAAACCAACGCCACCGCAAATGATTACGGTCAGGCTGAATCCTGGATCGCCAACGGTATCGTGCTGAAAGGTCTTCCACCGGTTAACGTGCATGCTTACACGTTTCCTCCGGGAAAACATACTCTGCGGCTTGCGAAAGGAAAATGCCTGTTACTGGGATTCGTGAAAACACTTCCTGAGCAGGTGTACGACGCCGGCTTATCGGAAACGGAAACCATCCGGGAAGTGGATTGGATATTTGAATAAGAATATGTTGATATGAAATATTTACTGATCGCTTTTTTTCTTTTTCAGGGCTTATTCGGCAATGCGCAGCAGTGGTTCAATGTGCAAAAATATGGCGCTAAAAACGACAGCAGTGCACTCGCCACTACCGCTATCCGGAAAGCCATAACTGCGGCTTCAGCCAAGGGCGGGGGAACGGTGTATTTCCCGGCAGGTAAATACCTGACCGGCCCCATTCACCTGAAAAGCAATATTACCATTCACATTGAAGCCGGAGCGGAACTGCATTTCTCCGACGATTTCAACCAGTACCTGCCCATGGTGGAAACACGGTACGAAGGCGTGGATGTCACCAGTTTCTCCCCGCTTTTTTACGCGTTTGAAGCGGAGAATATCACCATAACAGGAAGGGGAACCATCAACGGGCACGGAAAGAAATGGTGGGATTTCGCCGAAGGCTATACCGACCAGCGCCCGCGTTCCAAATGGCAACTGATGTTCGACAGCCTGAACAGGAATATCCTGCTGCCCGATGATCCGAAGCAGATGAAACGGGGTTTCCTGCGTCCGCCTTTTATCCAGTTTATGCACTGCAATAATGTGCTTATCGAAGGGATTACCATCAAAAATTCCCCTTTCTGGACAGTAAACCCCGAATTCTGTAACAACGTAACCGTGCACGCGGTCACTATCCTGAACCCGCCCTCGCCAAATACAGACGGCATCAATCCGGAGTCCTGTTCGAATGTTCACATCTCCAATTGCCATATCAGTGTGGGCGATGATTGTATTACAATTAAATCTGGAAAGGACCTTCCGGGCAGAACGAAGAACCGTCCCGCGGAAAATTATACCATCACCAATTGCACCATGCTTTCGGGGCACGGAGGTGTTGTAATTGGCAGTGAAATGTCAGGTGGCGTAAGGAATATCGTCATCTCCAATTGTGTGTTCGACGGCACCGACCGCGGACTCCGCATCAAAACGGCCCGGGGCCGCGGCGGTGTGATCGAAGACATCAGTATGAGCAATATCGTGATGCGCAACATCCGCGAAAACGCTATCGTGATTGATATGGAATACGCGAAAACAGCGGAAGAACCCGTTTCGGAGCGCACGCCCCGTATCCGGAACATTCACTTCAGCAACATCAGCGGCTCCGCAGTAAATGCAGGTTACATCAACGGTTTGAAGGAAATGCCTGTTGAAAACGTCACCTTCAGCAACATCAATATCCGCGCAAAAACCGCGATCCAACTGAAGAACGTCATCATCAAAGAGCAAATCCAACTTACAAAGGAACCTTTCACCCACAAATAATTGCCATGCCCTCAAAATATCTCGTATCGCACCGAATTGCTGCTGGAAACGTAACCCCTCTCCCCCGGGAGAGGGGCAGGGGTGAGGCGTCCAACCTATGCACAAGGATCACAATTTTCCTCCTCCTCTCCACCTCCCTCCAAGCCCAGCAACTCCAATACGGGAAACCCGCCTCCAAATGGACCGAAGCCCTTCCCATCGGCAACGCAGCCATGGGTGCAATGATTTACGGTGGCGTGGAAGAAGAAGTGTTACAACTGAATGAAGCTACTTTCTGGAGTGGCCAGCCCCACGAATACGCCAGAAAAGATGCCTACAAATACCTGCCGGAAATCCGGAGTTTGCTGAACGAGGGGAAACAAAAAGAAGCGGAAGCATTAGGCGAAAAACATTTTATGGGCACGCGGCTCAACGAAGAGGGATATGCGCAGAAAAGAAATGCCTGGAGAAACAAAATGCTCATGGCACATAAATATGCTGATCCGCAGTGGAACGATAAAAACTGGCAGGAAATGAGCCTTCCCACTTTACAGGGTTGGGAAGAAGTGCTGGGCGATGGAACAGATGGATCAATATGGTTCAGGATGAAGTTCTTCCTCCCCGAAAATATGCGGGGTAAAAACCTGGTTCTCGACCTGGGAAAAATACGGGATGAAGACATTACCTGGGTAAACGGATTGAACGTAGGCAATACGGAAGGCGGGAACACCACCCGCCGCTACGTGCTTTCCAAAGATATGCTCAGACCCGGTGAAAACACGGTGGCCATTCAGGTGTTGAACTACCACGATAAAGGCGGTTTTACCGGTAGAAAAGGAGATGATCCTTTTCTCTATGTAACGGGTGAAAAAGCAGGAACCGACACCGTGTTTATTGCACGGAAGGTGAAATATAAGGTGCAGGATGAGGCGCCACCGCTGATGCCGCGTTACAATGCGGATTACCTCCCTTTCGGATACCTGCACGTGCAAACACCGGGTAATGAAACAGAAAATTACCGGCGCTCACTGAATATTTCCAACGCCACCGCAGGTGTTTTTTACCGCAACAACAACCATGATTTTTCACGTACTTATTTTGCCAGTGCACCTGCCGGTATGATCGTGGCGCGTTACACCGGGAAGTTCACCCGCGAAAGGCCATTGAAGGTGTTTTTCAGTAGTCCGCATAAGCAAAACCGGTTGTTCAGGGTTAATGACAATACGATAGGAATGGAGCAACAACCCCGGAATGGCATATTGAAAGGCGTGAGCTTATTAAAAGTGGTTTCCAACGGGCAACTGACGGCTTCCGATACTGCCATTACCGTGACGGATGCAGATACCGTAACTTTTTATCTCACTGCGGCAACCAGTTTCGTAAGCTATAATAATGTAAGTGGTGATCCTTTGGCGAAATGCCTCAGAGTGCTCGGGCAAAATGCCAAATTAAAATATGATCAATTACTGGCAGCG
The DNA here is from genome assembly GCA_946482545.1 of uncultured Flavihumibacter sp. The sequence continues at coordinate 5,452 of CAMLRX010000001.1, read as the reverse complement.
CATATCCGTGATTACACGGGTTTATACAACCGTTTTTCCCTCAGGTTGGGAACGCGTTCAAGGGAGGATCTTTTTACGGACGAACGCATCCGGAAATACGATCCTGTCTCCGATCCCGCTTTGGCGGCATTGTATGTGCAGTATGGCCGTTACCTGCTGATCGCTTCCTCCAGGCCCGGTTCGCAGCCCGCTAACCTGCAGGGCATTTGGAACGACCGGCTCACGCCGCCATGGGGAAGCAAATACACCACAAACATCAATGTGCAGATGAACTATTGGCCTGCACATTTGCTGAACCTCGCAGAAACAGTTGAACCATTGCACAAAATGATTGCCGAACTGGCGGAAACCGGAAAACGTACCGCCGCTGAGCATTACAATGCGCCGGGATGGGTACTGCACCACAATACCGATTTATGGCGGGGAACTGCCCCTGTAAATGCTGCGAACCACGGCATCTGGCCCGGAGGGTCGGCCTGGCTTTGCAGGCACCTTTGGGAACATTTTCTGTTTACCCGCGATACTGCCTTCCTCCGGACAAAAGCTTACCCTGTAATCAGAGCTGCCGCGGCTTTCTATAAACATACGCTGGTGAAAGACCCGATATCCGGGTTCCTCATCAGCAGTCCTTCCAACTCTCCTGAACAGGGGGGGCTTGTTGCTGGTCCAACCATGGACCATCAAATGATTCGGGAACTTTTCAGAAATTGTACCGATGCCGCCCAGGTGTTAAATACCGATGCTGCTTTCAGGAAAGAACTGAGCCTTCTTGTTCCGCGTATCGCACCCAATAAGATCGGCCGGTTCGGACAATTGCAGGAATGGATGCAGGACAAAGATGATACCACCAATAAGCACAGGCATGTATCCCACCTTTGGGGCGTGTATCCCGGAACGGACATCCGGCAGAAAGATACTGATCTGATGCGGGCCGCAAGGCAATCCCTGTTGTACAGAGGAGATGATGGTACCGGCTGGAGCCTTGCCTGGAAGGTGAACCTTTGGGCGCGTTTCAGGGATGGTGACCATGCACTTAAAATATTGAACAGGTTGCTGGAACCGGCCGTAGCCGCAGATGGCACAGAGCGTGGTGGCGTGTATGATAACCTTTTTGACGCCCATCCGCCTTTCCAGATTGATGGCAATTTCGGCGGGGCTGCAGGCGTAGCGGAAATGCTGGTGCAAAGCCAGGAAGAACAGATCGAACTGTTGCCGGCGCTTCCCAAAGCATTCGCCTCCGGGGCAGTAAAAGGACTGTGTACCAGGGGGAATTTTGTGCTGGACATGAGTTGGGAAAACAACAGGCTCAAACAGGTGAAAATACTTTCCCGCAATGGAGGTCCCTGCACACTTAAATACGGTGAAAAAACAATTCAGATTCAAACCCGAAAAGGAGGAGTATTGTCATTCAATGAAAAGCTGGAAAAAATATAATTTCTTTTTGTGGATACTATTGCTGCCGCTGAACAGGTTGGCGGCACAAAGCAATGCACGTTGGGAAATGGAGCTGTCCGCCGACTGGAAGACTGTTGCCGCGGATGCTATGGATAAAAATTACAATGACTTTGCGCAACATTCCTTCAATGATGCATCGTGGTTGCCGGTTACCGTTCCGCACAACTGGGACCAGTATGAAGGACTAAGGCGAATGAAGCATGGTAACAGGCACGGTTATGCGTGGTATAGGAATATGGTACAGGTTCCGGATGAGGGGCGCAACAAGCGATATTTTTTATTCTTTGAAGGGGTGGGATCTTATGCCACTGTTTGGTTGAATGGAAAACTGGTGGGGAAGCACGCCGGAGGAAGGACCACGTTCACGATCGATATTACGGAAGCCGTTGTTCCGGGCAAACCTAACCTGCTGGCTGTCCGGGCCGACCACCCTGCGGGCATCACCGACCTGCCCTGGGTTTGCGGGGGATGCAGTGCCGAAATCGGTTTTTCTGAAGGATCTCAACCCATGGGGATTTTCAGGCCGGTTCACCTCGTGGTGACCAACGAAGTTCGTGTGGAACCCTTCGGGACCTATTTCTGGAGTAAAGATGATCTTGTAAATGATCGGGCTGAAGTAAAGGGAACGGTAGAATTGAAACAATACGGGGCTGTCACAGTACCTGTGGAAGTGGAAAATACATTGTATGCTCCGGGGGGAAAACTGGTTGGAAGGTCCGTGAAAAAACTTGACCTGAAACCTGGAAAAACAATAGAAGACACCATTTCCTTTAACAAAATTGACCATCCCGAAAGATGGAGCAATACCAACCCTGCCATGTATCGGGTGGAAACAGTGTTGCGCACCGGAGGAAAAGAATTGGATCGGGTAACGACAAAGTTTGGAATCCGCTCTATTCATTGGCCTTCACTGAAAGAGGGTGGAGCGTTCTTGCTGAACGGGAAGAAAGTATTTCTAAACGGAACGGCGGAATATGAGCACGCGATGGGAAAGAGCCATGCTTTTTCTTCAACAGAAATCAATGCCCGGGTAAAACAGGTAGTGGATGCGGGTTATAATGCGTTCAGAGACGCTCATCAGCCGCATAACCTTCGTTACCAGAAACAATGGGATGAGCGTGGAATTCTTTGGTGGCCGCAATTCGGCGCGCACATCTGGTTCGATAACCCGGCGTTCCGGAACAATTTCAAGCAACTGTTGTACGATTGGATAAAGGAAAGAAGAAACAGTCCGTCCATTATACTTTGGGGATTGGAAAATGAAAGTACGTTGCCCGAAGATTTTGCGCGTGAATGCACGGAAATCATCCGCCAGATGGACCCCGGTGCATCTTCAGAAAGACTGGTAACCACCTGCAACGGCGGTTCCGGCACAGATTGGGATGTGCCCCAGAACTGGACCGGCACCTATGGTGGGGATCCACAAACCTATGGGACCGACCTGAAGCGTCAGATACTGGTGGGCGAATATGGTGCCTGGCGGTCCATTGATCTTCATGGGGAGAAGGGAGAAAAAAACGGATACTCCGAGGAGAAAATGACGGAGATCATGGAGGCGAAAATACGGTTGGCGGATTCCGTAAAAAATGAAGTAGCAGGCCACTTTCATTGGCTGCTCTACTCCCACGAGAATCCGGGACGTTCACAAAGTGGAGAAGGCTTCCGTGAAATTGACCGGATCGGACCCGTAAACTACAAAGGTGTTTTCACCCTATGGGGCGAACCGACTGATGCTTTCTACCTGTTCAGGAGTAACTTTGTTCCAGCGGAAAAAGAACCGATGGTATATATCGTTTCGCATACCTGGCCCGGAAGGTTCACAAAGCCCGGTATGCAAAAAAATATAAGTGTGTACTCCAATTGTGATGAAGTGGAGTTGTGGAACGACCTGCAGGGTGTTTCACTGGGGAGAAAAAAAAATAAGGGTATCGGCACGCATTTCCAATGGGATAATGTGTTCATTCAATACAATGTTTTGCGTGCGGTCGGTTACGTAAAGGGTAAACCTGTTGCGGAAGATAAAGTCTTGCTGCACCACCTGCCGGAGGCGCCAGAATTGCAGGAATGGAAAAGCAAACAGAAAGAAGCCATAGCACCCGCAAAAAACAGGCACTACCTGTACCGGGTGAATTGTGGCGGCCCGGACTGGACGGATGCTTATGGCAATACCTGGAGTGCCGACAGGTATTCTTCCGACTCCGGAAAATGGGGAAGCAACTCATGGGGCGACGCCTTTGAAGGAGTGCCTTCTGTTTTCGGAAGTCAGCGCTACCGGAAAGAAATTGTGCAGGACACAAAGGAATGGCCGTTGTTCCAATATATGAGGTATGGTGGGGCTAAACTTGCTTACCGGTTCCCTGTGCCGGATGGCAGGTACCGCGTTGAACTCTATTTTGCGGAAACCTGGTTCCCGGCCGTAAATGCTGCGGGCTACCGTGTATTTGATGTGGCAGTCAACGAGAAGATAGTCTTGAAGAATTTGGATGTGTGGAGCGAAATCGGCCCCAACAGGGTGTTTAAAAAAGTAATCAGCGCTGATTCTGAAAACGGCCAATTGGTTATCAGTTTTCCTGGAGTGGCGGCAGGACAGGCATTTATTTCAGCGATCGCTATCGCTGATGAAATTGAAGAGAAGGGAAATAACAAAAACAAAGTAAAGCAAAATGAAAAGGAGGGAAGGGTAAGTGTAGTAAGCGGAAATGCAATAGTTAAAAAGTGGTTGAACCTCGGCGACCGTAAAACAGAGAAAGAAACAATAACCATCAGTGGGCTTCCTGCTGAATGGTATGCCGCTGAGTGGATTTGCTTTCCGGAAGCTGCAACTTTAACGGAGGAAACCACATCTCTTCAGTTGAACGAAGATGCAATATGGTATGCGGCAGTAGAAGGCGGGATTGCAAATGAATTGCCCGGCAAGGGATGGGTGTCGCTGGAAAAGGAGATTGCATTTGCGGGTGTGGAAAAGCGATGGAAAGTTTTCAGAAAAAACGGCACTAAGAACGAAGTGCTTGCGTTCAGCAGAAAGCAGGGAAAAGATTTGTTTATCGCCATAGTTCCTCCCATGAAAATGGATCCCGCCTTCGACCTGAAGCCGACTACCGGTTATAAAATAGAGAACACGGTACTGAAAGGAGCAGGTGCGCAGCGCGATACCCTGAATGGAAAAAATGCCATCATTTTCAACCAGGCTTCCGGTGACACGGTGCAATGGAAAATTTCCGTAGGCGTGGCGGATGTATATGCCATCCGTTTAAGGTATGTGAACAGAACAAACGAATTTTTCAAAGCCCGCATGCTGCTTCATGCAGCAGACGGAACCCTCATGAAAGAAACGCAAATTGTATTCGATCCGTACCTCCCCCACAAATGGGGACTAATCCATACCGATACCGGAACAAGCATCAACGCTGGAAACTACACCCTAACCCTGATCTCTGAAAATGCTTCAGGCCTGGCCATAGCAGGCCTGGAAATTCAATAAAACAAAAAGTAACTATCAATAAATAACAATCTTCTTAAAATAATCATCCTTCGAGCCGGCCCCTCTCCCCAGGGAGAGGGGCCGGGGGTGAGGCCAAAAACGCAAACATGAAAAAAGTACTCTTCCCACTCGCTTTAGCATTTACCCAACTCACCCTCTCCGCACAAACCAGTTCCTCTGCTGAAGCAGCTTATTTAAAAGTCGTAACCGGTCGCGCAGAAAAGATTGTACAGGACATGAAGCTGGAGGATTCAGCAAAAGCGAAAACTACAGTCTTTCACATTGCGCACCATTACAATAACCTGAACAATATTTATGCCCGGCGCGATACGGCGATTAACCAGTACAAAAGAACATTAGCGGCCGGAACAAAACCTGAAGACACCAAACTGGCGGCCATACATGCAGTTGCGACTGCCTCCATCGATTCGCTCCATCCGATCTTTTTGAAAAAACTGGGAACAGCATTGAATCCAACTCAGATTGAGCAGGTGAAAGATGGTCTTACTTATGGTG